>JAJVHT010000043.1:0-4070 GCA_022072515.1 bacterium
GCCCGTTTCCATTTCGGCTGAAAACAAAAATAGAAAGGGGACGCAAATAAAAATGAAATTCTGAGAATCACTCACCAAAACGTTGGGGTCAGGGATCAACTACCGGAGATTCTGTAAGGGCCCCAATCGGCCAGAGCCGGCGTTGAATGGAAACGGCGCGTGAATCTGTCGCAAAACTCCCTGGTTCGGGCTCGTGCCGGCCCGTCGTGACCAACATCTCATCGAAGCCCGTCGCGTCCAGGTCGAGCGCCGCATAAATGAGCTGGTGCAAATTGCGCAGCTCAAATGGTTTTTCCAGATAAAAAAGCGGCCAATCAGGCAGCGCGATTTCACGGCGCACGTCATCCGAGCTGTGCGCCGTCATTAATATCACCCGGGTCCCGGGAAAGTCGCGTTTGATCACGCGCAACAACGCCAAACCGTCGCGGCCCGGCATCCGCACATCTGTAATCACCAAATCCACATGACGAGTCGACAAATGGGCGAGAGCGCTGTCCCCATTATTCACACAGAGAACTTCAAAAAGCTTGTCGTTTTTCTCAAGACTCTTGGAAATGCTCCAGGTTAGGTCTTCCTCATCATCTACCACCAAAATACGTTTTAGATGATCCATAACAATCTTCCTAATTTTAAGCACACAATACGATAACTATAAAAGCAAATGATATGCCGGGCAAAATGATTTGGCTGAAATTTCTTGGGCGAGGTCGAACAAAATTGTAATTTTTAAAAGATTATAAAACAAAGCTTTCGCTGTTTAAATTTCTTTAATATTTAGACATTTCATTCTTTTCGTAATCTCATACGGCTTTTATGCCACCAAAGGTAAGATAATGATCAGTTTGTGGCTGATTTTCGGCCAGTTTGCGAAGTAAGCTCTTTTTAAATCAAACTATTGAACGTGAAAATTTTCTTGCCCCAAATAAATGAAAAAATCTGCTTGCACGAAAAAATTTTCTGCTCTATTTTCATGCTAATTGCGGCTGCGGCATTTTTAAAAATTCATTCGTGCCCGCGGCCACATCGCCGTTTTGCGGTAAACTCACACCCGGTGCGGCCGATTAATTCATGCAGCACCATAAACCTATTTTTATGCGACGTCAATTTATTTTTTTGTACGGGTTGATTGTATTCTGCGCAGGACAAGCGAGTTTCGCCCAATCGCCGCTGGCTTTGCGGCAAGTGATCGCCGCCTCCGGATTTATTTTTTCCGGCCAGGTGATCAATGTTCGGAGCGAACGCGAGGCCGCCACCGGTTTCATCGTTACACATACAACAGTGGCGGTGCAAGACGCCGTGCGCGGCGCCAATGCCAAACATTTTACTTTCACCCAGTACGGCGGCAGTTATCAGGGATTAAATGTTTTTGTCGCGGACATGAGTTATTTCGCCGCCGGCGAAGAGGTGGTGGCCTTTCTTTATCCCACCAGCACGTTGGGATTAACCAGCCCCGTTGGTGTCACTGAGGGCAAATTCACGATTCAGCGTGACCCCGCGACCGGCAAGAAAATCGTTGCCGGTAATCTGACGCAAGCTAAAATGATGGAAACCGCGATCGCAAAAACGCTACCAGCGTCTGCCGCGAGCTCGAACCTCACACCGCTGATGGAATATGATCGCTTCATCAAGTTGGTCCGCGAAATGGCCGAAGCTGATCGACGCTAGCACAGGCTGCTTCACGGTTGCGGCAAAATTTTCATACAAATCCATGAAATCTTTTATTGCTGAATTTATTTTAAAATCAAAGTTGCTTGGACTGGTGGCGGCAGCGTTCATGACAAGCGTAGCGAATGCCGGCGGCCCATTGGTTATTCTCGCGAATCGCCCCGTGTTGTACCGCAGTACGGCCTTTCCACTGTCCTGGCGTCTTGATCCCGGCGCGCTGGGACAATATAACAATGCCGACGCCGCACGCCTCGTCGAAACCGCGTTTAGCGCCTGGGAAAACATTACCACCGCCACGCCCTCATTCACGCGCGGCGCGGATTTCCCGAACGACATCACGGTGAGCAATTACACAATGTACTGGGGCAAATTCGATGACGGCATCAATCCGGTGCTGCTGGATAGCGACGGGCAAATGCTCGACGCCATTCGCGGGGCCGGCGCGAAAAGTAATGTCATCGGCCTGGCGGTATCGGCTTATTTTAGCAACGGTCCGAATGCGGGTTTTTATGCTGAGAGTGAAGTGCTCATCAATGGCGCGCTGAGCAACAAAACTTCACTGCAACAATATCTCGGCGTTATCAAACATGAGTTGGGCCATCTGCTCGGTCTGGATCATGCGCAGATCAACAAACAAGCCGGCACGGACGGGGTTGACGCGAACGATGCCCGCGTCCCGCTGATGTTTCCCATCAGCACGACCAATGCCGAATTCACCGCAGATGATCTCGTGGCCATCAGCCGTTTGTACCCGGCCGATAATTTCTTCACCGGGCGCGGCACGTTGCGCGGCACGATCAAGCGGCGGGACGGCACGTTCGTGCGCGGCGCGAATGTGATTGCCAGCAATATCACCAACGCCGATGAACAATATAGCACCGTCACCGATTATGCGGGCAACGCTGCCGGCGTTTTTGAGCTTACCGGCTTGCCGCCGGGTGATTACGTTGTGGCGGCAGAGCCGATTGTCACAAGCTTCAACAGCGGCTCCAGTGTCGGGCCGTATGCAAAAAATCTTTCCGATCTTTCATTTCTCCAACCGCTGGCCTTCGAATTTTACAACGGCGCGAATGAAAGCCATGATCATTTGGCCGATGATCCAAACAAGAGCGTGACCGTGTCCGTCGTGGCCAACGGCGTCACTGAGAATATCAGTATTCTTGCCAATGATCCGCCGAATCAAATTCTCGATCAATACTTTGCCACCAACGCGGCATTTTTTCTGGCGATGGGGACGGCGCAAACTTATTCGGCGACGGCGGTGCGTTTCACGCCGAGCGTGAATGGGAAATTGTTGTGGATTCGTCTTTTTATCAATGGCGGCAATACGGCCATTCAGGGCAACGGCGCGCTGCGGTTCGCGTTTTTGAAACCTGCTGCCACTAATCGCGATCTGCCCGGCGAAGAGATCGATAATTTCGAGGTCCCTTTCTCGGCACTAACCCGGGGCGCGCTGGTGCCATACGAAATTTGGGTGGGGAATCGCAACTTTGCCGTGACGGCCGGCGAAGACTTTTTTGTCTCCGCCGCAGTGATCGACAACGGCGCCGTGCAACTGCTCTTCGATGACGGCGTCACCAAGCCGACGTTGCGGACCAGCGCCAAACTCCGTAACGGCGCCTGGGTGCGAAACGATCAGGCTTTCAGCAAACCGTATAATTTGAAGATGGCCGTTGCTATTGGCGGCCAGCCGCAAGCTGCCGGGCCGTCGCAATTTGTGCTCGAACAAAATTTTCCCAATCCTTTTCCGGCGCGCACAACAGACACAGAGGCGCAAACCGTCATCCGCTTTTTCTTGCCGCAAGCCGCGCCGGGAGATGTTTGTCTCTTCGATGCGCTTGGCCGGCAAGTCCGCCTTTTGGCGAAGACAAATTTTGCCGCCGGGTACAATGTTTTGTTTTGGGATGGCCGAGATGAGAACGCGGCGCTGTTGTCTTCAGGCGTTTATTTTTATCGCCTGCGCGCGGGAAATTGGGAAGAGGTGAAAAAGCTGACGCTGGTACGTTGAGGGGATGGCGGCGCAACGCGATCACGGCGCGGCGCCGCGTTTATCAGTTCACATTTTTTAGAAGCGCCAACAGGAAATTCCAAAATTTTTCGACAGTGTCGATATAAATCTTTTCATCCGGCGAATGCACGCCTTCCAGCGTGGGGCCGAACGACACCATGTCCATGCCGGGAAATTTTTCGCCGATGATGCCGCACTCAAGGCCGGCGTGAACCGCTTTCACCGCCGGGTCTTTGCCGTAAAGTGATTGGTACGTCGACCTGGCCACTTGCAAAATCGGCGAATCCAGATTGGGTTTCCAGCCAGGATAACCATCCGGCTGCTCTACTTTTGCCCCACCGAGCGCAAAAATGTTTGCCACGGTTTCGCTAATCTCCGTAAGCTCGGAAGCCACCGA
>JAJVHT010000043.1:4170-23679 GCA_022072515.1 bacterium
GCGATGCCGTTGTCCGCGCCGAGCGTGGTGCCGTTCGCCATTATGATATTATCTTTGCGGACCAACTCAATGGGATCCTGCATGAAATTGTGGACCTTGGCCGCATTTTTTTCCCAGACCATATCGAGATGGCCTTGCAAACACAAGCGGCGGACATGCTCGCGGCCCGCCGAGGCGGGTTTCTTGACCACAACGTTGCCCAAACGATCTTGTTTGGCTTCGAGGCCAAGCCGCTGCGCCGTCTCAAATACATACGTTGAGATTTGCGCTTCATGCTTGGAGCCGCGCGGAATGCGGGAAATCGCCGCAAAATATTTCCACACCGGCTCCGGTTTCAAGCCTGCAATGGCATTTGACATCAGACGCCTCCTTAACATTCCTCAATCAACAAAGTTTCGCTGCTTCCTGTCATGACCATGCGCATATTCATCACGTAACCCAGACTGCCAGTCTGGACAGAGTATTTTTCCAGGCGCGGCCGCCTGGGTTACGATACAAAAATTTCTAAAACACGGCGCTCGGCGGCGCGGGTTCATCGGGCCTGCCGGCATTCTTGAGAGGAATTTGCACCAGAATCCAACCGATAATTCCAAGCATCACCAGACTCACCAGAAAAGAGGGTTGCTTGAAAATGGCAAAGAGCGGAATTTCGGCAAACGCCAATCCGGCAAACAACAAGCCGATGAGAGCCTCGCCCGCAATCAGTCCGGAAGCCAGCAACACGCCGGTGTTTTCGATACGCGCCTTTTGCGCCTCGTTGTGCTGTCGCTTGGCGTTGAAGCGTTCAACAATTCCTTTGATCAAGCCACCAACGAAAATCGCAAAAGTCGTTTCCAGCGGCAAATACATGCCCACGCTAACCAACATAGGGCTTTTCACCTGCATCAAGATAAATCCAAAGCCCATAAACATGCCAACGATGATCAGCGGCCAGGGCATGGTGCCGCCGACGATGCCTTGCGACAGCAGCGCCATCAAGCTCGCCTGCGGCGCCGAAAGTTGTGGCCCACCGAAACCGCCTTGATAGGGCGGATCAGCCATTTGTCCCGCTTTGATGTCGCCTTCGTGCAAAATAATCAGCGGCAGAAACATCACGGCGGCGGAAAGCGCGATGCCAAACAAATCACCCACCTGCATCTTCCAGGGCGTACCGCCCAGAATGTGGCCGACCTTGAGATCTTGCAACATCTCACCAGCAACCGCGGCAGAAACGCAAACCACTCCCGCGACGCCGAGGACGGCCGCCACACCGGGGTCGCCTTTCATTCCCAAAACGACCATAAGCAACGCGGCCACCAACAAAGTTGAAAGCGTCAAACCGCTGATCGGATTGTTGCTCGAGCCGATGATGCCGACCAAATAGCCGGAGACTGCCGCGAAGAAGAATCCGGCCACAACCATCACCACTGTCGCCACCAAAGCCGCCATAAAATCTTGCGCAAAATAATTATAGATGAAGAAAGTCGCCACGCCGGAAAGCAGAATGCCGAGCAGAATACGGTTAAAACTCAAATCTTGTTCAGTGCGAAGGGTGACGTGCCCGCCGGCGGCCGCTTTCTTGACATCACTAATTGAACGCCCCAGTCCGGTGGCCAGACTTTTTCTCATTCTAAACAGTGTGAAGCCGGCGCTGACTAACATACCGCCGATGGCAATCGGGCGAACGATGAGCCGCCAGATATTTTGTGCCATCGCTGTCCCTGTCGCTTCATCGATAATGGCTCCGGAGGTCAGCGCGGGACCGAGAAAATACATAATGATCGGAACGAAAAGCCCCCAAGCCAGGAGGCCGCCGCTAAAGTTAAGCGATGCGAGTTTAGGACCGATAATATAGCCGACGCCTATATAGGCGGGGCTGATGGCGGGCGAGCTTAACAACAAGCCGCCTTCTGCAGTCGCAGTACCGCTTGCACGCAAGCCAATCGTCGTCTTTGTGAAGGTGACAAACTTCTCCCAAGTGGTGGCAAAGAATTTAAATTGGCCCAACGCCTGAATGAGTGCGCCAGCGCCCATGGCCGAGAACAAGAACTTGGCGCCGGTTCCAGTGCCGCGGCCGGCTTTATGAATCTCCGCGGCCGCCACCGATTCGGGGAAAGGCAGCTCCCGATCTTCCACCATCACGCGACGGAGCAGGGCGACGAACATGATGCCGAGCACACCACCTGCGGCCATGATCGCCGTCGATTTTAGATAATTGCCGGTAGTCGCAAACTCCGGCCAAATGCCGGCGATGAAAAAGGCCGGGATGGTGAAGATGGCGCCGGCGGCGACGGACTCACCAATAGAGCCAACAGTTCGGGCAAAATTCTCTTCTAAAATCGAGCCTTTCATGATGCGCAACAAGGCCATGCCGATGACAGCAGCCGGATAAGTTGCGGCGATGGTCATGCCGGCTTTCAAGCCCAGATAGGCATTGGCTGCCCCCAGAATCACGGACATGATCAGGCCAATAACCAGCGCCCTTATTGTGAACTCGGACATCGAGCTTTCCGCAGGAACATACGGCTTGTACCTGGGGGCCTCGCCTCCGGTGGTTTTGATTTCAGCCATACTCGTCTCCTTAAATTTGATGGTTGGATGGAGAATGATGATTGCAAATTGTGATTAGCGCTGCAGCAGTTGGGGATCGGGTACTTTCTCAGTTGCCTTCATTTCTGCCATGAAACCTCCCTCTGTCTCAAATTAGCTGTCCAAATTTTCACCAGTGTTCATATGGATGAGCACGCCATTTTGTTTAGCGACTGTCAAAATATTACGAAACGTTCAAAAAGTCAAGCGAAAAATCAGTTGCAATATGGGTAAGACGAGAGTTTTGTGTTGGAATTTTTCAGAAAAAGTGTTATATTAAGGCGTCAAAATCCACCAGACCATGAGGTTACCGCCTGGCTTTACAGCGTTTCAGAAGGTCATGGTTTCGTGAGCGGACGGCCAAACCAGTATGACAAAATCTCGCAGGCGACCGCCCATTAGTCGCCGCCTGACATTAGGACAATACTATCCTGGTCAGTCCAACATTCACCTGCTTGATCCGCGTACGAAATTGCTCCTCAGCATGGTGGTCATGGCGCTGCTGATGTGGGTTGAATCATGGTCGGCTTTGCTTTTTTGGAGCCTGATGTTGGCGATGGTCGTGCAACGAACGAATTTGCCGCCTCGCTTGTTTGTGCGCAACCTGCGCGCCTTCCTGTGGCTTTTTGCGATCACGGTCCTTTTGCATGCCTTAAGCCCAAGTTTATATGCCAACGCGCAGAATTTGCATGAGATCAGGACGAGCCCCCAACTGCGCGTGTGGGGGATTTCTGTTTCATGGGCAGGATTGCTCATCGGCTTTAAATATGCGCTGCGCTTAATTTTGTTGATTGTGGTGACCGGCATACTTTCGTTCACAACGGTGCCGACGGATTTGACCGATGGCGTCGAACATCTATTGCGCCCCTTGCAGCGTTGGCGCGTACCGGTGCATGAACTGGCTTTCATGACGACTTTGGCGTTGCGTTTTGTGCCGACGATCATCGACGAGGCGGAACGTATTCAAAAGGCGCAGCTCTCGCGCGGTGCGGACTTCTCCGGCGCCCTCTTGAAGCGCATCCACTCACTTGTGCCGCTGCTCGTGCCGCTCTTTGTCGCCACCTTTCATCGCGCCGACGATCTGGCGATTGCCATGGAAGCGCGCTGCTACCGCGGCAGCGCCGGTCGCGTCTCGTTTCGGGAAATGCGTTTGGAGAAACGCGATTGGAAATTGGCGGCGGGCGTTTTTGTTTGTGTCATGTTGACGTTTGTTTTTGAAAAATTGACATCATGGTGAAACGTTTATTTGCCGTTGGCGTCTTTGGGGTGAAAAGAGCAGTCCGGAAACGAGATTTTTTGCGCGACGGTTATTAAAGAAATTTGTCCGTGGAAGAAGCGCCTTTATTTAATTACAAACTCACCCTCGAATATGACGGCAGCAAGTTTTATGGTTGGCAGGTCCAACCCGGCCTGCGGACGATTCAGGGCGAGGTGGAAAACGCGCTGCAAGTTCTTTTTCGCCAGCCGCTTCGTGTCAACGTTGCCGGGCGCACGGACACCGGCGTGCATGCGATTGGGCAGGTTCTTAATTTTCGCACGACGCTGGCCTCGCCCGTGCCCGATCTGCCGCGGGCAATGAACGGAATTTTGGCGCACGACGTTGTGGTGAAACGGCTCGAAATGATGCCATCTGATTTTCATGCGCGCCACGATGCCAAGAGCCGGCAATATTTTTATATGCTCAGCAAATTTCCGGTGGCGATCGGCCGGCATTACGCGTTCTTTTGGAAATACCCGCTCGAAGTGGCGGCGATGCGCGAGGCGTCACAATATTTGATTGGCGAACATGATTTTCGCGCGTTTTGTGACACCAATACCGAAGACCCGCATTATTTGAGCCTGATGGAACTGATCGAATGGGAAGAGAGTGACGAGCGCATCAAGTTGACCATCCGCGCCAATCGCTTTCTGCGCAGCATGGTGCGGATTATCGTCGGCACCATGATTGACGTGGGCCGCGGCCAACTCGCGCCGCCGCAAGTAAAAGAAATTCTCGAAAGCCGCAAGCGCACCGCCGCCAGCTTCACCGCGCCGCCGCACGGCTTGTTTTTGGAGAAGGTGTTTTACTGAAGCCCGGCCTTTTGTATTGTATAGAAAACAAACTTTATTGTTGTATAAAACTAAGCGTGGAGATTAAACAATGAAATTCTTTCTCGACACGGCCAATCTCGATGAAATTAAAAAAGTCGCGGCGATGGGCTTGCTCGATGGCGTGACCACCAACCCGTCGTTGATCGCCAGAGAAAAAGGCAATTTCAAAGATATTATTTTGAGCATTTGTGAAGTCGTTCCCGGGCCGGTCAATGCCGAAGTGGTTTCGCTCGACGCGGAGGGCATGATTCGCGAAGGCCGCGATCTCGCCAAGCTCCATCCGAACATCATCGTCAAAATTCCAATGACCAAGGACGGCATGGTCGCCGTACGCAAACTGGCGAATGAGAAAATCCGCACCAACGTCACGCTCATTTTCAGCCCCAGCCAGGCCCTGATTGCCGCGAAGGCCGGCGCCTCCTACGTCAGCCCGTTTATCGGCCGCCTGGATGACATCAGCCACATCGGCATGGAATTGGTCGAGCAGATCGTCGCCATTTATGAAAACTATGATTTTGACACCGAAGTGCTGGCCGCGAGCCTGCGCCATCCCGTGCACGTCGTCGAAGCGGCGCTGGCCGGCGCGGACATCGCCACGGTGCCAGCCAAAGTTTTTGATCAGCTCTTTTTGCATCCGCTGACAGACATCGGCATCAAAAACTTTTTGGCCGATTGGGAAAAGGCGAAACAGACACTATGATTCCGCGTTACACCCTCCCCGAGATGGGCCGCATCTGGAGCGATGAGAATAAATTCGCCATCTGGCTCCAAGTGGAAATTTTGGCCTGCGAAGCGCAGGCTGAGTTGGGAGTGGTGCCGAAAGCGGCGGTCGAGGTGATCAAAGCAAAGGCCAGGTTCGATAGCCAACGCGTTTTAGAGATTGAAGAAACAACGAAGCACGATGTCATCGCCTTTTTAACCAACGTGGCCGAATATGTCGGGCCCGAGAGTCGGTATATTCATCTCGGCATGACTTCGTCGGATTTGCTCGATACCGCGCTCGCCGTCCAAATGCGGCAGGCCGGTTTGCTGCTCCTTGAAAAACTCCAAATTCTGCGCGACGCCATTCGCCAACAAGCGCTGGCGCACAAAACCACGGTGTGCATCGGCCGTTCCCACGGCGTGCATGCCGAGCCGACAACCTTTGGCTTGAAGATGGCGGTTTGGTTTGCCGAAGTCAATCGCCAGCTCGAGCGCCTGCAGCATGCCATTGCCACGGTTTCGACCGGCAAAATCTCCGGCGCGGTCGGTACCTTTGCGCACATTGACCCGGCCGTCGAAGCGTATGTTTGCCAAAAACTCGATTTGCAGCCCGCGCCGGTGTCGACACAAATCGTGCAGCGCGACCGGCATGCGGAATTTTTGAACACCCTCGCACTCATCGGCGCCTCGCTCGAAAAATTCGCGGTGGAAATTCGCAGCTTGCAGCGCACCGAAATTCTCGAAGCGGAAGAGCCGTTCCGCAAAGGCCAAAAAGGCTCATCCGCCATGCCGCACAAACGCAACCCGATCACCTGCGAGCGGATTGCCGGCCTGGCGCGTCTGCTGCGGGGAAACGCCATGACCGCGCTGGAAAACGTGGCCTTGTGGCACGAACGGGACATCAGCCACAGCTCGGCCGAGCGCGTCATACTGCCGGATAGCACGATTCTGCTCGATTACATGCTGCACCAATTCACCCGCGTCGTGCGCGATCTGCAAGTTTATCCCGACAACATGCGGCGCAATCTCGAGCGCACCGGCGGCCTGATTTTCTCCCAGCAGGTTTTGCTGGCGCTGGCGCAAAAAGGCATGACCCGCGAAGAGGCCTATCGCCATGTACAGGAGTTGGCGATGGCGGTGTGGACGGATTTGAGCGCAGCCGGCAAGCCCGCCGGCTTTCAGGAGCGGTTGCGCAGCGACAAAACCATTCGCCAGTATCTGAATGAAGATGAAATTCACCAGTGTTTCGATTTGAACAAAAACCTTCGTCATGTCGACACTATTTATCAACGGCTCGGTTTGCATGCCGCAGCCTGATCACAATCAATCCCCCGGCCTTTCAATCCTTATCCCAAAGGAGAGAGGATGACGATTAAAAAGAAAAAAAAGTTTTACGAAGGGAAATCGAAAATTCTCTATGAAACGGAGAATCCCGAGCAAATTGTGATGGAATTCAAGGACGATATGATTTCGTTGAACGGCTCGAAAAAAACCAAGCCGGTCAAACGGGGCGCCATCAACAATCAAGTTTCCGCCCATCTCTTTCGTTATCTCGAAAGCTTCAATGTGCCGACGCATTTCATGTCGCAGCTCAATGAAGCCAGCATGTTGGTGCGCCGCCTGCAAATTCTGCCGATTGAAGTCTTGGTGCGCAACCTGGCAACCGGCAGCTTTGCCAAACGTTACGGCTTAAAAGATGGCGAAGTTTTGGAGAAGCCGATTGTCGAGTATTATTTGAAGCACAACGCCAAAGATGACGCGATGGTAAATCAACATCATATCGTCGCCTTCGGCATGGCCACGGCCGATGAATTGAAAATCGTCGATCGTTATGTGACCAAAGCCAACGCGGTGTTGAAAGCCTTTTTTATCCGCCGCGGCATGAAATTGATTGATTTCAAACTGGAATTCGGCCGTTACAAAAATCATGTGGTGATTGGCGATGAGCTGACCCCGGAGAATTGCCGCCTGTGGGATGCGGAAACCGGCGAAAAATACGAGTTGGAGCGATTTCGCCATGATCCCGTCATGATCGAAAAAATTTACACCGAAGTGAAGCGGCGCGTATTTGAAAAGGAAGGAGAAAGAGTCTGATTCCCGTGCATCGTGAGGGTTATAAGCTTCTCAGCATTGTGGCGGGCTTAGCTCTTTTATTCACGTTAGGCTATTTGGGATTGCGTGAAAGCGGCGGGATGACCGCGCTCATTTTGCGCTTCACGAGCATTTTGTTGTGGTTGTTGGCGGCCTTTATTGTTTTTTTCTTTCGTGATCCGGAGCGCGAGACCCCGAGCGGCCTCGGCGTGTTGGTGTCGCCGGCAGACGGCACGGTGATCGGCATCGACGAAATTGACGAGCCCAATTTCGTGCAAGCGCGCACCAAGCGCGTGATCATTTTTCTATCGCCCTTTAACGTGCATGTCAATCGCGTGCCGGAAAATGGCGAAGTGCGCTATTATCGTTATCAACCGGGCCGTTTTCTGGTGGCCTCCGAGCCGGCGGCTTCGACGGAAAACGAGCAATCCATCATCGGCTTGCAAACGCCGGAGGGCAAAATTGTGTTCAAACAGATCGCCGGAATTTTGGCGCGGCGTATCGTCTGCCAGATTCGGGAGGGGCATCGCGTCCGGCGCGGCGAACGTTTCGGCATCATCAAATTCGGCTCGCGCATGGAAGTGTTCATGCCGATGAATACAGAAATCAAAGTCCGCTTGCGCGAAAAAGTCAGGGCAGGTGAAAGCATATTAGGAGAAATCAAACATGCTACATAAACGACAGGTTGCGCCGAACCTCTTTACCATTTTCAATCTCTTCCTCGGCTTCTTTGCGATTCTTTCTTCGGTGCAAGGACGTTTCGTGACCGCCGCCTGGTTGATCATTGTGGCCACCGTCTGCGACATGCTGGACGGCAAGATCGCGCGCGCGACGCGGGGATATTCTAACTTCGGCATTGAGTTTGACTCGCTGGCCGATGTCGTCTCCTTCGGCGTCGCGCCGGCGGTGATGATTTATCTGGCGCAGCTTCAACACCTCAGCTTCCTGGGCTTGATCATCAGCTTCACGCTCTTGGCTTCGGGCGCCATTCGCCTGGCGCGTTTCAACACGCGCACGACCGGCTTCACCAAAAGCCGCTTCTTCGAGGGCATGCCGATCCCTTCCGGCGCCACCTTGATCTGCTCGTATGTGCTTTTCAGCTTTCATTATTGGGATACGATGCGCTTGCCCGGCATCACCGTCTTGTTGATGTTGATGGCTTCCGTGCTCATGGTTTCCACCGTTGAGTTCGACTCCATGCCGGCTTTTTCCTTTCGCCACGGCAGACGCAATACCGTCCAGATGCTGCTCTTGGTAACCGGGACCGCGCTGATTTTGATTTTCCGTGAAAAAATTTTATTCCCGCTCTCTCTCCTTTTCATTTTTACGCAACTCTCGCGCGCCGTCGTCAATCACCTGCGCGAAGATGAAGAAGAACCGTTGCCGGATATCTCGGTGAGCAAGCAGTGAAAGCGAAAATTCATATTACCCTCAAGAACGGCATTCTTGACCCCCAGGGCCAAACCATTCAGCACGGCCTGGAAATGCTGGGTTTTACGGGAATACGCACCGTCCGCGCCGGCAAATTAATCGAAATCGTGTTTGACGGCATAAGCCGCGAACAGGCGCAGCAGGCGACGGAAAATGCCTGCAAAAAACTTCTGGCCAATCCGGTGATTGAAAACTACGAATTCGTGATCACAGAGTAATGCTCTTTCTTGTACTTATGCACTTACTCATACTCGCTTTTAGAAATATGAAGAGCGCGTAAGAGAAAGAGTAGAAACAGCAATAAATTTGCAGCGTGTTATGCGTTTTGGCATCGTTGTTTTTCCCGGCTCGAATTGTGAGCATGACTGTTATTACGTGCTCAAATACGTCGTGCAGCAGCAAGTCCGTTTCATTTGGCACAAGGAGCGGGACTTGCGCGAATTCGATGCCATCGTGCTTCCCGGCGGATTTTCTTATGGCGATTATTTGCGCACCGGCGCGATCGCCCGCTTTTCGCCGGTGATGGAGGAAGTGGTCAAATTTGCGCAACGCGGCGGCTTGGTCATAGGAATTTGCAACGGCTTCCAAATTCTCTGCGAAGCCGGATTGTTGCCGGGCGCGCTCGTGCGCAACGCCGGCGTGCGGTTTGTGGCCAAATCCGTGTATCTCAAAGTCGAAAATTCCGCCACCCCATTTACCCGCCACTGCACCAGCCAAGTTTTAAAAATGCCGCTTGCACATGGCGATGGTAATTATTATGTTGATAAGGCGACCTTGCGCCAGTTGCAGGAGCAGCGCCGGATTTTGTGGCGTTATTGCACCGCTGACGGCGAGATTACGGCAGCGGCCAATCCCAACGGCGCGCTCGACAATATCGCCGGTATTATGAACGAAACCGGCAACGTCATGGGATTGATGCCGCACCCCGAACGGGCGTGTGAAACCTTGTTGCATTCTGCCGATGGCGTCCAGATCTTCCAATCGATCGTGGCGTAACAAGAGGTTGCCAGGCTGCAAAGGCAGCGATAAATTTTTCGAGGAGAGTAAAATTCCGTGCGGTCAAAACGGTCGCTGTGGTTTATCACGATGGTTTTATTTTTAGGCGCCATGCTGGGGACGCTGCTGGGCCAAGTGATTGGATTGTTGCTGCCTGACGGCGTCGCAAAACAATTTTTCTTTCTCGGCCCTAAAATCGGCTTTGACCCGGTCACCCTGGATTTGCTGTTGTTTAGTTTTACCTTTGGGGTAAAAATAAAGCTCAACGCGCTGGGCGCCATCGGCATCGGCGTCGCCGTTTATCTGTTGCGCTGGGTTTTGAATTAGCTGGTTGCCGGAATTTAACGGTCCGCCACCAGAGACCAGCAACTTGTAACCACGTAACCGGCAAGGAGTCAAACATGTTTGGCAATATCGGCATGAGCGAGCTGCTGATGATTCTCGTTGTGGTTCTGCTCTTGTTTGGTCCCAAGAAGCTGCCGGAACTGGCGCGCGGCTTGGGCCGCAGCATTCAAGAATTCAAGAAAGCGGCGGATGACGTGAAGAAGGAGTTGAACGTCATGGATGACTTCAAAAAGCTCTAACTGCCTAAAGTAACCGCCATCAATCAGGCAAAGGGGCTTAGAGTTGCATCGGCAATCGGAGTCACTTAAAATTTGAACCGGTTGTGTAAACTTTTGACAATTTGGAGATCACTATGAACGAATGGGTTGTTGTCGCCATCGTCGCCTTTGTGGTATTGTTCGGAGCAAAAAAGTTGCCGGATTTGGCCCGCGGCTTGGGACAGGGCATTAAAGAGTTTAAAAAAGCCGTGAAAGACGAAGACCAGGAACCGGCTGGAAAAATCGAGCAACCGAAACCGTAAGTCATCGCGATAAACCGTTGCGATGGGGATGCGTGTCTACAACACTTACAGCGCTGTGGGTGAAACAGCACCGAGCTTCTGCCGCAGACCGAAAAGCTTGGTGAGCTTATTGTTTTCACCAGGGCGGCGTTGTAAATTTTTCCGAATTTAATTCTCTCCTGTAATTTTTGCTGGCAAATGCTGCACCGGGTTTAATTCCTGCGCTAATCGACGCGAATGGACTTTCCAAAAACAACAATTCGTGCTTTCCAAGAAAAATTGTTCCGTGGCGAACAATCAGTTGTCGCCGCCGTTGCTGCTTATCTGCAACGGATTGCGGCCGCAAAAAATTTGAATGCGTTTCTCACCATCTTGGATGACCGCGCCAATGCCCGCGCGCACGCCATCGACGCCAAAATCAAACGCGGCGCCGCCGGCAAGCTTGCCGGCGTGATCATCGCCGTCAAAGACATTCTCGCCATGAAGGGCGAGCGGCTCACCTGCGGCTCGCGCATTCTCGAAAATTTCGTTTCCCCCTACGACGCGACCATCATCCAAAAATTAGAAGCCGCGGACGCGATCATCATCGGAAAAACCAACATGGATGAGTTCGCCATGGGCAGCTCCACGGAGAACTCCGCATTCGGTCCGGCAAAAAATCCCATTAATCCCGATTACGTGCCGGGTGGATCCTCTGGCGGTTCAGCCGTGGCGGTGGCGGCCAATCTTGCCATGGCAGCGCTGGGCTCCGACACCGGCGGCTCGATTCGCCAACCCGCCGCGCTGTGCGGCGTCGTCGGCATGAAACCCACGTACGGCCGCGTTTCGCGTTTCGGTCTGGTCGCCTTTGCTTCTTCGCTGGATCAAGTTGGCCCGCTGGCGCATTCCGTCGAAGATGTCGCCCGCATTCTCGAAGTTATCTGCGGCCATGATGAGCGCGACTCCACTTCCGCGCCGGTGGCGGTTGAAGAGTTCTCAAGATTTCTCGATGGCGAAGTGAAGGGCAAAGTCGTCGGCCTGCCCAAAGAATATCTCGCCGGCGGCGTGCAAAAAGAAATTCATGCTGCCGTCACCGCGGCAAAAGCGCGCCTGCAAGAAGCCGGCGCCGTGATCAAAGAAGTTTCTCTGCCGCACACGCGCTACGCGATTGCGACTTACTACATCATTTGCACCGCCGAAGCCTCCGCCAATTTAGCGCGTTACGACGGCGCGCGCTATGGGCATCGCAGCCGGGACGCGCAATCACTTGAAGAAATGTATGTAAAAAGCCGCAGCGAAGGCTTTGGCGCGGAGGTGAAACGCCGCATCATGCTCGGCACCTACGTGCTTTCTTCCGGATATTACGACGCGTACTATCGTCGGGCGCAAAAAGTCCGCACGCTCATTCGCCGTGATTTCGAACAAGCGTTTAAAGAATGTGACGTTCTGCTCACACCGACAACGCCCACCACGGCCTTCAAGCTCGGCGAAAAAACTGCCGATCCTTTGGAGATGTACCTGGCGGATATTTTCACCGTCTCCATCAATCTCGCCGGTGTGCCTGCCATTTCGATTCCCTTTGGGGTTGATGCCAAAGGCTTACCGATTGGCCTGCAAATCATCGGCAAGGCGTTTGATGAAAAAAATGTTTTGCAAACAGCGCATTTTCTGGAGACCGCCCATCCGTAACCGGTTTTGAACGATGTCCCCCTATCCCAATATCAAACAGACCTTCGGCTTGCTCGTCATCTTCGTGCTGTTGCAATTGCTGATTTCGATTCCTTTGGGCGTCATCGGCATGGCGACCAAGCTTGACCTCATGAGTAATCCGCTGACGATTGCCGTGGCCAATTTGATCTCCATTGGCTTGCTTCTGCATTTTGGCCTCCGCAGAACCCGGGCGCCAGCGCCGGAGGTTTTTCCGCTTAAACCTTTCCGTCTCGTGCTGCTGCTGCCGATGACGATGACCATTATCGGCATGAGTATTTTACTATCTGAAGCCGACAATCGCTTGCGGGCGGTGCTGCCGATCCCGCCGCAAATTATGGAAATTTTAAAAGAGTTGTTTGGTGCGCCGCAAAATTTTTTCGCTTCATTTTTAACCCTGGTCATCGTCGCGCCGTTCACCGAGGAATTCTTGTTTCGCGGCCTGGTGTTGCGCGGATTTTTGCAGCAATACTCGGTGCGCAAAGCGGTTATTGTCTCGGCGCTCTTTTTTGCGATCTTTCATTTCAATCCATGGCAGTTCACCAGCGCGGCCGTCGCCGGTGTGGTGTTGGCGTGGTGGGTGGTAAAAACGCGCTCGTTGTGGCCCGGGCTTTTCGGCCATGCCTTGAATAACGCCCTGCCGCTTATTTTGCTGGCCATTCCGCAACTGGACATCCCCGGTTTCTCCACGGAGCTAACCGACCAAGTCGAATTTCAGCCGTTGTGGTTTGATGCGCTGGGCTTATTGCTGGCCGGCGCCGGAATCGCCTGGCTCATCCGGGAGTTTGCGCAAGTCGAAGATCGCCATCCTCCCGCCTTCACGGAAGCGCCCGCGGTCGATTTGGCTTTCCCCAATAACGGTCAGATGGAAAATCCTCAATGAAATATGAACCCGTCATCGGTCTCGAAGTGCACGCGCAGCTTTTGACCGAATCCAAAATTTTTTGCCGGTGCGGCACGGCGTTCGGCGCGCCGCAAAACTCGCAAGTCTGCCCCATCTGCCTGGGCATGCCCGGCGTGTTGCCGGTGCTCAATCGCCAAGCCGTCGCATTCGCCATTCGCATGGGACTCGCGACCAACTGTCGCATTGCCGCGCATTCCATCTTTGCGCGCAAAAATTATTTTTACCCCGACCTGCCCAAAGGCTATCAAATATCCCAATATGAAGAGCCGCTGTGTGAAAACGGTTGGGTGGAAATCGAAATGGAGGGCGGCGCCTTGAAACGCATCGGCCTGACACGCATTCACCTTGAAGAAGACGCCGGCAAATCTGTGCACGCGGAAGAGTATGTTGCCGGCAACGAAACACTGATCGATGTCAATCGCTGCGGCACGCCGCTGATCGAAATCGTCAGTGAACCTGATATTCGCTCGCCGCGCGAAGCGTATCTTTACCTCAATCGCCTGCGCCAGCTCGTGCGCTATCTCGGCATTTGCGACGGCAACATGGAAGAAGGCAGTTTGCGCTGCGATGCAAATATCTCGATTCGGCCGATCGGTGAAGAAAAATTCGGCGTGAAAACCGAATTGAAAAACATGAATTCGTTCCGCAACGTCGAAAAAGCGATCGAGTTTGAAATCAACCGGCAGACGCAATTGCTCGAAGCCGGCGGCCGGGTCGTGCAGCAAACGATGTTGTGGGATGCCAACGACGGTAAAGTCTTGCCGATGCGCTCAAAAGAAGAGGCGCATGACTATCGCTACTTTCCCGAGCCGGATTTGGTGCCGCTGCGCATTGACGAGAAATGGCGCGAAGAAATTCAGGCCTCACTGCCGGAGCTGCCGTGGGCGCGCCGCCATCGTTTCATCGAGCACTATGGCTTGCCGAAATATGACGCCGAGGTGCTGACCGAAGAACAGGCCGTTGCCGAATTTTTTGACGCGACGGCGAGGCTGGTGAAAGACGCCAAGCTTACCAGCAACTGGGTGATGGGCGAAGTTTTGCGCGTTTTAAAAGAGCAAAAGATTGACATCACGCAATTTGCGATCAAACCCGCCGCTTTCGCCGAGTTGCTCAATTTGATGGCCGCCGGTACCATCAGCGCCAAGATTGCGAAAGAAATTTTTGAGGCCATGCTCACCGGCGGCAAATCGGCCAAAACCATCGTCGCGGAAAAAGGCCTGGTGCAGGTTTCCGATACGGGCGTGATCGAAAAAGCGGTCGATGCAATTATCGCGGCGCATCCGCAGGAAGTCGCGCGCTATCGCAACGGTGAGGAGAAAGTCTTCGGCTTTCTGGTGGGCCAATTGATGAAGGCCACCCAAGGCAAGGCCAATCCGAAGGTAGCGAATGAGGTTTTGCGGAGCAAACTCGCCAATTAGTCACGTGGCCTTCCGTTAAAACGTCACCGGGAATTTTATAAAATCGCAATTCTTCAGCGCCGTCCGGGCGGTGAAATAGCTGAATTGTTGCGTTAAACCCAAGGGCCGTTCGTACCGCAGCAAATGGGGGTCACCATCTCCAGCTTTTTGACTCTCCTGCAACAAATACTACATTGTTTCCTTTTTAATTTCGGACTGTTGGGAATGGGCAACACTATTTTTCGAGACGCGCCATGTCCAAGCTTGATTACACGCTGCTGCAAATCTACCGACTGCTGCTGGAATCCGAAAACATTTATGCCCTTTTGCCGGAAATTCTCGATCGGATGATTCAAGACACCAAAGCCGAGCGTGGCCAGATTGAGCTTTACGATGATAACGGCGAGCGGCGTTTTCAGAAAGCCCGAAAAGACGGGAGAGACATCGAAGATCGGCGCGAGAGCAAAATTAGCAGCAAGATTCTGGCGTCGGTGAAAGAGACCAACACGGCTGTTTTGAGCGCCAACGCCAGGAAGGACGCGCGCTTCCGCGATTCGACGACGGTATTGGGGCAAAATGTTTTGTCCGTGGCCTGCGCGCCCCTGCGCGATGAGCACGGCACCTTCGGCGTGTTGTACATCGACAATCGCAATCGCGAAGCGTTGTTCAACGAGGAGACCGCAAAGCTGCTGAACGAGCTGGCCGGCCGGTTGGCGGCGCCTTTGCGGAAAAAACTTGCAGAGCACGACGAGCGCAAGCGCATGTCGCGCGAACTGCAGCATTTGCGCGACCGCGAACTGGGTTACCTGGAGTTGATCGGCAACAGCCCGGCGATGCAAAAAATGCTCGAAAAAATCGAGTTCAGCAAGGATTATGCGGACAATGTTCTCATTCTCGGCGAAAGCGGCACCGGCAAAGAGCTGGTTGCCCGGCTGTTGCATCGCGAAAGCAAACGCGGAGAAAAAAAATTCGTTGCCTTCGATTGCTCGGCAGTGCCGGAAGATATATTGATCTCCGAGCTTTTTGGCCACGAGCGGGGAACGTTTACCGGCGCGGTTCAACGACAACGCGGCCTGGTGGAAGAAGCAGAAGGCGGTACGCTGTTTTTGGACGAGATCGGCAATTTGAGCTTGGGCGTGCAGGCGATGCTTCTGCGCTTTCTCGATCACAAGCAATACCGCCGCCTCGGCGCCGGCGAGGAAAGGCCGGCGGACGTGCGGTTGATGTTTGCCACCAACAAAGACCTCGCCGAGTTGATGCAAAGGCGCGAGTTCCGCCCCGACCTTTATTATCGCTTGAAAAGAGGCGTCGTGCTCCATGTGCCGCCACTGCGCGAGCGCCGCGAAGACATTCCGCCGATTGCGGATTTTCTGCTGAAAAAATTCAACCACGAGCGCAAAGCCAAACTCGGTTTCAGCGCGGAGGCGCGCGCCGCCTTGACAAGCTATCCGTATCCCGGCAACGTTCGCGAATTGGAAGCGTTTGTGTACGAAGCCGCCTACGCCGCCCTGAGAACCAGACAAGAAACCATTCGCCTCTCGCATCTCCCCAACGAACTCGCAACTGGTTCTCCCCCGCCCCAAACTGCAAGCCCGGCAGCAAACTTGCAGATCGACACCAATGGTTTTTACTCCAAATATCTTCCCAAAGAATTCCAGAAGCACCATTTTATTTCCGGTCTTTCCGCCGGGACGGATAATGCAGGGCAGGCCTCAAATTCGGATCATCAGTTGCATGAGCAGTTGCTCATTGCCATCGAACCGGCGGTCGGCATTCCTTTGCGGCAGGCAATCAGAGCCGTCGCGCATGCCTTCGAGCGCAATTTCATGCTCGCCTTGTTCCGCCGCACGCGCGGCAATCAGACCGCGGCCATCAAGCTGGCCCGCCTTCATAAAAGCGCCTTTATCGAAAAAAAGAAAAAGCACGGAATTCATCGCCAGGGGAATCCGTTTGAAAAGGGCTCATCTGAAACCTGAATTATCTGTTTATAGAAACAATAAGGAGGAAACGAAATGCCATCAATTGGAACATCTACTGCGTTGCAAGCCGGCGCGCGCGTTGGTCCATATCGTTTGATCAAGGAAATCGGCAAAGGCGGCATGGGTCGCGTGTTTTTGGCCGAGCGCGTTGACGGCGAATACGAGCAACGCGTCGCGCTCAAGCTTATCAACACAGGTGAAGGCGACGAGGAATTGTTGCCGCGTTTTTATCAAGAGCGCCAGGCGCTGGCCATGCTGGCGCATCCCAACATCGCGCGGTTGTTGGGCGGCGGCGTGACGGATGATGGCCAGCCGTATTTGGTGATGGAATACATCGAGGGGGTGCCGCTCGACGTTTATTGCGATGAGCAGCAGTGCGATACCGCCACGCGGGTGCGCCTGTTTCGCGAGGTGCTGGCCGGCGTGCAGCACGCGCATCAGCATTTTCTCGTCCATCGTGATTTGAAGCCCGGCAATATTCTCGTCACCGCCGAAGGTGTGCCCAAACTGCTCGACTTCGGCATCGTGAAATGGCTGCAAGCTTCCAGCCGGGCGCCCAAGCTGACGGTGACTGGCGCGCAACCCATGACTTTGGAATACGCCAGCCCCGAACAGGTAAAAGGCGAAGCGGTCACCACGGTCAGTGATGTTTACACGCTCGGTGTGTTGTTATATGAATTGTTGACCGGCCATTCGCCATATCGCAAAACCACGGCAGGCGCTTATGATTTGCAAAAAGCCATTTGCGAAGAAGAGCCGGAAACGCCGAGCGCAGCGATCAATCGAATCGAGTCGTTTCCTGCCACGGATCAGCAAGCGGCAAAAACATTGACGCCGGAAACGGTGAGCGCGACGCGTGAGATTAGCCCCCAAAAGCTGCGCCGCCGTCTCGCCGGCGATTTGGACAGCATCGCGCTCAAAGCCTTGCGCAAAGAGCCGCAGCGCCGCTACAGTTCGGCGGAACAGTTTTCCGAAGACTTGCAGCGCTATCTCGAAGGCCGGCCCGTAAGCGCGCGCGAGGCGACTTTCACTTATCGCGCCACAAAATTCGTCCGCCTGCACAAATTCGGCGTGGGCGTGGCGGCTTTGGTTTTATTGTTGAGCCTCGGTTTTGGCTTGGCCATGTCGCTGCAAGCTGAGCGCACCAAGCGCGAGCGCGACAAAGCAGAACAGGTGAGCAAATTTCTGGCGGATATTTTTACGGCTTCAGACCCGAATCACTCCAAGGGCGATTCGGTTACGGCGCGTGAGTTGCTGGATCGCGGGGCCGAACAAGCGCACAACGAATTGCAAAATCAGCCCGAATTACAGGCCCGCTTGCTATATCAAATCGGCGAAATCTACCGCAAGCTGGATCGCCTCGATCGCGCCGAGCCATTGGTGCGCGAAGCGTTGGCCATTCGCCGGCGTCTTTTTGGCGACAAGCATATCGAGGTAACCGCGAGCTTGTACAGTTTGGGAACATTGCTGTACAATCAGGGCAAATATGCACAAGCCGATACCAGCCAGCGCGAAGCGCTCGCGACGAATCGCGAATTGCTGGGCAATCACCATTATGAAGTCGGTGTCAGCGCCAACGATCTCGGCTTGACGCTGATGGCGCTTGACAAGCGTACGGAAGCCGAGCCGCTCTTTCGCGAAGCCGAGGCAATTTTTCGCCGGCTGCTTCCGGACGCGCAACAAGATTTGGCCGGCGTACTAAACAATCTGGGTTACCTCTCCGAAGCAAAAGGTGATTACCCGACCGCCGAGCGCGAATTCCGGGAGGTGTTGGAAATGGCGCGCAACGTTCTGAGCGCCGGCGACCCGACCTTGGCGTTTCCGCTTAAAAATTTGGCCATAGCGCTTTGTAAACAAAATAAATATCAGGAAGCCGAGCCGTACTTGCGCGAGGCCCTGCCACTGTTGCAGGGCAGGTTTCCGCACGGCCATTGGCTTCTGGCCTCCGTGCAAAGCACCCTCGGTGGCTGCTTGCTCAGTTTGCAAAAATATCCAGAGGCCGAGCAATTCTTGTTGCAGGCCTATGATTATTTCCGAAAACATCCGGAACACGAGGAAAAACTCATTCGCGAAGCGCAACGAGGCATAGTCAAGCTTTACGACGCCTGGGGCAAACCGCAACAGGCGGAAGAATATCGGCAATTGTTGTTGCAAACAAATTGACCACGATGCCGGAGCCGTTTGAGAATAAATTCATAGGCGCAGAAATGCAAGTCACCTGAAGGTGACTGAGGGGCATTGGGTGATAAGCGCCAAGCCGTCTGCAGAGGGCTTTCATTTCTGCGCCTGTGCTCAAAATCACAGGTGGTGGTTTGCCAATCTCTCTGCGGTCGCGTTTTCTCGACCACGGTCGCCTTTGCCAGACCGTTTTCCCCTTTTTCATTACTCCCATCATAATTTTCATCCGCCCCATTTATCTACACTAACTTCATTCAAAGCAATCACCTAAACCTCGCCGTCACCGCGCGTTGTCGTTTGGTACGAAGATTGACTGAGCAATTGTTGCACGCCGCTTGATCTCCGCTCGAGCAAAGTCAGGCGGTGTTTTGAAGCAACTCATTTCTTTTCCGGAAAATTTTTTGCGCGCGCATCTTTAGGAGGTGGGATAGAAAAAGCTGGACATTCTATCCCTGCAGCTCGTTACTTTGCAAAATTGGCGAAGCCCGAATTGGGAAAGTTCTTTTATCCCGCCTCCTGAATCAAGCTTTCCACGGCCGTGGAATTTATTCATCCCAAATTCCACCAGAAAGGAAAACCATGATGAAAGATGCCAGGCAGTTTACGGGCGAGGAAAATCACGCCATCACCACCGCGGAGGCG
>JAJVHT010000177.1:0-14139 GCA_022072515.1 bacterium
TCAAACTTTTGCCGGCACGCTCGGGTTGATCGAAATAGCCGCGTAAATTGCCGCCGCCGGGACGATGATAATGCGCTTCGGCCGGCAGCGCACCGCGGCTGCGCAAATAAAAACTGTCGAATTGTTCGGAAGGATTGGCGTCAAAGGCATAGAACAAATGCTGCAACGGTTTGTCGTCTTCCTGCCGCAAAAACGTTCCGTGAAACAGCCGAAAATAAAAACCGTCGCCCGCCGATGTGGGAACCCAGAAACGCAGCCCGCCCTGCAAGCGCGTGAAGGTCGCGTCGCTGCCAAAGGCGGAATTGGCATGGCGAATTTCATAACTCAACAAACTGCGCCAGGTGATGCCGCGCGGGTTGACGTTAAAATTAAGATACACCTGATTCACTTTGCCGGCGCTCCAGGTCGGCGCGGCAAGAACGTTGTTGCCCACTTCAATGCGGCGAAAGGCATACTTCACATCTTCCGCCGGCAGCTCGGAATAACTCGCGCCAATCGCCAAATTGAAAGTCGGCGGCGTAAACAGCGCGCGCGACCATGTGCCCAGCAAACTCACATCGCCGCTGATGCGCCCCTCCAGTTTCGACAGCGCGAGTTGGTAATTCCAGTGCGGATGAAAACGGTTGCCAAAACTGAAACGGCCATCCAACTCGGAGGAATTCGGGCCGTACCACGCGGCCAAGCCGAGACGGCGCGTGTTGCGGTACTGTCCGTTGAAACGCATGCCCAAACGCAGACCATCAATATCATTATAATACAGACTCGGTTTATACGTGACGACATACGCATCGGGCGGATTGTAATTCCACAAACGCGGATATTCCGGAATGAATTCAACACGCATCGTGCCGTGGCCGAGGCGGCTTTTGTCCATGATTTGGTCGTTCGGATCGAGCGCGGCGTGACGCGGTTCGACCGCCGTGGTAAATTGCACCGTGCCTTTTTTCGCTTTGCCATCCCAGCGCTGGCGCACTTTTTCATTATTGGCGAGCGTCAACTCTACCTCGACCGGCATGATGCCTTCGTCGTTGCGATTGATTTCAACGGTGGTTTGCCATTTGCCATCCACAGTTTTTTCTCTTTTCACCGCGCCGAGTGAATAATCTACGAGTTTAGCTTCATGCAGCCACTGTTGAAAAAACCAATCCAGCTCCATGCCGCTGACGTCTTCGCAAACCTGCTTGAAGCGCGCTTCATTCACATGTTTCAGCGCCCACCGGTTGAAATACTCGTGACAAATTTTATCAAACGTCTCGGCGCCGACTACGTAGCGCAACATTTCATAAAAGATCGAGCCTTTGGTGTAGGCGTTGGTACCATAAGACATGCCGTTTTTAAATTTGTAGGAATAAAGTGAAATCGGCTCGTTATAGCCGCTGGTCATATAATTTAAAGCCCAGCCGCGATTGCTGCTGTTGTCGGAATTCTGCGGGCGGTGGCGCGCCAGCCACGTTTTATTGGCGGCGGGATCTTCGTTTTGCTGATCACGCGATTCGAAATACCAGCGCGTTTGAAACGTCGTAAAGCCTTCATCGAGCCACGCTTCTTTTTGCTCGTTGTTACCGAAGATGCCATAAAAATAAATGTGCCCAACTTCATGCAGGATGAGCCCCTCGCTTTCTGAAGCATTCATCACAAGCATCGGATACTCCATGCCGCCACCAAGCAAACCGTGCGTGATCGTCAATTGCGGATAGGGATAGCGGCCGAATTTAGTCGACAACCATTCCAGCGCCCGGCGCCCCCGCTCGGTCACGGCCTTCGTCCAACTCGACTTGGCCTCGCTGCGGAACAACACGTGAATGGGAATGCCATCGTACGCGCCCCTTTCGTAGAGAAAATCCGGCGACGTGAGCCACGCAAAATCATGCACATTCTCCGCGTGAAAAGAAACGTGCCGGCGTGGTTGCGTTTTCATTTTTTCTGCAATGCCGAATTTCATCTCGGCATACTTTTTTGTCCAGTCGGCGGCGGAGAGCGCGGTGTCGACTTGTACCAGCGCCCAGCCGGGATCGCCTTCGGTCACCACGCCGGTGGCGCCGACGATATAATCGAAGGGCACGTCAATGGTCACGTCGAAGGTGCCAAATTCACCGTAAAATTCGCCTTGCGCGTGAAACGGATAAGGATGCCAGCCGGCCTCGTCATAGACGCATATTTTAGGGTACCATTGCGCAAAGTCAAATTGATTGCCGCGATAACCGGAACGATCCTGGAATTTTTTGATTTTTTGTTTGAAGGCCAGCTCAATGCGAATTTCCTCGCTGGGTTTTAGCGGCTGCGGCAACGTCGCCTCGAGAATGGTGTCGTCAATTTTAAACGCGCTGATGGCGGTTTCGAGTTTTGCGCTCAGCTTTTGTGGAACGATCCGAAATTCCGTGATATCGATCCAGCCGGCGGCCTCGGCGTTCGGCAGCATGCGCCAATAGGCTTTGGCTTCTTCTTTCGCATAAATCGTTTCGTTGTTGCGAAACGCATTGGGATAAAGATACAGGTAAATTTTATCGAGTGTATTCGGCGAGTTGTTGCGATAGAGAATGCTCGAGGTACCCGTAAGCATTTTCGTAGCGGGATCGAGGCTCACGTTCATTTGGTAATGTACGAATTGTTGCCAGTAATCATCCGGCGCACCGGCGGAGACAGCGCCAGGGTATCCGGACGAAATTAACAAGATCGCAACAACACAGATAAACGCACGCTGGTTTTTCTGCATACGCCCTTCTCTCCTTCCTTAAATTAAAACGATGTCGACAGCGTAAAAATATCCATCCCAATTCTTACTGAGACCGCCTAAACCCTACAAGACTCAGGGGAAATGCATAGATTCAACAAAGAACTCGTGAAAGTCACTACGCTCGGAAATTTCAACATATCCAACGAGTTTCGCGAGCGGTTCGGCCTTGCGCCGCGCGGCTTGCGCAAGCAAGACGGCTTCGGCGCCCGCCAACGCGGCGTTACCAATAAATTTGATGCGCTCAACGGGAACACGCGGAATCAAGCCGCAATCCACGGCATCTTGTCCACGCACGTGATTGCCGAACGCGCCGGCGATGTAGACCTGCGCAATGTCTTCCGGCTGCACGCGCAGTTCTTGCATCAGAATTTTAATGCCGGAAACGATGGCGCTTTTGGCGAGCTGCACTTCGCGAATGTCTTTTTGCATCAGCATAATAGATTTCTCCGCGTCGAGCTTGGCGATGGCAATATGATTCGAGCCGTTGTCGTGATGGACGAGGCGCGCTTTGAGCTTGTCATTTACCAGTGGCGGCATTTCGTCGGCATTTAAAATTCGGCCGGTTTTATCGATCACGCCGGCGCGCACAAATTCACAAACGAGATCGAGCAAGCCGGAGCCGCAAATGCCAATGGGGTCCGCGCTGCCGATGGTGCGAAACTGCAGATCGCCTTCGATGATTTCGGCGCGTTCGATGGCGCCGCGCGCCGCGCGCATGCCCCATGTGATGTACGCGCCTTCCCACGCCGGACCCGCCGGCGAGGAACAACACAGCAATCTGTCTTTTGATCCCAGCACCATTTCGCCGTTGGTGCCGATGTCGACGACGAGCTGAATGTCCTCCTGTTCGTCAAGATCAAGAACCGTGAGCACCGCGGTGATGTCGCTGCCGACAAAACACGCGAGATTCGGCAGAAAATAGGCAACACCGTCGGGGTGAATCTGCAAGCCGAGTTCTTTGGCATCGAGAGTCGCCGGACCTTGAAAGACCGGCGTGTAGGGTGAATACGCGAGGTGGCGCGGATCGATATTTAACACAATGTATTGCATCAACGTGTTACCGGCAACAGCAATTTTATAAATGTGCTGGGCGGGAATGCCAGCGTGAACGCAAAGCTGCGCGAGCAATTCATTCATTTGTTTGATGATCAGCCGGTGCAACAGCGCGAGGCCGCCGGGATGCTCGACAATGTAATTGACGCGGGAAATGACATCAGCGCCGTAACTTTTTTGCGGATTCAAGGCCGAGGCGACTGCCGCAACCTGGCCGTTAGCGAGATTCAGCAGTTTGGCGGCAATCGTCGTCGTGCCGAGGTCAAACGCCACCCCGAATAAGGCCGGCGTCGTGTCGCCGGCTTCGAGGGTGATTAAATAATTTTGATCGACCACCGCGGTAATTTGGTAATCGTGCTGGCGCAACAGATTGGCAATTTCGCGCACGAGAGAAAAACGGTAACGGGATATCTCTACACCCCGTTGCTGCAATTGCGCCAGCAGCATGTCAAAGTCAAAATATTTTTCCCCCAGCTCGGCGGGCGGAATCTTGATGAAAAATTTTTTCAGATCCGGATCGAAGGCAAATCGCCCCTGTCTACCCTCGGTCATGATTTGTTCGCCAAAAGTCAGCGATTCCGGCGGCACCACGCAAACGCTGTCACCGATAAGCCGCGCCTGGCAGGAAAGCCGGACGCCTTTGGTGAGTTCATGCGGAGTTAGAAGTTGCTCTTCAACTTTGGTCGGAGGACTGGCGCCTTCCTTTATATTGACTTTGCATTTCGCACATGTACCAAGCCCCGCGCAGGTGGATTCAATGATGATGCCAAGATCCAGCGCCGCCTCACGAAAGAGGATCCCCTCATCAAAGGTTGCCGTTTTTTTGCCGGGAAGAAAAAGGATTTTGTGCTCTGTCATGCCGGTAAAATATGCAAGTCGTTTAGTCGCCGGGGGTGATTGGGCGCGATTTGTAAGTTTGAAAGCGTTGGCGCTTAATACTTTCCAAATTCCTCCGCCAACGGCACCAGCAGCTCGATATTCTCCGGCGGGGTGCGCGGCGCGACGGAACATGCCGAGCTTAAAATATAGCCGCCGCCGGGCTTGCCGATCGCCAATCGTTTTTTCACATCTTCCTTCACTTTGTCGCGGCGGCCATAAAGCAGCGTGTGGACGGGATCAATATTGCCTTTAATAAACGTTTTTCCGGTAAGAATTTTTTTCGCTTCCGCCAATTCCACCGTGCCGAGCGGCGGCGGGTCGAGCGTGTCGATGCCGTTCGTACCGGATTGCATCATCAAATCGAGCCGGTCGCCGATGCTGCCGCAGGTGTGGGTATAAATCGGAATGGCCAACTCCTTTTTGACGGCTGCAATGATTTGGCGTTCGTAAGGCAGCACGAACTCGACGTAATGTTCGCGCGAGATCAACCCTGCGCCGGCAAACGCCGAAGAAATGAGTATCGCATCGACGCCGCATGCAGCTTGCTTTTTTGCCAAGTCAATGGCGCCAGCGGCAAGCCGTTCGAGGCAGGCTTTGGCTTTACCCGGGTCGTCAAGAATGGCCATCAACGCGTGCTCGTAATTCAACAATTCCAAAAACTGCGACCACGGCGAAAAAATTTCGGCGTGCACCGAAACGGTCGCGCCAACTTTCGCTTTGACGGCTTTGATGGTGTCAAAATGATAGGAGGGAAAATAATCGTCGAACGGGCGCGCCGCATTTTCAAAGCCCCACGTGAACGGATAAGTAATATCGGTTAGATCCCACGGCTCGACATAATACAGCGCTTCCGGTTTGATCTCGTCAAGCGTCGGAAAATAACGCGTGCCATCCGCCTGGTAGTAATGCGGATTATCGTCGACCGGCAAGACCGTATAGTTGCCGTTTTTCCAGCGCACCACCCGCTCGCCTTCGCGGCCTTCGATTTTTTGGATGAAATTCTCATAGCCGGGGTCGCGGCCGGGCAGATTGATGAGAATGCCATCAAAATGATAGCGCTGCTGCAAATTGACCAGGGCGGCCGCAAAACCTTCTGAAGTATACCAAATCTCTTCTGGCGAAACCCCGGCGTGCAAAAAATAATGCCCGACTGCGAGCTGGCACATCACCGGCACGCGGTCGGGAGCCTGGAGAGCCATGGCCTGTTGCAGACGCTGTTGAGAAGTCATACTTAAATTCCTTCATTTGGCTGTAAATCGTGTCACGCGAAAGCATTCTCCTACAGAAATACCGCTCCAATTTAATTTCGCCGGAATAAAGATGCAAGCGCTTTGTTCATCTAAACGGAATCCAATTGAAATTGCGATTGACCGCTGCTTAAAGCAGCCGCCAGTGACTGTCCCGGGACGTTCAAAAAATTTTCCGCAACCTTGAAAAGTGAGGCTATAACTTTACGTTGCAGGTTGACACGGAATCAATCGCTATTCGCCATCATGCCTGCTCCTTATACTGAGAATTCATCACATACAAGCGCAGAGCAGCACGCGGCATCCACGAAGAGACAAGACTACGGCATTGGGGCAAAGTCGCCCCTTCCCGCCATTCATTCAGGAGGCGTTCAATGAGCAGAAACAAGTGTTACCCCGAGAAATTTTATTGCTCGGCCGTAACCATTGGTTGTGTGATGGGATTGGCCACCATCTCTGCTTGGGGAGTTTATATTGACGATTTAACATCCGCGCGACCGGTTTCATTTGACAGTTTTTTCGACACCACTGGAACCGGCGTCGCGACGCCAGGAACAGCGCCAGTGGCCATCACGTCTGATGATACCACAACAAATTTGGCGCAACCAAACGGCGGCAACAATCAAGAGGTGAAAACGCCGCTTGAAACCACGCCGCAAGAGCTTGCGCTGAAGCAGCAAAATGAGCGTTTAGAAGCTGATTATGCCGCCGGCATTGCGGCGTTGAAGGCGCGGAATTGGGCGCGTGCGATTTTGGTTTTGGAAAATGTGGTGGCGGTCGATCGGAATTATCGCGACGCACGCAAAAGGCTCAGCGAAGCGCAAAATGGTCTCGAACGCGAAAGCAAGGGTAGTGGCGTGGCACGTTATTATGCGGAGGGAGTCACGGCCATGAACAAAAACAACTTCGGCGCGGCGTTGGCAGCCTTTGAAAAAGTGCGCAAAATCAACCCGAACTATCGGGAGGTGGCAACGTTGATCGCACAACTGGAAAGCATCATGCCAAAGGACAGCGCGTCTTCCGCCGATCCGGAGACGGCAGCTTCGGTGACCGCGCGCGCCGATCTTGACTCATTATACCAGGAAGCCGCTGCCGCCAGTGAGCGCCGCGATTGGATTCAGGCCATTGTCAATTTTGAAAAAGTGCAATTGCTGCAAGCCAACTATCGCGATGTTGTCGACCGCTTGGCGCAAGCACGCGCCAACGTCACGCTGGCGGTCCAATCAGGAAATAAGGCCGCGACAGCGGCGGACAGCAAAGTCCCATTTTATGTCGGCGGCACGGTCGCGCTGATCGCCGGGCCTCTGCTTGGCCTGTTTCTGTTTTCGCCGATGGCGCGCGCCCGGCTCCATCTCATCCGCGGCGATTATCCCGCCGCCATGCAAATTTACGAAAATCTGCTCAGGCGCCATCCGGCGCGCGTCAAATTGTATCCGGTTCTGGCCAATCTTTACCTGTTGCAAGGCCGCCGTGACGAGAATGCCATGAAAATTTACCGAACCATTTTGCAGTTGAATCTCGCCACGAACGATCATGACGAGATCAATAACATCGTGGCGCAAAATTATCTGACTGAAGGCCGCACCGATTCCGATGCGATCGCCGTGTTGGAAAGCGCGCTCCAAGCCGAGCAGCGCCGCCAACAAAGCCGTTAGGGGATAGCGGCGCGCGTTGGGAATTGCCGGCGCCATTTTGTTTCGCGCCCCTACCTGGCGGCAACTTCAGAGGCGAGAATCAGCGTTTCCCCCAAATCAATGTCTTCCTCATGGGTCGCGCCATTGGCGGCGAACGGCGTGGTAGTATTCCCAACCATCATCGTCGAATCATCGACGACAAATGAATTTACGGACTGATTTTTCGATTCCGCACGGTCGTTTGCGGAAGCATACGCAGCCGCATAGTGCATTTCGTTCAAGGCCAGATGGGCGAGAAGGCTTGAAGTTCCCGAGACCAACACGAACACGGCCAGCGCGCTGAGAAATGAAACGGGTTTGGACATATGCTCCTCCAACAAGTTGAATTATTCTTTTGCCATTCAAAAATTTTTATCAATCAAAATAAAAACGCGCACCAAGGGGATGATCCATCATTCCCTTGATGCGCGTCGCCAAAATCCTTTCAGTATCAAAAGAGTTCAAGTCACGCAACTTAATCTCTTTGGGGTTGCTTCCAGCAACCTGATGTTTGTTTATATTACAAACCTTGTGCCAAACAAGCGTTTGTTGGTGCGGCCAAATCAATCATTATAAAGAATCCACGCCCATTATTTTTCAAGAGTTTATTTTGTGCACGCGAGATAACACAAAGCGGCGCCGTGTTTGATATACAGCAAGCCTACTCTCTACCGACAAAATCAATCACACGCCAAGAAAATTTTTCGCAGTGCGACCCCGATTCAACTCTGAAGCGCAAACCAGTTCGTTTCCAAGCCACGGCGCAGCAGCACCCGCGCGCGATGCAACATCACCCACAAATTATTCGGCGTAATCTTGAGAATCTCGCACACTTCGTCGCTGCTCAAGCCGTCGACTTCACGCAGCGCGAACACTTCGGCGAGACGAGGCGGCAGTTGCGACAAGCAGCGATTGAAGATCTCCCAGAATTCCTTTTGCTCGACGAGTTGACTGGGATCATCCGACCAGGCTTTGGGCGCGCCTTCCGGCGTCCAATGATCGGCCCATTCGCCGCTGCTGCGAAAGGCCTCGTCGTCGTCAACGCCCATTTCGAAATCGGCCACCGGGCGCTCGCGCTGGCTGCGCCGGAAGTGATCGACGACTTTATGTTTGAGAATGCCGACCAACCACGTCCGTTCGGACGACTGTTGCGCAAAATTTTTGTAATTCTTTAACGCGGCCAGAAAAGTCTCCTGGACGATCTCTTCGGCCAATTCGCGATTTCGCAGACGGAGCAGCGCATAGCTGAAGAGATAATCGCCATGCTGGTCAACCCACGTTTCCGGGTTCGGCGCTGCGGGCATCGGCATTTGCCGCTGGCGGCGCGTGGTCGCCGTCATGGTCTGCGGATATTCCATCGCTATTGTTGACATGATACGCCACCTCCTCGCACAAAGATTATTTCAAGGTAATATAACTTCAACTCGTGTTTTTCTATTCCAGCACTCGCTGCGACAGCCCGGCAGCATGCAGCAAGTTACGAATGTCCATGGACGGATTTATAATCTGAATGTCATGGAGGCTGCTCGATAAATACGCCGTGAGAAATTCAATCCCGCGTTCACTAATCGACCAGACCTGGCAAAAATCCAAGATAACTTTACGATCCGGCTGCGCATTGAGAGCACGCAACTCCTCAATCCAAACTTGCAGACTTTCATCTGTGACCTTGCCTTCAATTTTATAAAGGACAAGCAAAAGGTTTTCAAATATTTTTCTGATTCGGAACATGGTTGTGATCATAGTTAGGTTCGGTTAACACTATTACGAAAAGTATGCCGGAATTTCAGGTTGCCTAAACAGAACAACTAAACCTGTATTTCAATCATTTACGCGAATGAGAATAGCTTAATTGGGAGAGGAGGAAGATGTCTTGATGTCAAAGGATTGACACGTGTCAAAATTTTGACACGACAACAGACAAAAAATTGACACTCAAATCGAAGTCGATTTTTGGTTCAAGCTGGTCAGCCGGGAAGCGAATGAAAACTTTTTTTGTGCAGTTTATGATGACACCACATGGTAATGTCACAATGTCTCTTATAACTGGGAATTTTAACCAAGCTTTTTCTCAACCCTGAGAAAAGCACATTTTCAACCCCACACAAACTTCTGATAAATCAATGATTAATCTGTTAAGTTCTCAAACCGTTTGTGGCTTAATTCTTGCCAAAATCGTAACTGTTCAGCTCTCGATAAAGATTTTTAAAAAAGTCCGAGGTTTTTACGTCATTGTTGCTTATATTATTATGGTATGCAACAATTGACGCGTGAACAAATTATTTTGCTGTGTCAATCTCAACCCGAGGTGGCGGCGGCTTAAGCGCAGAAATAGCGGCATTGCAAGAACGCGTGAAATGGTTAAAAGATCGTCTGGCTCAAGATAGCCATAATAGTCATCGTCCACCATCAGGTGATAGTTTCAAACGTCGGCGCACGAAGAGTCTCCGAACGGCGACCGGTAAGAAACCCGGCGGCCAAACCGGCCATCCGGGAACCACCTTGCGTTTGGTGGAGAACCCGGATCGGACGGTCGTGCATCCGGTGAAGCGCTGTCAACATTGCCAGCAGCCCCCTTGAAGCCGTGACGGCGGAGGCCCATGAAAGACGGCAAGTCGTTGAACTGCCGCCACCGCATATTGAAGTCACCGAACATCGGGCTGAAATCAAGACCTGTCGGCGTTGCCATCAGTCAACGCGCGCTGACTTTCCTGCGGATGTTACCCGTGCGGTGCAATATGGGCCACGATTCAAAGGGCTTGCCGTCTATTTGAATACGCATCAGTTGTTGCCCTATGAACGCACGGCCGAAGTCTTTATGGATGTGTTCAAGCATCCGGTTTCACCCGTCACCTTGGTGAATTTCAACCAAGAGTGTTTTACCGCCTTGGCACCACACGATGAAACAGTGAAGGCCAAAATTATCGCGGCAGAAGTCACGAATCTTGATGAAACCGGTGTCAACATCAACGGACGATTACACTGGCTGCATGTCGCCGCCACGCCCGAAGTGACCTATTACGCTTGCCATGCCCAGCGTGGCCACGAAGCGATGGATGCCATGGGGATTTTGCCCAATTTTAAAGGCACCGCGGTTCATGACCATTGGGCGGCTTATCACCGTTATGATTGCGACCATGCGTTGTGCAATGTGCATCATTTGCGTGAATTGACGTTCATCCACGAACAAGATCAGCAAGTCTGGGCGAAGCAAATGATGGATCTCCTGCTCGAAACGAAGCAGAAAGTTGAGCGCAAGAAATGCCGTTTCAATGCGCCGACGCTACGTCGGCTCAAACAGAAGTATCGACGCATCGTCAAAAATGGCTTGGCGGAAAATCCACTTCCGGCGGCAGAAAGCCTGCCGAAAAAACGCGGTCGGCGCAAGAAAAGCAAGAGTCGCAATCTCGTCGAACGCTTTTCACTGTTCGCGGAGGAAATTTTGGCATTTGCCCAAAATTTCAAGGTACCGTTTGATAATAATCAGGCCGTACGTGATCTCCGGATGATGAAAGTGCAACAAAAAATCTCGGGTTGCTTTCGCAGTCTCGAGGGCGCTAAGGTTTTCTGCCGCATTCGTGGTTATATTTCAACGAACAAAAAGCAAGGGCGCAATATCCTTGAAGCTTTGCAAAATGTTTTTAATCAAAAGCCACTTTTGTGTCTAACTTAGCTGAATAGTTACCTCCAGCGTATGAAGGCGGCGTACGAACGGCAGGATTTGCCTGCGCTGATGGCGATGTATGCCGATAGCGCCGTCTATGTCGAAACCGGCCCGCATGGTGCGATTTATTCGCAGTTGACCAAAACTGCAATCGAACCGTATTATCGTTTTAATTTGAGTCAGAATTCTAAATTTAACTACTCCCGGGTTGTGATGCAGGGCGACACGCTGAAATTTCATGGCGCATGGCGCAGCGGCATGTTTGAGGTGATCGGACTTTATGAAGTGGAGGGCGAAGGGCAATTCGTGCTGCGCCATGGCTTGATCACGAAAGCCATTTGGCAGGAAGTGCCGAGTCGCCAAAAACGGCGCATGGAGGTTTTTAATGATTTCATCGTGTGGATGAAAAGCGCAAAGCCGCAGGAGTATGCCGCTAGGTTCTCCCACGAGCTCTTTGTGATGGATCGCGCCAGCGGTGAGAAAATCAACGAATTGTTTCACGAGTGGGTTTCAACCCAAGTCGATTATTTAGAAGAAAGGCGGAGTATTAATGTGAATGATTTACCGGAAGTCAAACAGGTTCACCTCGATAGTGATATCATCGCGATTTGCAAAGAATTTCGCGGGCCGTATGCCGACGTGCGGAAGTACGTGACCGAAGTCGAAAATTATTTAAAAGAAAACAAAATTGCCTACCGCCCGTTTCACGTGCTGGGGATTTATTTTGATGATCCCAATCAGCCCCACCCTGAGACGCATCGCAGCATTCAAGGCCTTGTGATTGATAAAGAAATTGACATTAAGCCGCCGTATTTTATATATAAGATGAAGAAAGACGAAATGTATTTGTACACAAAAGTGCAAGGCATGCCGATGGAGGCCGATTCGCGCATTCCAGCAGGATACATGGCGCTCTTCAATTATATGGGCTTGAAAAAAATTCGCGCCGGCTCGACCGGCGGACATCAAGTTGTGACGATGGAAGGTGAGCAAGTGGTTTTTGAAATTTATTTGAAGATTGATGAATGATCATGGAATTCATTCGTTGCCGAAATGGCTTAAATTGACAAGAAACTGTGAGAGACGAATATGCCCGACAAAAGCAATTTTCCAGCGCTGTTTAAGGAACTCAAAAGCCTTTTGCAAAAATACGAATTCCGTTTAACGGTGACGGTGAATAAAACGGACGCTTATTCTCTCGACGGCGGCTTTTCGGAGAAATTCAAGCGGATGATCTTTTTCGGTTCCGTGCAAATCAAAAAGAATTACGTGAGTTATTATCTGATGCCGGTTTATATGTTTCCGGAGCTGTTGCAAAGCGTTTCTGCCGAGTTGAAGAAACGCATGCAGGGCAAATCGTGTTTTAATTTTACCGCAGCCGATGCACAACTTTTCCGCGAGCTGGCGCAGTTGACGAAAAAGGGATTCGACAAATTCAAACAAGAAAAGTTGCTGGTGAAATCATGAGCGCCATCAACAAGCAAGAAGTCGGCGCGATCACGTGGGCCGATCTCACGGTGCCGAACGCCGCGCTGCCAGCGCCGCGATGAGAGCATGGAATCACCATAAAATAAACTTTATCTAAACGCGAAATTCGGAAGGAGGAAGTTATGGGTCGTAATATTCTTGCTGTGATCGCCGGAGTTATCCTGGCGGGGATCGTTACTTATGCCGTGCAAGGCATCGGGCATCAGGTTTATCCGCCACCCGCAAACCTGGACATTAAGAACCTGGAAGCCATGAAAGCTTATGTCGCCACCCTGCCGATGGGCGCGTTGCTTTTTGTGCTTCTGGCTTATGTTTTGGGCAGTTTCGCCGGTGGTTGGCTGGCGGCTAAAATTGCCCGCACCTCGCAAATTCATGTCCCGCTCACTGTCGGCGGCGTGCAGTTATTTTTTGGCATCATAAATCTGCTCATGATACCGCATCCCCTGTGGTTTGCGATCGCTGCGGTGATTGTATTTTTGCCGGCGGCATTTCTCGGCGGCAAGCTTGGTGTCAAGCCGGCATGAGGCGAAAACTATAATATCATGTCGCTCGTTCTATCTTGCCACCAGTTCAACTTGCGCCAACTCTTATGGTGAATGCTTAATCAGAGAAAAGTGAACATGAACGCGACCAATATGCGATATAACGTTATTCTCCTATTCGGCCCACCAGGATCGGGCAAGGGAACTTGGGGAAAAATTCTCGATCTTATTCCCGGTTTTTATCATTTTTCTACCGGTGAGATGTTTCGTATGTTGGATGTCGATAGCGAGATCGGCCAGCGCATTATGGAAACCATGCGCCGCGGCGAGCTCGTGCCGGACGAGATCACGTTTGATTTGTGGCAAAAGAATTTGAACACGGCCACGCTCGTCGGGCGCTTTCGTCCGGCCAAAGACACGCTCGTGTTGGACGGCTTTCCGCGCACCCCCAAGCAGGCCGATATGTTAAAATCAGTCGCCGAGGTGAAACTGATTCTCAAACTCGATTGCGCTGATCGGGATATTCTCATTGAGCGTTTGCACAAGCGGGCCATTCTGGAAGGGCGTTTGGATGACGCCAACAAACAAGTCATCCGCCGGCGTTTTAAATTGTACGACGCCCAGATCGAAAAAACGCTGATGAAATTTTCGAATAGCTTGATCGATGCCATTGATGTCTCGCAGCCGCCGGTGCGTATTTTGTCGGCCATCGGCGAAACGCTGGCGCGGCGGTTGTCTTGAATGCCGCCAATACATTCAAATCCGACCACGAAAACCTCTCGGCACACTCGGCGGATTCGTCGCATTGCGATGGCAAGAGCTTGGTATCGGTTTGATCTGCAGAAGCGGCTTGCAAAAAATTAATTAAGGAAAACAAATTGGAAAAAGTGGGTGCAATCTTTTTACGGCCATTTCATGC
>JAJVHT010000177.1:14239-21093 GCA_022072515.1 bacterium
TCTTTGGGCCACGGGTTTATTGCGCGACCCCACTTTGCAAAAAATAGCCGGCCAGAGCGACTTCGCCGTGCTGTGGGCCAATTCGCTTACGGCGCTTGGCGCTATTGCCGATCCCGCGGCGGATTTGACCGCGCACACGTTTCGAAATCTTTCGCAGTTTTTTGGCAATCTCGTCGGCGATTATTTTTTCAAGATTGCCGGTTTATTCGGCATTGGCGAATCACGCGGCCATGCCCTGCCGGATTTCTATCGTTATTATCCGCATCCGGCCGGTCCGCGCCAGGGCTTGCATCCCGCTAAAGTCGCGGCGCTGGCAAAAAAACTGCGCGCCGGCGACGTGCTTTTCGATAAAACGCGCTTCGCGATCACGGACAAGCTCATCCCCGGCTATTTCGGCCATGTCGCCATTTATCTCGAAAGCTACGAAACGCTGCAGCAACTTGGTGTTTTGGAGTCGACGACGATGCGATTGGCCACCAATGGCATGACCGCGGAGGAGCTAAACCGCCGCGTCGAAGCGTATGCCGCCGAGTTTGCCGCGATTTCCGAAAAAGAAGAATGGGTACGATTTTCGATCATGCGCCACCGCCTCTTTACCCAAACCTTCAATGGCCAGTCGCTCAATCCGCTGTTGTTTGAAGCGCTGTATCGCTTGCGCTACGCGCATGAGAATGTTCTCGAAGCGTTGCGCGACGGTCAAGCAGTTTCCAGCCACGAGGGCGGCGTCACTCTGAATCGTTTGGCGCACTTTTTTTATATTGATGACTTTGCGGCGGCGCGTTTGCGGCCGGGAAATTTGAACACCACGCAATATAATGAGAACCTGGCGCGCTTTCTCGCACTCGCCTTGCTGCAATATGGCAAACCGTATGATTTTCAATTCGACGTGAACACCCTCGATGCGATCGTGTGCAGCGAATTGATCTATCAGAGTTTTGTCGATATCGATTTCAAAACCGGCAAATCGCTGGCGTCATACACCATCGCGCCCGATCAAGTCGCGCAGGAGGTGGGCGTTAAAACTGGGCTCGACACACTCACGCTGGCGCCGCCATTTGAGTTGTTGCAATGGTACGCTGAAGCGGCGCCGCTTTATCCGGCCGGCGACTCCTCAGCCGCCGTCGACTCTCTCGTCAATCGTGCCTTCATGGCGATGGTGCGGGAAGAATATGGCGGCTTAAATCTGCTCGCGCCATTTGCAAGAAAGCAATTCGATTTAATTTATGAACGTGCCAAACAGGAACGCGACCGTGAGCATGAGCGCTTGCGCCAGTTGCCGGCAACGGCAACAACGCTGGCCGCGAAGTCATTTGATCTTGCTGCGGAGCGGCGTCTGCATAATTTTTACCTGAATCTCACTCGCCAGCTTGAACAAGCGCGCGCCGCCGGCAAAACCGAAACGGAAATTGCCGAGTTCCAGCAGCGGGAGATTGCAGCATTTGTGCAGGCCGCGACGCCGGCTTCAAGCGAGCGAATTGTTGCGGTCATGAAAGATTTTCAAAATTGGCAAGCCGGCGCGGCTTACAATCCGAGCTACGTGGATCTATATTCCGGCAAAGCGCGTTTTCTGCTGTCAATTTTTCGTTCCGCTAGTTTTACGGACGATAACGGCTTCGGTCGCGGCCTCGACTTGCAGCTCGCCGCCACGAATGAAATGCCGCAACAGTCGTTGATTTATTCCCAACAGTACGCCTTTTTTCCGTTGCACTTGCAATTTTTTAACAATAGCGGGGCGGTTCACAAAACCGTGCAAGGTGGCGCGATGCTCGCGCGCCTTGCGCGCCGTTTCACGCAAGGCGATTATATCGAGATGAGCGCGCTGGAATGGCGCAATGACGCGTACACGACTTCCTATCTGCCGTTCACCCTCGAGGCCGGCGGCGACAAAGGCCCGCTCGATGCGGTGTTACAATTGACCACGATTGGCAACGGCGATTATCAACACGGCGGGTATATTGGCGAGATTGGCCGCGTTGAACTCGCGCCTTTCGAGCGGCGCCATCAGCAACACACGTTTACCATTGCCAATTTGTTCTATGGGGCGCGCGCGCAAATGACTTTCGGCAAATTCCGGCTGTTTGCCACGGGCAGGCTTGGCGCGCGTCTCGGTGAGTTTGCCGCGCGCAAAAATCAAAACCTCGCCACCCGCTTCCCGCCACTGCGCACATGGACGTTTGGCGTCGAGCTTGCCGGCACGACATTGTATCGCCCCACCCGTCATCGCCTCGAATTTCAAGTCATTGAAGACGACGCCCGTTTTATTCAAGGCCGTTTGCAAAAAGACCGGCAAGCGCGGCTTGCGTATCGCTGGTCGGTAAATGAGTGAAGCTTTTTTCTGGTGGCAGGGGGATTTTTTTAACGCTTTAGTTTTGATTGGTTTATTTTTCCGCAATTCGTATCTTCCTAAGGTATATATGATTGGATAAATACTTCGATATGTTTTCACCTCGCCGGCTAAGGAACGGCCGGACGGATTCATCTTTAATATAAACATCAGCATCCACATATTCCCACGGATTGGGGTTCAGCTTGACAATCTCTCCATCTCGGCACCTCTCTTATTTTGAATAGCCGTGAATCCATTTTCATGGATAACGTATGAATGCGGTCTCACGGCAAAACGAAATGAACGTCGTTGCACGAACAGCTAAGAGAAGAGGACTCGCATGTTACATTTGTTATGGATACACGCCATCAAATTGGCCGCCCGCTTTCGCCAACGAAGCTGGGCGATCATTTGTTGTGGCTTGCTGCTCGGCATAATTGGGCCAAGTGTTTTTGCCTATAGCCAAACCGGTGCCACCCTGGCTACCGCTACGAACGCCGAATATTTAAAATCCAATCAAAGCAAGGTTTTTTATCACGACGGCAAATGGTGGGCGCTGGCGTTTAACGATCCGGACAATCGTTGGTATATCTGGAAATTTAACGGCGGCAGTTGGACCAAAGTGACCGAGCTCAATAAAAGCTCAACGTTGAAGTATGACGCGGTTATAAACCCTGCCACCGACAAGCTCTATCTCATGGGTTCGCACGCCAGCGCGTCGGAGTTCTGGCGTTTCACCTATTCGAGCAGCACGGAGGCGTGGGCGCGAGACAGCGGCTTCAAGGTCAACCCTGCTTTTTTAAATAGCGATGCCGCCAATCCGGTAAGCTTGATTCAGGCGAAAAACGGCGATTTGTGGATTTTTCGGATCGCCAGCAACAAGCTGGAAGCCAAACGGTCAACCAATGGCGGCGCGACCTGGTCGGCGGTCATTACGGTGAAAACCGGTTTGACGACAGCGACGGGTACGACGGATGCCGCCGTTTTTACGGCAGGCGGCGATGATTATGTCGGCGTCGCGTATGGGGAAGCGAACGCCGCCGGCAGCAAATACGGATTTCTTCTGCATCGCGATGGCGACGCCGAAACGACGTGGACGGATGAATCAACGGCGTTGACGTTCTTCGGAAGCGAATGCGCAACCAACAATATTGCGGCGGCGACTGACAATAACAACAATGTTTATCTTTTCACGCAGAATGCCAACGTGAGCGGTGGCGCGCCGAACAATACGCTGTACAAGCGCAGCAGCTCCGGCGGGTGGAACAAGTTTATTGTCAATGACAATGCCGCCGGTTTAAATTGGAAAACACCGGCGCTGGCAGTTGATACGGACAACAACGGGCTGTATTTGCTGGGCGTCAACAATTCGACTGCATCTGCCGAGTATAAAGCTTGTGCGTTTGGCATGGAAGCGAGCTTGAATAGCGCGTCGCCCACCGTCGTCCTGGCAAACGCCGGCGCCGCATTTAGTGATTTGAGTTTGCCGGCGCAATTTGTCGGCACGGCCAGCGGGTTGATGATTTGCGGCGATAACACGACGGCGAATGATATGTGGTATAATCAGCTCGCGTTGGGCCCGATTAGCGGCGGACAACCGCCGATTACGATCAACAGTGTCGACGTCTCACCGAACGAAGCGAATGCGGCAGGAAGTTATACTCTCGCCCTGACGCTGGGAGAACAAGGTGAATTGACGGTGGGAAACGGTACAATCACGATTCAATTTCCCGCCGGCACTGTCGTGCCAAACAGTATCGGTGCGAATCAAATCACCGTGAATGGAACACCAGTGATAACGGCGACTTCCAACAGCAACACGCGGGAAGTGCTGGTCACGACTCCGGTTGACCTGGCGAACAGCGCGACTGTCACACTTGTGTTTGCTGCCGGCGCGAATATTTTAAATCCGGCCACTGCCGGCGATTATTCTGTGCAAGCCGCAACCAGCGTGCAGACAACGCCCGCGACTTCGTCGAATTATACGATCAATGCCGCCACGACCGCGGTCACGGCTGCGACGGTGACTCCAGTTCCAACTGCAACCAACGCGGCCGCGGCGTATACCATCGCCTTCAATCTTGGCGCCCATGGCCGTTTGCTGGCCGGCAGCAGCACGATGACGATGACGTTTGATAACGCCACTGGCGTGACCAACGGCAGCCTGAGTGGTGTGCAAGTGAACGGTGTGAATGCCACCGCGACCGGCAATAGCAGCAATAAAACCGTTACGATCACCGTGCCGGCCTCGCTAAGTCTCGATAACGGCGCCGCCGTAACGATTCATTTGCCGGCAGCCGCGATCACGAATCCGGCGAGCCCCGGCAATTATACGCTGACAGCGGCGACCAGTGTGGAAAACACTGGCGTTACTTCCAATTTCTACACGATTGAATTTTTAGGACCGGTGACGGTTGGCGGGATTTCACTATCAACGCATGAAGCGAATGCGGTAAGCAGTTACACGGTACCAATCACGTTGGGAAACAATGGCGCACTGACGGCAGGAACCGGTACAATCACGATCCAATTTCCCGACAATACTTTTGTACCCAATAGCGTGGCGGCGAGCCAAATTCTCGTGAATGGAACGGCAGCAAGCGTGGTCTCTTCCAACAGCAGCGCGCGCAGTGTGACGATCACGACGCCAGTTAATCTGGCGAACAATACCAGTGCCACCCTGGTGTTTAACGCGGGCGCGAGTTTGCTCAACCCCACTATTGCCGGAAATTATATTTTGCAAGCGTCGACGAGCGCACAGCCGGCAACCGCTTCGTCGCCAGCATATACGATTGCGGCTGCAACGACGAGTGTTGCGGCGGCGAACGTGACCCTGAATCCCAACACGCCCAGCAGCGCCGCAGCTTATGCGATTGCCTTTGATCTCGGCGCGCACGGCCGCCTCGTTGCCGGAAGTAGCACCCTCCACTTGATGTTCAACAGTTTGACGGGGGTGAGTCATGGCAACCTCAGCGGCGTTCAGGTAAATGGCGTCAATGCAGCGGCCATCGGCAACAGCAGCGACAAAACGATTACAGTCACCGTACCGGCAGCGCTGAATCTTTCCAACAATGCGGCGGTGACAATCAGTTTGCCAGCATCAGTGTTGACGAATCCCTCGAGCACCGGCAGCTATACTCTGACGGTGAACACGAGTGTAGAAATAACGCCGATTGCCTCGAACGTTTATTCGATCCTCTCAACGCCACCACCACCGCCAACCGGAGTGGATGGCCCGATTGCGGGCACGACCGGCGGCTATGATAAACCGCATCAAAATCGCCCGTTTTATCACGCCGGGGTTTGGTGGACCGCGGCCAGAAAAGCCTCCGACGGAAAATGGTATTTGTGGAAACTTAATGGCAGCACCTGGACGGCGCCTTTAATGATTGACAGTCGCAAAAGCACCCGGCCGGATTGCCATGTAGATTCGCAGGCGAACAAATTGTATGTTTTGCTGGCCTCGACATCCAGCAGCGGCACGAAACTCTTGCGCCTTTCATACTCCGGCAGTGCGTGGATTATTGACTCCGGTTTTCCGGTGGTGTTGAGCAATTTTACTTTTTCCGGCGAATCCGGCAATGTTTTTGTGAAAGCGAAAAACGGCGAGCTGTGGGCTTTTCGCAATAAAAGTTCAAAACTTGAAGGCATGCGTTCGAACGACGGCGGTTTGACGTGGTCGTCGATAATCACCCTCAAGAGCGGTTTGGTCAGCTCCGGTTTGCTGGATGCCGTGACATTTACGAGCAACGGCCAAAACTACGTTGGCGTGGGATATGCCGATAACACCTCGACCAGCGGCAAATTCGGATTTTTGCGCCACAAAGATGGCGATCCCGACGGCGGTTGGACGGATGAGACCAGCGTGATGCCGCAGTTTGCTAACGCCCAGAGCGACGACCACATGGCGATGGCAGTTAGTGCGAATAACGAAATCTTTTTTGTTTGCAAAACGCACCCAAACTCCAGCTCGGCTGCTGGAGTCGGCCTTTTGAAACGAGGCCAGAACGGCGTTTGGCAAAATTTTACAGTGCAACAGGGTGGCGGCTGGACGCGCCCGGCAGTGGTGGTTGATGAAACGAATAACGAGTTGTTTGTTTTCGGCACAGAAGAAGGCTCTCCGGATCACGGCCAATATAAAAAGTGCGCCATCGGCAACGAAAACGCGTTGATGAATGAGGCGGTTACGGAGATTTTTACCGGCGGACCGTTCAACGATATTTCGGTGCCGGCGCATGGCGTAACTAGCGCGACGGGGCTGCTGATTTGTGCGGAGAATACGTCAAAGGAGGAGATTTGGTATAACGTGCTCGCGCTCTCCGGCGGGAATGCTGCCGCCAAAATGCTCGCGGCCAACGATCCCGATGACGCGGCAAGCGCTCAACAGGCTTTGCTCCAAGCCGCGGCGTATCCGAATCCGTTCAACCCCTCAACAACGATTCGCTTCACCTTGCCACAGGCCGCGCCGGTGTCATTGCAGATTTTCAATATTCGCGGTGAGCTGGTGAAGACGTTGCTGGATCGCGAT
>JAJVHT010000177.1:21193-23462 GCA_022072515.1 bacterium
GCGGCGCGGGCCCGGTCACAGCGATCGTGCGGCTGACCATTTTGCCAGGAGAAATCAAATTCCCGGCACGGCGAAGGATGGTTTCCGTAAATCGTGCACCTGACACATTCCCCAATTTTTCCCTCCAGGGCGATGCAGCGCGGCCGTTTATCATCCGTACCTTTCATCACGACGCGAAAGTTGTCGAGCCTTTCCGTCATTTCCGCCGGCACGGTGCCGTTCATGTCGGCAGCGGCCTCAGCCCAATGGAAGGAAACACGAAAATGCGCGCAACATGCGCCGCACGTGAGACACGGGGTATCGGCGTGCATTGCATTTATTTCTCGCTTCTGCCAGTCTTCTCGATTTTTGCCCACGTGTCGCGCAGCGTCACGGTGCGATTGAAGACGGGGTGCTCTGTTGATGAATCTTTGGTGTCGGCAATAAAATAGCCATGCCGCTCGAATTGATAACGGCTGCCGGCCGTGGCACTGGCGAGACTCGGTTCCAGACGGCAAGCTCTCAGCGTTTCCAGCGAATTCGGATTGATATTTACGCTGAAATCCTCGCCCTCGGCTACGTCGTCCGGATTCGGTTTGGTGAAAAGATAATCGTAAAGCCGCACTTCCGCGGGAACGGCGTGCGCCGCCGAAACCCAGTGAATGGTGCCTTTAACTTTCTTGCTTTCCTGGCCAGTGCCGCTTTTCGTTGCCGGATCATACGTACAGCGCACTTCGACGATTTCGCCGTTTTGATTTTTGACGACGCCGGTGCATTTGATAATGTACGCGTAACGCAAACGCACTTCGTTGCCGGGAAAGAGGCGAAAATATTTCTTCGGCGGATCTTCGCGAAAATCTTCTTGTTCGATATAAAGCTCGCGCGTAAACGGAACTTGGCGGGTTCCCGCCTGTGGATCTTCCGGATTGTTCACGGCTTCCAATTCTTCCACCTGCCCTTCCGGATAATTCTCAATGACGAGCTTCAGCGGCCGCAGCACGGCCATCACGCGCGGCGCGCGCTTGTTCAAATCCTCGCGCAGGCAATGCTCGAGCAGCGCAATATCAACCGTGCTGTTGCTTTTGGCGACGCCGATGCGGTCGCAAAAGTCGCGAATGGCTTCCGGTGTGTAACCGCGCCGGCGCAGGCCCGCGAGGGTCGGCATGCGCGGATCGTCCCAGCCGCTGACATAACCCTTTTCAACCAACGTCAACAGGCGGCGTTTGCTCATCACCGTGTAGGTGAGGTTGAGCCGCGCAAATTCGATCTGCTGCGGATGATGAATGCCGAGCTGGTCGAGATACCAGTCGTACAGGGGCCGATGATCCTCATATTCCAGCGAGCACAGCGAATGCGTGATGCCTTCGATGGAATCCGACTGGCCGTGGGCCCAATCGTACATCGGATAGATGCACCACTTGTTGCCGGTGCGATGATGCTCGGCTTTGCGAATGCGATACATCACCGGATCGCGCAGGTTGAGGTTCGGCGAGGCCATGTCGATTTTCGCGCGCAGCGTTCTGGAGCCGTCGGGAAATTCACCGGCGCGCATACGGGCAAACAAATCCAGATTTTCTGCGGCTGAGCGATTGCGATAAGGACTCGCTTTGCCGCCTTCGGTCAGTGTGCCGCGCAGCTCGCGCGTTTCATCGGCGCTCAAATCGTCGACATATGCTTTGCCGGCTTTGATGAGCTGCACCGCAAAATCATAGAGCCGCTCGAAATAATCCGAGGCGAAATAGAGATGCGGGTCCCACTCGAAGCCGAGCCACCGGATGTCGTTCATAATCGCATCGACATACTCCTGCTCTTCCTTCGTCGGGTTTGTGTCGTCAAAGCGCAGGTGACAGCGGCCGCCAAATTCCTGTGCCATGCCGAAATCGATGCAAATCGCCTTCGCATGGCCGATGTGCAGATAGCCGTTTGGCTCGGGCGGAAAGCGCGTAATCACTTTTCCGCCAAATCTGCCGCTGCGATTATGCTCTTCAATAATATCGCGAATGAAATGGGAGGGTTTGGTAAAATCCGTATTATTCATTGGTGCTGTTCCTTTTCAATTTCACTTTTATATTCGGCCTGGCATTCGATGGCAAGATACTCTTCCGCGGTCAAAAAGATCTCTGCGGTGAAGTTGACAGCATGAAATTTCTCGAAAATATTGCAGAGGTATGTCTCGAGCAAAATGTGAGCGTCGACTGCGCCGCAACCATTTTTTAGCTTAAGTTGTAAGATACGAAAATTTGCCTGAAAATTCAAGAAGGCTTTTGCAATTTCCAGATTTTGTTTGCGG
>JAJVHT010000064.1:0-5910 GCA_022072515.1 bacterium
AGTAGTTCGGGGTGGCGAAGATGACTCCGTCCGATGCCATCATCTTGGCGATGAGCACGTCGCGGTCATCCTGCAGGGGACAGAACGACTCACCTTTGTTGAAGCAGGCCTTGCAGCCCCGGCATAGCTCCAACTTGTAATCAGTCAGAGCGACGATCTCAGATTCGACCTCTCCGAACGACTCGAGAACGCTCAGGAACTGCCGAACGGCATAGTGCGTGTGCTTCTTGCGAGCGGTGCCGACGAAAGCAGTGACTTTTTTCATTTCTTAGTAAGATTTTAGTAAATCTTCAAACCAGTCCCTTGTTTCACTGCCATGATTCTTCTCCAACAAACTCAAAAAGGAATCTGTTGATGAAACACACGTTCTGACCATTTCATGACATAATCGCTTGAATGCTTCATCTCCAATTCGACTTGATAACTGATGCAATAGCAGTGGACCTTTACTGTATAAATTCGCTTCGATGATATCAGGCCCTTCCGAGGCCGTCGTGTTGTTTCTATCAAATCCCCATATTGGCGGTATATTTTTTACCGTCGCTTTTTTGTCGGCAATCCATTTATCGTATGCCTCGGCCCCGAACATTTTCCTTATCATGAGTAAAACACTATATTCGGCAAAACTTTCATTCAGCCAGTCTTCCCAACTATATGCCGGCGCCATATTCCACCAGAAATGCGCTGCTTCATGTCCCAGGTTGCGTACAAATTGTTCATGTTGGGTGATATATTTCTCGTCCGTCAGCCCAGACAAGACAATTAAACCCTTGCGAGCATAATCTCCACCTTTGTCGCGGGGTGATTGGATCACGGTGAAGATTTCTCCTTTTTTATCTTTCCCAAACCATGTTGCATAGTCATCTAAAATATTGGCCAGATCATTGGATAAAGATTCTGCCGTTTTATCTTGAAGCGACTCATAGTGAAAAAAGACACGATAGCCGCCTGATTCCCGCTCCATTGTCTTCAAGCTTTTCGAGGCAACCAAAATAATGTCGAAATCTGGGATCGTCCGTTCAAAATGCCATGTGCCATTTGTCTTTATATAACTTCCGTAACTTCTCAACTGATAAGCTGGATCACACTCCGCTTCGATTTCATAAGTAAAATATCCGCAAATGAACCCACTCGGGAACCACGGCAAGTACAGCCCCAACTCCACCCAATCCTCAGTCACAACATTTGCGCTGTTTTCCGGCCATTCCGTGATCGCGCCCTCATATTCGAATACGATATCCAGCGGCTGATTTCGGTTTATATTTTTATCGAGAATGATGGTCAGTGGGCGCGCTTCCCTCATAAACACGGATACCGGGGGCGCTTCCTTATCAAACATGAAATCATGGATCCCATTGCCGGCAACTTTCAGCAAGGTGAATTGTTTATGGAGAGAAAAATTCAGCGTATCTGGCAGGGGTTTATCCGGGTTCAATCGTAGATTTGCGTTTACATAAATATGCTGTGATTCAGGATTCAGTTTAAGCGCAATTTTGAAATGTGTTGAAACCTCATCGCTGGAATGGGCGTTATTTTGCGATAAGAAGCAGAGCAAAATAAGAGACAGCACAATTTTTGTTTTCATTTTCTGTCTCCTTATTAAAAACGGGGTTTTAAGAATGCTGTCGATCTTCCGTTTCCTGGTGGACGGCAAGATGCCTATGCGAAGCCAGTACAATGTTTCAAATCCACCATGATAGCATATTCTTTGTTAACGACAAGATTGAGCCATTTTTCATATATCTAAAAGATTCACGCCGAGTGCCTGAAGTGCTTGTTTAGCTGCTTGGCGCAGCGCCGGATCATCGGTTGACTCCATACACTTTTTGAAATCGGCAATGGCGTTGGTTGTGTCGTGTCTAAGAACATATACCATCCCACGTCTCACGTAAGCCTCAGCAAATTTTGGTTTAATTAGGATAACTTGATCGAAGTCGCTAATTGCGCGGTCGAAGTCACGTTTTTGAAAATAAGCAAGTCCACGGTTGATGTAACCCTCAGTCAAATCGCACTTGAGCATAATGGCTTGGTCATAGTCGGCAATGGCACGGTCGATGTCACCTTTTTTAAAATGGGCCAGCCCACGATTATAGTAACCATAAAAATCGTCAGGTTTAAATTTGATCGCATAGTCGAAGTCGATAATGGCGCGATCAAGAGCACCTTTCTCGGCGAAAACGATTCCACGATGATCGTATGCCTCAACATAGTCAGGCTTGAGTTTTATAGCTTGGTCGAAACAAGCTAAAGCGTCTTCGTATTCACGTTTGGCCTTGTAGACAAGCCCGCGATTGTAATAAGCGAGAGCGTCGGGCTTGAGTTTTAGCGCTCGATCATAGTCGATAGTTGCGCGTTCGAGGTCGCCTTTGAGATAGTAAACACTTCCACGATTGTCGAAAACATCAGTATAATTAGGTTTTATTTTGAGGGTCTGATCATAGTCAGCAATGGCCTGGTCCAGGTTGCCTTTTTTCTGATAAGCATTTCCACGATTGTAATAGGCTTCAGCACAGTCGGGCTTATGTTTGATAACTTGGTCAAAGTCAGCAATAGCCAGGTTGTACTCGCATTTGCCATCATAGGCCAGCCCGCGATTGAAGTGGACGATAGTGAAATGAGGATTCAGTTTAAGGGCTTGATTAAAATCTTTGATGGCCTGATCGTATTCACCTTTCTCGTAATATGCAAGCCCACGGTACTGATATGTTAGAGAGTCGTCAGGCCTCAGCCTAATGACTTGATCATAATCGGCAATAGCGCGACTGGGATCGCCTTTATTGTAGTATGCGTTCCCACGATTACCATAGGCTTCGGGATCATCGGGGTTGAGTTTAATGGTCTGATTGCATTCGACAATCGCGCGGTCATATTCACCCTTGTGTAAATAGATGAGACCACGATTACAATAGGCGACAGCGGCGTTTGGGTTGAGTTGGATGGCCTGGCTATAATCGACAAGAGCACGGTCGTAATCAGCTTTGAAATAATAGGCATTACCACGGTTATTGTGGGCGCCGGCATCGTCGGGCTTGAGTCTTATGGCTTGGTCGTAGCTGGCAATGGCACTATCAAGTTTATTCGTGGTGACGTAAACATTGCCAAGGTTGTAATAAGGCACATCGTCATCTGGCCGAAGAGCAATAGCCTTGTTGAAATCAGCGATGGCGCGATTGTAGTTGCGCTTTTCAAAGTAGGCAACACCGCGATTGTTGAAGGCAAAAGCGTAGTCGGATTTGAGGCTGATGGCCTTATCCAGGTCTGCAATAGCGCTATCAATTTCAGCTTTGACCAAGAATGCACTGCCGCGATGATTATAAATAACAACACGACTAGTCAATTGCTTCTGCGGTTCGGTTTGGTTCAACGCCTCGTTGAAAAAGGCGATGGCTTCATCGTAACCACCTGCATGATAACGCGCCAAACCCAAGGTTAGCTGCACAAGATAACTCATTTTGCCGGAAAACGCTAATTGCGTCTCGAAGCTCTCATGTGTTGTCAATTTCATCCCAAGGGTTGGCTTTTTCTCCTGCAATGGCGAGGAACGCGATTCCGGAAACACCTCAAAGTGAAAGGTGACGATCGTATTCTCTTCGGCCTTGTCACACCAACCCCACAGGACGATACTGGCTTTTTGCTCTTTTCCGATCACACGAGCGCTGTGGCTGCCTGCTTGCGTGGTTATCGTTCGGCCCAATGTTTTGACTCGTATGTCATTAAAGGCTTTCGCTGCCACGCGCAGTTGCTCAACAATAATTTCAGTCACACGATAGTTTTGCGCTTCGGAGTCTTCAAAGTCAGCGACGAGAATAACCACTTTGTCAGATGAATGATCCGCGAGACGTTTATATGAAAAGAGGCTCATTGAAGTAAAGATGAGAACAGTAATAATTGCCAGCAAGGACAAGACACCGCGTCGTTTTCGAGGCAAAGCGTTTTTCAGGCTTGTGACTTGATAATTCGTTTTCATGACTCTGTTCTATTGAGCGTGCGTTAACGAGTTTCAGCGGCGACGAAGCACAAGAAGATGTTTGATCGAAGGACAGACGTTGAAGTTACCATTTCATGAAATTCATGCCTCGGCTTCGCAGTCAGCTCGAAACAATATCTGCAAAGTAAAGATATGAAGCTGCCAATTTCATTGCTTCAGTGTCAGATACTTTATCGGCATCCATAATGAAATTTCTCCTTACCAGCTAACGTGGATTACACGACAGATCTTGCATTTACTGCTGCGGTTAACTGTAGGCAAAGCAGCACAATTCAACGATTTTTGGTGCAAGATTTTTGCTTTGCCATGATGATCAAGCATTTTCCCATCATTTCTTGAAGAAACGCAAAAATCCCGCGCAACATCACGCGCTCGGGTAAGCCTTTAGCTCTGTGATTGCCACGGCGGCGTTTGCGGAAACACCTTATTTTCTCACCGTCCATTACCGCTCAATATTATACTTCTTAATCTTCTCATACAACGTCGAACGGTCAATCCCAAGAATGGTGGCGGCTTCTTTGATATTGCCCTGCGTGCGTTGCAAGGTGGCGGCGATGACTTCCTTTTCCACTTCCTCCAACGTCATGCTGGTGGGTACGGCCCAGCCGCGGCGCTCCAGTTTGTTGTGATTCAAAAAGGCAAAATCATCTTCCGCCAGCACGCCGGTACGGCAGGTGACGATGGCGCGCTCGACGGCGTTTTCCAATTCGCGCACGTTGCCGGGCCAATCATAATCCAACAACAGTTTGAGCGCGCTCTCGGTAATGTCGCCCACCTCCTTGCCCAGCTCGTGGGAGAGCCGCTCGATGAAATGCCGCGCCAGCAACGGAATATCCTCGCGGCGCTCGCGCAATGCTGGAATGCGAATGTTGATGACATTGAGGCGATAATAAAGATCATCGCGAAATTTGCCGGCTTGCACGGCGTCTTGCAGATCGACGTTCGTGGCGGCGATGACGCGCACATCCACGTGCAGCTCCTCGGAGCCGCCGACGCGGTAGAAACAGCGTTCCTGCAGCACGCGCAGCAAATCCAATTGCAGCTTGGCGGCGATGTCGCCGATCTCGTCGAGAAAAATGGTGCCGCCGTCCGCCAGCTCGAACTTGCCTTTCTTTTGCGACACGGCGCCGGTGAACGCGCCCTTCTCGTGGCCGAACAGCTCGGACTCCAGCAGCGTCTCTGCTAACGCGGCGCACGAGACGCCGATGAACGGCTTGTCGGCGCGCTCGCCGGAAAAATGAATGGCGCGCGCAATCAGCTCCTTTCCGGTGCCGCTCTCGCCTTGAATGAGCACGGTGCTGCGCAGGCTGGCAATTTCCTGGATGAGCTGAAAAATCTCGTGCATCTTCGCATTCTTGCTGATGATGTCTTGAAAACTGTATTGCCGCGTCAGCTTCTGCCGCAAGATGACGTTTTCACGCTGCAGGTTTTTGATTTTGATGATGCGGCTGACGAGCAGCGAGATCTCGGAGGGATTGCACGGCTTGACGATGTATTCCTGCGCGCCCTCTTTCATGGCGGTGATCGCGGTGTCCACCGTGGCGTAGGCGGTGATGATGACGATCGCGGCCTCGGCGTGCAGCTTGCGTATTTCCATCATCGTTTCGATGCCGTCGATGCCGCCGGGCATCTTCAGATCGATAAAGTAAATGGCATAATCCTTCTCGCGGGTTTTGTCGAGGGCCTCGCGGCCGGAGGCGGCGGTATCCACGACGTAGCCGTCTTCGCGCAACCACGCGGCCAGCGATTCGCGCATCACTTCTTCATCATCGACCACGAGAATTTCCCACGGCATTTTCATCTTTTATTCTCCACGCAAAACAAACTCGCTAAGATATTTTTGGCAAGATAATGGTGGCAAAATTATTAAAAGTTTTTCAATCATCTTGCCACAATTATCTTGCGAGTTATCGGGTTGACAA
>JAJVHT010000064.1:6010-23441 GCA_022072515.1 bacterium
TTTCATCTTTTATTCTCCACGCAAAACAAACTCGCTAAGATATTTTTGGCAAGATAATGGTGGCAAAATTATTAAAAGTTTTTCAATCATCTTGCCACAATTATCTTGCGAGTTATCGGGTTGACAAACAGATTTCTTAACCACCGAGATACATCTGTCGCAAATTCTCCCGCAGCAAAATCGTACAATTCGCACAAAAGGTCTCGCCTTTGATATCGACTTGCTGAATGTTGGTGGACAACGACATCGGGCAGTCGCGATCGAGGCAATGCGTCAGGCCGAACGTATGGCCCATTTCGTGGACGGTTTCTTTGAGCGCGCGCGAAATAAAGAGCATCGAGTTGGCTGGAAGACCGTAGAATTCCTGACGCAAGCGTGCCAGCGAAATGATGGCAATCTTGCCGCGCAACTGCGCTTGTCCGAACACAAAGCTGAGCATGGGAATGAACAAATCCCTTTCGGTAACTGCCAGCAAGCGGATCGCGTCCCCCGGACATTGTTTGAGCAAATCCTTCATGATTGCGATCACACTGTATTGCTGGCGCTGCGGATCATACGCGGGCGCGGGATCAGGCAGCGGGTTCAACCGGCGGGTGGTGAAACCGAAAGTCTGCCACAAGCAAACTTCAATGCCGGTGAGAATCTCGTCGTCCACCTTGCCCACCGCGACTAAATAAATAGCGGTCACTGCCGGTGTCCTGTTGCCGTCGTTTCTTCTCCGGCCATTACCATTTCACGAGAAAGCGGGAGCGTCACGATGAAGGTCGTGCCTTCGCCCACTTTGCTCTTCACTTCGATATCCCCGCCGTGCGCCTCGACAATGCCATAGATGACTGAAAGTCCCAAGCCGACGCCCTTGCCCTCGCCCTTGGTCGTAAAGAACGGATCGAAAATTTTGGACAAGTTCTCCGGCGGAATGCCTTCGCCGTTATCCTTGATTTCGAGAACCACCTCGCCGCTGTCTTTTTTGAACTTGGTGTTGATGCCGACCAAACCGCGCTCGCGGGTATGCGTCGCTTCGGCGGCGTTCATCACCAGGTTGATGACAACCTGCTGCATCTGTGAGCTGTCGCAACGCACCGCCGGCAAATTTTCTTCAAGTGTCAAAACCGTCTCGACGTTGCTCAATTTCAGCTTGTGCGCGAGCAAGGAGAGCGTGGTCTTGATGATCGCGTTCAAATCCGCCGGAGCGCTATGCGGCTTCGAGCGCCGGGAGAAGGCCAGCAGGTCGGAGACAATGCGGCCGACGCGCGCGGTTTCGTTCACCACTTGGCCGAGGTATTTGCGAAATTCCGGCAGGCGCTCAGGCGGAATGCCGCCATTGGCGATGATGCGCTGCATCAACATTGCCAGATTGAGCACGCCGGAAAGCGGGTTGTTGATTTCATGCGCGACGCTGGCCGAGAGTTGGCCCAGCGAAGCCAGACGGTCGCTCTGAAAAAGTTTCTGATGCGCGATCTTGAGCTGCTCCGTTCTTTCCTCAACTTTGATCTCGAGACTTTGGGTGAATTGATTGATCTCGGTGATCGCCGCCGCCAGCCGTTCACGCATGATGTTGAATGAACGCGCCAGCTCACCCAACTCGTCGCTGGTGTCAATCTCGATGGGTTTGTCGAGCTGCATGGCGCTCACCGCCCGCGTGCCGGCAATCAGCTTGCGAATCGGCTTGCCGACGACATAACGCGTGAACAAAATGATAAATAGGCCGATCAGCACAATGTGAATGCCGGTGACGATGATCGTGCGGATTTCGACACTGCGCACCTCGCGGTCCACCGGTTCCAGGTCCAAAGCCACATCCAAAACCCCGACCACTTTTGTCCCTGCCGGATGTGCATGGCACGCGGCCTGGCTGCAAGCCGGTTCGTTATAAATCGGCGTGACCAGCGCCAACTGGCGGCCGCCATCCGGGCCGTCCACAATGCGGGATCGCGAGGGCGCATCGACATTCACCAGCGGTTTCTCGGAGGCGTGACAAAAGTAACACGCCTCCGCATACTTGTCCACCTGCACCTCATCGCTGGCTATTGTTGAAAACATGACCCGGCCTTCTTTGTTGAACATGCGGATGCGCTTGATGCCCTGTTTCAACGCGATGGTCTGCATCATTTGATAGGCGGCCTCGCGATGGTCGGCCAACATCGCGTGCCAGGTGGAACTGGTGATGCTTTTGGAAAGCTGATCGGCGCCGACGATCATGGCTTCCAGAAGCCGGTGTTCCTGATTTTTCAGATTGACGTATCCAGAGATGCCCTCGGCGAGGGCGACAATGACCGTCAAAAAGAGAATCAGCTTCAGCGCCAATTTTCGCGGGATGAGATTCATGACAGCAGTGGTGACTTTGATTTATTACCCGCAAAACACACGAAAAACGCGAAAAATTTTTTTAGTGTATTTTGCTTGTTTAGTGTGCCAAGAATGAATCTGACTAATAAATTAAAAAACTATAAACCAATATTTAGCATACAAGGCTTATGCCAAAGGTGGGTCATTAGAATCAATGAGATAATGGCGATTTTTTGCGGGCTGCGAGCGAGTTTTCTTAAAGGTGAGAAAATTTTTCAAAAAATATCAAATTTGGGAATGAGGCGGCTTTGGTGAAAGATAAAAACAAGGCTCGGAGTTTTAACTTAATTGGATTATAATCCAATTGAATTAAAACCCAGACGAGCCGTCTGGGCTACCTCTCCCATCCGCGCGAGCGGGTTACGGCTTTCTGCCAGTTTTTGTAAAGACGTTCGCGCTCGGCTGATGCCATTTGCGGCGCAAAGCGCATTTCAACTTGCCAGTGGTCGGCAATGTCGGCCAAATTCGACCAATAACCCACGGCGAGTCCGGCGAGATACGCGGCGCCTAAGGCGGTGGTCTCGGTGACGGCGGGACGAATGACGGGGGTGTCGAGAATGTCGGCTTGAAATTGCATGAGTAAGTTGTTGACCACAGCGCCACCGTCCACGCGCAACTCCGTGACCGCCGTGGAAGTATCTTCGCGCATCGCCTCGGCGAGGTCGCGTGATTGAAATGCGATGGATTCCAGCGCGGCGCGCGCGAGGTGACTGCGATTGGCGCCACGCGTGAGGCCGACGATCGTGCCGCGCGCTTCGGCATCCCAATGTGGCGAGCCGAGGCCCGCAAAAGCAGGAACAAGATAGACACCGCCATTGTCTTGCACAGCGGCTGCCAAAGATTCAATTTCTGCGGCAGAAGAAATCATCTTCAACTCGTCGCGCAGCCATTGCACTACGGCGCCGGCGATGAACACCGCGCCTTCGAGCGCATATTGCACTTTTTCATTTCCAATTTGCCACGCAATCGTCGTGAGCAGGCCGTTTTTCGAATGAAAAATTTTCTCGCCGGTTTGCATGAGCATAAAGCAGCCGGTGCCGTAGGTGTTTTTCAACGTGCCGGGCGTGAAACAAGTTTGTCCGAACAGCGCCGCTTGTTGATCACCGGCCATGCCGGCGATGGGAATTTCCGCGTCGAACAGTTCTGGCGCCGTCACACCGAAAAGGCCGCTGCTCGCCCGCACTTGCGGCAGCAGAGAAGCCGGAATATCAAGAACGGAAAGCAGATCGCGATCCCACTCCAGTTTGTGAATATTGTAAAGCAACGTGCGCGAAGCATTTGAACAATCGGTGGCGTGAACTTTTCCGCCGGTCAATTTCCACAGCAGCCAACTGTCGATGGTGCCGAAAGCAATATCGCCTTGCTGTGCGCGGTGGCGTAAGTCGGGAACATGATCAAGCAGCCATTTGATCTTGGTGCCGGAGAAATAGGGATCGGGCACCAAGCCGGTGCGCTGTGAAATCTTATCCGCGCCAAAATTTTTGCGCAATTCATCACAGATTGGCGCGGTGCGGCGATCCTGCCAGACGATGGCGTTATACACGGGCTTGCCGGTTCGGCGATCCCACAGCACGGTGGTTTCGCGCTGATTGGTGATGCCGATGGCGGCGATGTCGCTCGCGTTCAATTTTGCTTTTTGCAGAGCAGCTTTGGCCGTGGCGAGTTGGGTTGTCCAAATTTCCTCTGGATCATGCTCCACCCAGCCGGGCTGGGGATAATGCTGCTTGAACTCTTGCTGCGCGAGGGCATGAATGCGGCCGTCGTGATCGAACACGATGCTGCGGCTGCTGGTGGTGCCTTGGTCTAAGGCGAGGATGAATTTCACTTGTGGTCTCCACAACGGATTATGCGATGACACGGATTCGTGGTTACTTATGCGGATTATACGAATTCTTGTTTATTGGGCATACCCGCTCGCTTGCAAGAACGCTTCAAAGTCAGCAATTTCTAAAATTTGTTTGATCGCTTCACGCCTATTCTGAGCGCGCCGGTAAAAGGCCTCGGTGATTTTGTAACCCATCCAGTATCCCAAATCTTTGGGATGCCCGTCGGGGCCGCTGTCATACCAGCCGGCAAAATCTTTACCGAGCATCTTCGCTTTGAACTCCTGCCACAGACTGGCTTCGCGCGGATTGGCGTACGCGTGAACGTGCTCGTTGAGGTGGCGGCCGGAAATCAACTTGGCGATAAAATCGGCGCTGCCTTCTTTGAGGGATTGCGCTAGCAACGTCGGAGTCGAAGGGCCATGCTTCTTTGAAACGCTCGCGCTCTTCGGTGCTGGCGGCAACGTACCGCGGCAGAAATTTGATCGCGACCTCACGCTTGAACTTGGTGTCCTCGGCTTTGTACACGACGCCCATGCCGCCTTCGCCGAGTTTTTCGAGAATTTTATAGTGCGAAATTTTTTTGCCAATCATTGCTTGTTCGATTTCTTAAAAAACCTTGCTTGGTATTGCTTAAATAACTATATTTAAAAATGGCAATCACGTTTGATTGGGACCCGAAAAAAAACAGGTCGAATCAAAAAGATCACGGCGTCTCATTTGAAGAGGCGGAAACCGTGTTCTATGACGACAACGCCCGTTTGATTGCGGATCCGGAGCATTCACAAGAAGAAGATCGGTTTATCCTGCTCGGATTGAGCAGTCGTCTGCGGATGTTGCTCGTTGTTCATTGTTATAGACGAGACGACGAAGTTGTTAGAATCATCTCAGCCAGAAAAGCAAGCCGAGGCGAGCAAAAAAATTACGCACGGAGCAAATAATATGCGCCAAGAGTACGATTTTTCAAAATCAATAAAAAATCCCTACGCCAAAAAACTTAAGAGGCAAATTACCATCCGCATCGAGAATGCAACGATTGAATATTTTCAACAACTCGCCGCGGAAACGGATATTCCCTATCAGAAGCTCATTAATTTATTCCTCAAGGATTGCGCGCAAAACCGAATGAAACCATTGCTAAAATGGAAAAATTTTTCTGCACATGCTTGATAGTGATGCCGGTGCTGTTGTTTCATCAGTAAAGTGAAGCTTGCATTCTTTTGATGGAATATTTGATATCGTTGCTATACGTGAGCGCTTCCACCACATCCGCGACCGAGAAATACCACTTTTGAGTGGCCTCATTCCACGCGAAACGATTTTTTTGCTTTTAAAAATCTTGAGGTTGCTCATCTCTTTTCCTCCTGTATTTGCCGATCATCTCACTTGCCGGTTGGAACTTTGCGCTTCAACTCTTCGAACCAGTTGAGCACGACGTTGATGCGCGTCAGCCGCTGGCGCTCTCCAGGTTTAATGATGACAAAGCGTTCGCCATCCGGCGTGATATCCCAGAGCCAGCTAGTACCCCCCTTAGGAAGGTGCTTCTCCTCAAAAAGTAACTGCGACCGCCCGGCCTTGAAGGTTGGCGCAGTTGAAACTTCGACCGCCATCATTTTGGTGTCGTTGCAATAAACGATTTCGCGGCCAGCCCGTGACCAATGTGGTGAATCCCCGCCCTCCGCAGAAATCTGCCACTTTGTGCTTGAGCCGGAAAGCGGCTGGACATAGACTTCGTTCCGTCCGGATTCGTCTGATTGGTACACCAACCAGCGACCGTCTGGAGAGAACTTTGCCCCACTTTCATTAAAGGTGGTCTGGCGGAAAGGCCGGGGCTTCCGTTCGCCTTCGAGTGGAAGCAGCCAGATATCTACACCGGTCTCTCTGTTCAGTTGGTCGTACGCCAGCAGGCGGTTGTCCGGAGCGCACGAGGTGGGTGCCTGTATAGCTTCGCTCGTGGTCAGCCTTTCAATCGATCCGCTGCCATCCGCGGGCGTGGCGTAAAGATTAGACTGGCCTTCCCGGTCAGAGTTTAAAATGATTTTCTTGCCATCGGCCGTCCCGATTGGCCACGAGTTTTCAGCCTCGAAGGTGAGACGCGTCTGCGTGTCACGCTCCATATCGACGAGCCAGATATCGTTATTCGCCCCCACAGTCTCCACGACGAGGTGCCGCCCGTCAGGAGCTAGGCTGAGTCTGAAATAGGGCGCTTGCTTTTGACTCATCCGCTGAGGTTTGCCGGAGCGATCGACAAGCATAAGTTCGTTAAGGTTTTGGATTTCACCGCCCGGCAGATAGATCAGTGTGCCACTATTAGAGCAGGCGAAATGCGAGTAGCCACCCGTTTGCTCGAGCGCGACACCAGGGAGCACTTCAACGGGAGTGCCGGTTACTGCCAGTCGGTTGAGATTAAAGGGGACGGCATAAAGAGAGTTCGACCGGCCATACAGCAGATGCCCGGTCGGCACATAACGGCCGCACGTTCCGCTCTCTACCAGCACATGCCGTTCGCCGGTGGTTAGCGACTGCACGACGATGGTGGACTCACTAAATGGCTTGCCCGAGTTTTCAATGGTGAAGATAACAGACTGGCCATTCGGGAGCACCTGCGGAAGGATGTGACTGGCTTCTTTCTTCGTGCGGTCAAATGCGGTGAACGTTTGCGGCACACCACCGTCAGCAGACACGCGCGCAAGGCCTGTAGCATATTGTGACGCAAGAATGATGGTGTTGTCTGGCGCCCAGCTTGCGCAATAGTATCTCGTAGCATTACAAATCGTAAGTACGGTTCTGCCGTGGATAGAGATCTTTTTAAGCTTATCATACGCAAAGAAACCGATCCACTTTCCGTCGGGTGAAAAAAATGGAGTGATAGCGCCTTCGGTCCCAGCAAGAGCTGTGGCCTGAAGCTGATCCAAAGGGCGCAGATAGAGCAGGCGAGAATCGGCGCTGTCGGCAGTGTAGGCCAAAAGGTTGCCGTCAGGTGAAATGGCGGCTTGCAGAAAAGCCAATAGAGCAAATTCATGGCCGGGGGGAAGGTCGAAGCTGAAACGAACAACTGGTTTGGGAATCGAGGTAGCGGGACGCAGTAATTGCCAAACAGTGGCCCCGGCAATAAAAGCCGCAACGACTAAGCCGGCCATAACCCAATATAACTTTCTCGAGTGCGCCAAACGAGAAGGGGTGGCCGCACCTGCCGTTGCCGCCAACACTCTTGAGGTACCGCCGGGCTTGAGGTCAAGTGCGCGCAAGTCCGCGGGTATCTCATCCACGTGCTGATAGCGTATCGTCGGGTCTTTGGCCAGCGCTTTGGCAACGATGCTGTCCAACGCGAGCGGCACACCCGTGCGCAAAGCCGTCAAAGGCTGCGGGTCTTCGTGCACAATCGCATACATGATCGCCTGCTCATACTCGCCGCGGAAGGGCAATTGCCCGCTGATCATTTCATACAACACCACGCCGAGCGACCAAATATCCGTGCGCTGATCCACCACTTCCCCGCGCGTTTGCTCCGGCGACATATAAGCAGCGGTGCCGAGCGTCATGCCTTCTTTCGTGAGCAGCGTCCCGCCGTGCGCCAATTTCGCCAAGCCGAAATCCATGATCTTCGCTTGCCCTTTTTCCGTGATCATGATGTTGGCGCTTTTGATGTCGCGATGGGTGATGCCTTTCTCATGCGCGGCTTGCAAACCCTCCGCAATCTGCGTGGCCAGTTTAATCGCCTCCGCGATCTTCAACGGCCCGGCCTCGATCTTCTCCCGCAAGTTTTGACCTTCGAGGTATTCCATTGCAATAAACATTTGGCCATCGACTTCATCGATCGCGTGGATGGTACAAATATTCGGATGATTGAGCGCCGCGGCCGCTTGCGCCTCGCGCAGAAAACGGGTTTTGTCTTCACCGCTGAAAGTCGTGATAGAAAGAAACTTCAGCGCGACAATGCGCTTGAGCTTGGTGTCCTCGGCTTTGTACACCACGCCCATGCCGCCTTCGCCCAGCTTTTCAAGTATCCGATAATGTGAAATCGTTTTTCCAATCATACACGACGCCTCTCGCCTGACAGGACCAATTTATTGTTCTTTTCAATGAAGGAAGACCCCGCTGACGGGGTCAATTTTTTGTGGTTTTTTATTAAGGAAGACATGCCGCTTTCACCGAGTTTCTCGATAATTTTGTCCCGTTGTTCGGGATCCCGTTCCACTTTTCGGAATGCCGTACAGCGGCAAAAAGCGGGATAATGAGAGATGGTTGTGCCAAGCATGATCTATCTCTCCGGTTTCTTCGATTTCGAGATGCGTGCGCTAATCCCGCTAGGGATGAAATGTTTATAGTATGAGGTCAAAAGGATGATCTGAACTCCGTAGGAGTGACATGTTGTTCAGTCCGAGTAGATCAATCCTTCTCTTCGTCTATCCATTTGAAAAGATATCTTTCGTCATATTCCAGGTTGAACTTCTTGAGCATATCCAGATATTCCTCTTTGAACGTCTTCTTGGCATGATGCTTCTCCTGATTCTGAATATACTTGACCACCGCGTCAATTTGCGAATGCCCGTATGAAAACGCGCCGAATCCTTCCTGCCAATTGAATTTTCCTCGCACCCATTTCTTCTCGTTGACAAAATTCGACGAATTGTTCTTGATGTCGCGGACTAAATCGGATAACGCGATGCTCGGTTTCATCCCAATAAAAATGTGAATATGATCCGGCATGCCGTTGATGGCGATCAGCTTTTGTTTTTTATTTTGAATAATGCCGGTTATGTACTTGTGCAACTCTTCTTTGTGCTCTTTCGGAATGAGATTTTGCCGTCCCTGCACCGCGAAGACGACGTGGACGTAGATTTGCGTATAAGTGTTTGCCATGTTTCACCTCGTGTCGGACAAATACATGCCACTCCTACGGAGTTTTCGTGATTCTATTTGAAGCGTTCTATAAACATTGCACTCCTAACGGAGTTGAAAAACGACGATACCTTAAGCCTCGTGTCTTCAGCTTTGTACACCACGCCCATGCCGCCTTCGCCGAGTTTGGCGATGATTTTGTCCCGTTGTTCGGGATCCCGAAAAGCGGGATAGTGAGAAATGGTCTGGCCGATCATAGCCATTATTTCTTTTCACCCGTACTCGATCTTCGTACTTCTCTTTCTGGCAATTCCTTGAAGTGCTGTATTGATTGCAAATTTTAAATTGCAAATTTGCAATGTTTTTGGTTGTGGCTCAAGGCCGCATTAGAAAGCAGCCAACACGCTCCCGGCATAGTCCCGGACCGAAGCGAGCTTTAGGGGAAACGCCTTGAGCGTTTCTTGCATGTCAATGGCATCACCCTGCGCATAGCACACCATCAGGCCGGAAAAGGATTGCTGCATGGGATCCGTTGCGGCTGCTTGTTGCGCCGCGATGCCTTCCACTGGGACGTGCTGCACTTCGAACGGCTTTCTACCCACCTCCTCAAAAATCTGCAAGACCTGTATGGGGCTGAGGGCTTCAGGGCCGCCCAACTCAAACACAGCGTTCTGCGCCGCCAGATTATCCAGGCTCTCCACGGCAAATCGTGCGACGTCCTTAAAAGAGATCCAACTGATTGGGTTCTTGCCTGTCCCATAAATTTGGGCCTTGGCGTTGGCGGCATCAAAGCCCACGGCTGGCGTGAGCCAGACCTCCATGAAATAGCTTGGGTGCAGGATGGTGTAAGCGAGTCCGCTATCTTTTAGGCGCTGCTCCACCGCGCGCTTGGCATGCCTCAGCGGAAAGTCAAGGTCCATGTGGCCCGATAACGAAGTGTAGATAAAGCGGGACACGCCGGCGGCCTGTGCCGCGCTGATGAGATTTGTCAAGCCCTCAAGATCGACGGTCTGAATATTATTCTCCTCCGGCTGGTAGGAAAACGGCATCGAAGACGCGGTTGAGATTACCGCTGTGATTCCCTGACATGCAGCTTGCAGGGAAGCGCGGTCGCGTAGATCACCCTGCACTAGTTCCACACCGAAACTTTTCAACTTGCCCACCTTGGCTCCATCAGACGTGGATCTGACCATTGCCTTGACCGGTTTACCCTTGGCGGTAAGTTGTCGGCATGTTTCCGTACCCAAAAAACCGGTTGCTCCAACGACTAAAATCATCATGCACCTCCTGCTTGTTGTAAGTTTTCAAAGGTAGCCCATCTTTTGGGCCAGTTCCAAAGCTTGAGTGAGGTTTGTACATGTTTCTTTTGCATCACCTCCTTGCCATGTATTAATTGCTTTTTCCAGAACCGCCGTCAGCGCCTCGGGCACTCGCATCATTTGCGAGGAGTCCAGCAGACCACGCGCGTAAGCAATCGCTTCGGAGATTTGATCTTGCGTAATCGACACACCGATCAACGGCCAGAGCGCTGTCCAGCGAAAGGCGGTGCTCGCATGGCCGGCTGGTAATTGTTGCCAAGCCGCAAGAGCAGCCTGCCCGTTCGTATTCACCTCTGGTAAGTTCCCTTCACGCCATGCCACCCAGGCCGTATTCGCTTTGGCTGTGGCAAGGTATTCAATCATCTGACCCGTTGCAGCGACGGTTTCGCAGCGGGGAATATACTGCCGGACTTTTTCCACTTCGCCGCGCTTCCGGTAAACAACAGTCAAGTAGGTCAAGCAACGCGACTGCAGAACCACATCACCGGTCCGCTCCCCCAATTTCAGAGACTCTTGCATCTGTTCCTCGGCTTCCTCCAAATCGCCGCGCCATAACAAACTAAAGCCGAGCAAAAAACAAGACATGCCGAGCGAGTTCAAATTTTTCGACTCGCGGCTTGCCGATAATGCGGCGCGAGAATGCGCGATGATCTCATCTGATATCACATAGCGCGAGCGCCGAAAACCCATCAGCGTGAGGCCATTGAAAAATCTGGCGCGCTGCGCCGGATTGCCGTGCTGTTCCACAACCGGCCTGACCTTTTCTGCTAGCTCATTCATTTCAACCAACTGCGCTTGCCAATAGTGCATCCAAATCCGCTCGGCCCGAGCCTCGATCCATTCGTGCCGCCAAGCCCCGGAATGTTGCTCCTGTTCTGGTCCAAGAACAGATTCGGCCAATTTGTAAGCTTGCAAGGCTTCATCAAATTGCCGTTGCACTTCAAAGGTTTTGCCCACCTTGCGGTAAAGACGTGATTGCCCGATCATATCATTTGGTGGAACTTGGGTTAAAGCTTCCTGAAAAGAAAGTCGAGCTTCCTCATGCTGTCCCGTTGTCGTTTGTAGATCACCCAAACCCTCGAGAATTTGTGCCGTCAATTCCTGGCGCTGTTCTGGTTTGGTTTTGCGCCAGGAAGCTTGCTTGATCAAAGCCAATGCCTGTTGGTAGTGTGCCATCGCTTCGGCATTGGCATAAACTTCTCGCGCCTGTTTCGCGGTCTTGATCAGATAGTCAACGGCTTTTTCAGCAATCCCGGCTTCACGAAAATGCCGCGCCAGGTGGACGGCGATTTCATCGGCATGTTCGCCATACAAGTTTTCCAACACCGTTCCCACTTCCTCGTGGAGATAGGCCCGCTCAATTTCATCCAGGCTGTTGTAAAGATATTTTTGGAACAAGACGTGCCGGAAGCGATACAGCGACAAACGCTGGCCATTCATTCGTTGAATGCCTTGGGCGCTCACCAGGTTATGATGTTTCTCCAAATCGGCGCTCAACAGCCGGATCATTTCCATCTCGTTCGTTCCGTGCAGCCGCGCCACCACCTCGGCAACGAATTCTTCGCCTTCCACGCTGGCGGTGACCAACACTTTCCTCAAGTTCTCCGGCAAGCGCTCGAGGCGTTCGCCGACCACGGCATCGACCCGCGCCGGAAGGGTATTCCAGTTCAAAGCCGGGCCTTCGATCCACATTCCCTCCTGATCCCGAACCAACACGCCCTGTTCCTGCATGCCATGAAGCAGTTCAACGGTGAAGAGGGCATGTCCCTCGGTTTGTTGAAAGAGGGTGTCACGAAACGAGGCGCTCACCCGATTCGGTTCCCTGTCAATAAAAGCGTTGATAAAATGGCGGCCTTCGGTTTGATCAAGCTCGATTTTAAAATCACCGAAGATGCCCTTGCATTCATTAATAACGGAGGCCAGAGGATGGCGCTCACCGCTTCGTCCCAAAGCGACTTCAGTCGGCCTATAAGTGCCCACAATAAGGATGCGCTCGCGCTCGATTCTCCGGCCCAAATGAAAGAGCAGACTGATCGAACCAGCATCGGCCCATTGCAGATCGTCCAAAACCATCAGCAAAGGTTGCTGGCGTGACGAGGTTTGCAATACCGCGGTGAATTGTTTGAAAAGATCGCTTTGCTGGAGATGGGAAGCAGTAGAGGCGGCGGTCTTGCCTGCCACCTGTTTTTTCAAACAGGTCAACCAACTTGCGCGGCTGGAAGTAAAAGCAACAGCGCGTTTGACCAGCGCCTCACCGGGCACAAATGTTCCAATCAGGTCGGGGCCAGCCTCTACCAGCGCTGGCATTGAAAGCGGGATAAAATTCCATAGACGCGTGGCATGTTCCTTGGTGATGGCGCCTGCCGCCCACATCGCTTCAACCTCGCCGGTCAGCATACCGAGGACGTCACGGAATGGGAGATAAGGATCGCCGATGCCGGTATGGGCATCGCATTTCCCACGCGCCACGATCAAGTCAGCGTGCCGCTTTTGCGCAAACTGCTCGAAGGCCCGGATCAAAGTGGTCTTGCCGCTTCCAGCTTCGCCGGTGATGAAAACCATCTGACCCTTTCCGCTCAGCGCCAAATCAAGAAACTTATCCAATTTTGCCAACTCTTGTTCACGGGCGACGCAAAACGGCTCGTGTTCATCTACCGTTTCTTTTTCGCTGGCGCTAAAGGGCGCGGGGACATAAGATGGTTCTGCGGAGGAGAAACCAGTTTCAAGATTTTTCGTTATCGCATTCAACGCAAGGCGCATTTCCTCCACGTGCTGATAGCGTTCAGCGCTATCCTTTGCCAAAGCGGTACTCACAATGTGTTCCAATTCCGTTGGCGCCTCGGGTCGCAGAGATAATATCGGTTCCGGTTCTTCATGCACGATCACATACATGATCGCCGCTTCGTACTCGCCGCGAAACGGCAGTTGGCCGGCGAGCATTTCATACAGCACCACGCCGAACGACCAAATGTCGGTACGATGATCGATCTCTTCGCCGCGCACCTGTTCCGGCGACATATACGCCGCGGTGCCAAGCGTCGTGCCGGATTTGGTAAGCTGTGCACCGCTGCCGATCTTCGCTATGCCAAAATCCATGATTTTCACCTGCCCCGATTCCGTCACCATAATGTTGCTGGATTTGATGTCGCGATGGGTGATGCCTTTGGCGTGTGCGGCTTTCAGCCCTTCGGCGATTTGAGAGGCGTATGAGAGGCAATTTTCAATTGATAATTGCAAATTTTCAATTGAAAATTTTCTTAATTCTCTCCCGCCGATGAACTCCATCACAATGAACAGATCATCATCAATTTCCTCGATAGCGTGAATCGTGGCGATGTTGGGGTGGTTCAGCGCCGCCGCGGCCTGTGCTTCGATTTTGAACCGTTCGCGCTCTTCGGTACTGGCGGCAATGTGTCGCGGCAGAAATTTGATCGCGACCTCGCGTTTGAGCTTGGTATCCTCGGCTTTGTAGACGACGCCCATGCCGCCTTCGCCTAACTTTTCTAGTATTCGATAATGCGAAATTGTTTTACCGAGCATATTCTTTTTGCTACGCTCAAAGAGGAGGAGTGGTAAAAATTTTAGGTTGACCGGGAAAGGAAAGATCAACGAGGTACACCAATGTCAACCCGGGATTTTAAATTCTACCTAGTCGCATTCGAAATGATTATCCCCGAAACACAAAAAAATTTTGGGTGTATTTCACGTGTTTAGGAGGTGGGATAAAATAACTTTCCCATCTTGTGCTTTTCCGCTATTGCGAAACAACTATTTGTAGGGATAAAATGGTCAACTTATTCTATCCCATCTCCTTAGCGGACGAATCTGACTGAGTGGAATTTATTGGAGGGAAATTAACACACTTTGGACACAAAAGCAAGCATAAAAATAAAAAAGGGTTGCCGTTTGCACGACAACCCTCTTTTGATTTTACCGGGTTTATCGGATCAGCAACATCCGCTTCGTCGCTCTGAAATCATCCGTTGCCATCACATAAAGATAGATTCCGGATGCAACGACTTTGCCAAAATCATTTTTGCCATCCCAAACGACGCGATGAACCCCTGCCGCTCGGTTTTGCTCGACCAACGTTCTGATCTTTTGTCCGAGCAGATCATAAATTTCCAGCTTGACCGCGCCGGCATGTGACAGTTCGAATTCGATGGCGGTTCCCATGGTAGGAAATGTCGCTCCGCGGCTAAACGGATTGGGATAATTGTCCGCCAAACGATAACGCGAGGGCGCGACCGGGTGCTGCTCATCAGATACCGCAGTGGTCGATTCTTCCACTATTTTCAGAAATTGATTGGACGCAACATTCGTCAGCACTTGTTTTCTCCCCGAGGGCCATTGCACCACCAGCGAATCGATCATCGTCGCATTCTCCAAACCAAATTCTGGGATGAGACTATTTTGTCCCAAGAAACCTGATTGTCCCGAGATCTGCTGCGTCTGCCAGATGGCTTTGCCCGCGATGGTCGCTTTGACGCGAATCATGGCCCCAATCGCCGCAGTATTGGAAACCGTGCCTTGGCATTGAATCCTGAGCCATTTATTTTGATTGCCATCATTGCGATAGAAAAAATTACTTCGCGTTTGGCTAATTCCACCATTGGTCACGAAAACATCCTGATCGCCGTCGTTATCATAGTCTGCCCAGCCACATCCAAAGGGAAAGCCAACGTCGGTAACAATTGCGCCTGAGGTGATTTTTGCAAAAGTGCCGTCGCCGTTGTTCCGATAAAGTTTATTGGTTGCACCGAAAACGTTCACCACAAACAGGTCCAAATCACCATCGTTGTCATAATCGATCCAACTGCTGCCGGAGGAATGTCCCAAATCGGTAACGATATCACCGGCGGTGACTTTGGTGAAAGTGCCGTTGCCATCATTGTGATAAAGTGAATTGGCGGCATCGTTGACGCTATTGCAGACATACAGATCGAGATACCCATCGTTATCGTAATCTCCCCAGCTCCCGCCGGTTGATCCTTCGACGTCCGTGACGATACGGCCGGCGGTAATTTTGGTGAAATTCCCTTTGCCGTCATTGCGATAGAGGAAATTGGCATATAAAGCAAACCAGCCATTCACCACATATAAATCGAGATCGCCGTCATTGTCATAATCACCCCACAACCCGACCACGGAATCAACCACGCGATCCGTGACGATGGGGCCGCTGGTGATTTTGGTAAACGTGCCATTGCCATTATTCTGGTAGAGCAAGTTATTGGCGGCGACGTTGGCCACAAATAAATCCAGGTCGCCGTCATTATCGTAGTCGCCCCAACTGGCGCTGATGGAGCCAAAACTGTCGGTGGCAATCGGGCCGTCTTTAATGCGCGTGAAACTCGCCCCGTCGTTGCGATACAGAAAATTTCCGCCGCCTCGGTTGGCGACAAATAAATCCAAATCGCCGTCGTTGTCATAATCGCCCCAAGTTGCGCTATACGAGACGGCGCGATCCGTAATGATTTCTCCGGTCGTTACTTTCGTGAAACTGCCGGCTCCATCGTTATGGAAGAGCGGGTTTTGTCTTTGATTATTGGCGACAAATAAGTCGACATAGCCATCGCCGTCATAGTCACCCCAGGCCGAGCCGAGAAAACCACCGAAATCAGTGACCAGCGGGCCAGAAGTGATTCTGGTGAAAGTTTGAGCATTGGCGCTCACGGGGGCAATACCAAGGGCCAGAGCAAAATTTGTAAGAACAAGTAGCTTTTTCATCTCACAGCCTCCGAAATAAATTTGGGGCGATGCCGGACTTGTGCTGGCAAAAGCCTTGCGGTTTTCGCTAGGCTGAGCGACTGGCAAGCAGAAGACGAAGTTTGATCGAAGAACAGACGTTGGAATTACCTGATCATGAAAATTATTCCTCTACTTGCCAGTCCGCTCCAGCCTCGTTAGGCAAATGTCTCCTGCTAAACTTTAGATTTACCTTTCGCCTCCCGGATTCTTAGTCCTTCAGTAGGGAAGACGTCGGGTATCAGTTGATGAATAGCAGTCGGTCCTTCCCAAATTAGTAATTCAGGGTGCACTTGCGATAAATCAACTCCACGTGCTGTCATCTTGTTAATGAAGACTGTCAGCAGTTCGTTTTCACTTCGTTTAGTCTCCTTACCCCTCGCTTTCAATCTCGCCTGCACAGCACCGATGACCTCCTGACGCGAGATAACAGATCGAACTGCTTGCGAAAGACAGGTAACCGTGTAATTGATGGTGTAGTTAAAGTCGGCGTTGCTCGCAGAAAGTTGTCTTGTTGCACCAATACCCCAGTTGTCGGCTGAACCGTGGGTCCTCTCTGTTGACGGTAATGGGTCGTTAGCTGAGGTATCGTCCTCCTCATAACCTGAAGATCTGATTGAAATGGTCGCTGTCTCATTCACCAACTCTACAGGAAAATCAAATCCTATTGGATAGTCTGTCCCGTCGCGGACATCTTCGTTAATATATTGCCGTGATTGGTCATTTACAGTCACGGTAAGAAACCACTCGGCGGCTGCTCCAGGTTCTCCGAAGAAACCAAAACTTTCTGCCTTGGTAACATGAATCGAGTCGATCCGTACTACTACTCTTGCGCACGGGACTCGTGGCGTCGGAGTTGGTGTTGGTGTAGGTGTAGGTGTAGGTGTAGGTGTAGGTGTAGGTGTAGGTGTAGGTGTAGGTGTAGGCGCTGGAACGGTTACTGCACCGGCTCCACAGCATACTACTACCTTATGGCAACCGCAAGAAGAATTATGATCACACATGATTCTCTCCTTTCAGGACATTTGTTATTTAGTTTCAATGAACTTGATACTAGAAACCTACAATCTCTTAGCTCATATAGCATCACCTCCTTTCAATCAACAAGATAATATACGTATGCCTAACGTTTTGAGCGCAAGTCCGGCGTCGCTCGTGTTGTGGAGTAAAATCAAAAACTAATCATCATCTTCTTTTTCTTTTTTAGAAATCGTGAAATCCACATTCAAAACCAGGGTGGCGCCCACCGTTTCTTGCTTGCCTTTGGCCTTCAGGCCGGCGAAACCGCCACGGCCAACCCAGGAACTTTTGCCGATCATTTGTCCGGCGACAATGCGATTTTCATATTCGCCA
>JAJVHT010000031.1:0-10451 GCA_022072515.1 bacterium
AATGGCTTTGCTGCGGCGTTCGGCTTCATTCAATTTCTCATAGCGGGTGCTTTCCCGCCGGACGTTATCATAATTTTCCTTGGCCTTGGCAAATTCGCTCTTGCGCTCATTGATTTCGCCCAGCGCAAAATAAGCGGCGGCAGAAGCATCGGTGCGTTGATGATTTTCGATGAGGGCGACAAACTGCTTGACGGCCGATTCAATCTTGCCTTGCGCGCGCGTGCACTCCGCAATTTCTAATTTGACGAGCGGCAAATCCCGCTGGCTGCTAAAATCCTTGAGCATCGCATTAAGCACATTTAACGCTTCGGCGGGCTTTTGATCGTTCTTGAGCGCGATGGCATATTGCAGGCGCGTTGTAAATTTTAAATTGATGTCGTTTTTAATTGCCGCGCCGGCGCGCCGGAAGGCCGCGGCCGCCTGGTTGAATTGCTTGAGTTCGACGCGGCATTCGCCCAAACGCCGGTATGCCTCGCTGCGGGTTTTGTCGTCGGCCAGCTTTTGGGCGGCGGCTTCAAATTCCGCCGCCGCGGGCGCATATTGTTTTTGCCGAAAATGAATTTCGCCGAGCAGATACCGGGCTTGATTCACCATTTCCCCTTTTTTCTCACGCGCCTCCAATTCGCGCAAGACCTGCTCGGCGCCGGCGTAGTCGTTCAATTCGATGTTGGTTTTGGCAAGCCACAGTTGCGCGCGCGGCACCAATCCGCTTTTCGGAAAGAGTGAAGTCAGTTCTTGAAACTTGCGCTGCGCCTTGAGATATTCCTGTTTGTAAAAAAAACACTCGCCGATCAGCAACAGCGCATCGTCGACATAACGCGAATTCGGATGCAGTTGCAGCAGCTTCGAGGCCTTTTCGATGGCTTTATCGTACTTCTGAATTTCACCGGAGCCGGGACGCGGGTCGTTCGCCGGCCGGCGCTTGCGCTCTTCTGCGGCTTCCTTATAAACTTTTTTTGTATTGTAAAACGTGTTGTAATAGCCGCCGCAGCCGGACAGCCAGACCAACGCGGCAAAAACGGCGGCGCACCACAAAACTTTGTGATGAGAAAAATCGAACCACGACTTCATGCTGATACCTGTTGAATACGATGAACGAGTGCCGGCAAAATTTCACCGGCCTGGCCTTGCCAAAATTCGTCTACCAGCGGCGTCAACGGCGTTTTTTCCGGGTTGATCTCGACCAGATAAGCGCCGTGCTCCGCGGCGACTGGCGGCAAGGCGGCGGCCGGATAGACGACAGCCGAGGTGCCGATGGAGAAAAAAACTTGGGCGTTTTCCGCGGCGGCAAAAGCGCTTTGCAAAGCACCGGGCGGCAGCGCTTCGCCAAACCAGACAACGCCGGGGCGATATAACGCGCCACAGGCGCAATACAATAAATGCTCCCGCTGCAGCTCTTCTCCCGCCTCACATTCCCGGCCGCATTGACTGCACCGGCTTTGCATAATATTGCCATGCAATTCATAAATTTTTTTGCTGCCGGCGCGGCGGTGATAACCGTCCACATTTTGTGTGATCAGAACAAAATCCGGAAACCGCGCCTCGAGCTGCACCAGGGCATGATGGCCGGGATTGGGCGCATGTTGCCGCACCTGGTCACGCCGAAAATTGTACCATTCCCACACCAGCTGGGGATCACGCGCAAACGCTTCCGGAGTGGCCAGATTTTCGGGGCGATAATTTTTCCATAAACCGCCCGGGCCGCGAAAAGTTGCCAGTCCGCTTTCGGCGGAAATACCGGCGCCGGTCAGAACGACGATTTTCACTTCGGGCTGCAGCAACGCCAGCAGTTTTGAACTAAAATTAATCACCGTTATTTTCCCACGGCGCTGCCGGAAATTCGCGGTCAAATTGCGCGAGAATTTCCTGATGTGAAACAACCGGTGGGCCGAGCAAAAATACCAGCGGGCGATGCTCGCGGATTTCTTTTTCCACCACGGCTTGATAGATTTGCTGCGCCGCGGCACCGGCCTGTTCGGCCAACTCGCTGAGCCGGCGCCGCAACCAGCGCCGTTCCTCGCGGTAAGTCTGCCGCAATTTTGTTACGGAGCGCGCCTCGGCACCCCTCTCTTTCCCACGCTCGATATCCAGATTTTGTTCCCGTTGGGTGAGCCGCAAAGCCATCGGGCGCAGCCATGACACGCGTGATGGCGGTTTGGCGGCCGGCGGCGGCTCCTGCGCTAATATAGATAAGCGCGTCAAAATTTTTCCCAGCCGCCGCCGGCAATGTTGCTGGAATTGTTCCAATTCGTTTAAACATTTTTCGAGTTCTTTGCGCCACGTCAAATGCTCCGGCAAAAAGCCGCTGTTTTTTAAAACCGTGTAGGCCATGCGCTCTTCCGGACGCAGGCCGGGCAATTCATCAAGATTCAGCGGCTTGCCCTGACCGGGAACCTGATCAAACTCACCGGCGGCGATAGCCGCGCGGATTTTTTCTTCGGCGAGGTGTTCGAATGCAAGCATAGAGTTTCATCATATTTGAGTATTTTCAGAGTTGAACGATTACTTTTCCGATTTGGGGCTTGAATCCTTTTTACTAATACTCGTCTTATAACGTTCAGGCTGTACTCCAAGTTTTATTTCTGCGGGTTGTTCGATACCAGGATATGCTGGATGTTCAAAGAACGGGATAAATTCGAGTTGTTCTCTACTAAATGCCACAATATTATTTCTCGCGATATCGGCGACTCCATCTATATAATTTATTTCTTGAAGCAGGTAACTCACATCCACATTGGTTGAATCAAGCTTAGCATTTCTTGCTCTGGTGCACGCTCGTGCAATCATATAATTTACATTATACTCAGCCTGGGCGCGGCTTCGTAAAGTTTCTTTATCGGCTCTGCTCCAACTATATTGCAAAATGTTGCAAAAAACTGCTATGATAGTTATTGCACTCCCTACGTTATCAAACCAACTTTTGAACCCTTCAATCCATTCTTTAAATTTCATTGTATCGATCCCTCAAGTCAATTTAGATTTTACCAGTGGGAGTCCATATCATTCATGGGCTTTATATTTCGTAACGAATTTCCGGATAACAGATGCGGAGCGATTTGCTCCAAAAGCAATAAAGTTGTAACCCCAATCACGACGCCCGCAAACAACGCCGGCCATAACATCGCCGGCAAAAGATAAACAATCTCCCAGCGTCCAACAATCACTAATCCGGCCACGATGATTTGCGCCAGCACATGGGCCAGGGCGCCGGCCAAGCTGATGCCGATCACACTGAATTGGTTTGCGCCGTAACGTTTGAGCGCTGTCATCACCGCCACAGCGGCCATACCGCCGGCGAGCGACAGCCAGAATCCCGGATTCATAAACGCGCCGATGATGAAACTGCCGAGCAACACCCGCAACAACGTCACGGCCCACGCGCTCGCCGCTCCCAGCAGATACAGCGCCAACAATGTCGCGATATTGGCCAACCCCGGTTTGGCCCACGGCAGCGGGCGCGGCAAAATCGTCTCGAAGAGAAACATCACCAAACCGAATCCGGTGAGCAGCGCCGTGCGGGTTAATCTTTGGGCGGGAAACATCATTTTAGTATGTGACGGCATCACCGCGGCTTGGCGCCGGCGCTTTGCCCGGCAACCTCGTTTCTGCACCGTGAATCAAAACGACCAGACGGTTCGGCACACAAACCAGCATTTCGCCGGGATACCGCACCGGCCCTTGTTTGACGCAAACTTGATTCGGACAAGAACTCCGCACAACGCGAATGCTGTTGCTCTCAACACGCAACACCATCTCTCCCACCGCGCCGCGTAAAGTAAATTCCGCCGTCTCGGATAAAGCCGCAGAGCGCACGGCGCGATCGCCGATCCGGATATGCGCGACAAAATTGGCGGCCGCCTTTTTCTGCGCGCGCACCAAGCGCCCCGCCCACAAGCTGCCGAGAGCGAAGGCGACAAACAACATAAAAATGAAACCGTCACCGGGCCGCAGAGACTTCCAAAAGGCCTGCAATCGCATCCGGCTTGCCGCCGCGGCCGTCATTCGCGCAGCCGCCGCAGCGCCTCGAGACTGAGCTGCGCTTTTTGTTTATATTCCAGCGATTGTTTGTGCGCCGGATTGAGGCTCAAAGCTTTATCCAATTCCCGGATTGCGCCGTCGTAATCATCATTGATAAAAAAATTAAGGCCGCGCTTGAAGTATTTATCCACCTGAAAATCGAGCTGTTGCTGGCATTCATTGAGCTTGGTGCGCGCTACCGCATTCGTCGGATCACGCTCCAGGATCGTTTTATAAAATTCAATCGCTTTCAAAAATTGATTGCGATTGAACTGCACCTGTGCCTGCTCCAAAAGCTGCTGAATGTTGCTTTGCGCCAAAGCTTCCTGGCGCTTTTGTTCGGCCAGCCGATTTTTGGGATCGGTGTTCAAGGCCTTGTCGAATTCGTCCACGGCGTTTTTCCAATCCTTGGCCTCGAAATACTCCAGGCCCCGCCGAACGTAATCATCGGCGCGCCGGCCGTTGATTTGATTGATTCGTTGCAACAGCGCGTTGGCTTCCTCATGCCGCGGCACGAGATCTAAAATCTGTTTGCCGAAATCACTGGCCTGACTGTAATCCCCGCGCTCGAAGGCGCGATTGGCATTTTGCAGCTTTTCGCTCACGTCGGCATCGATGCGGCTTTGCAGCAGGGTGATGCCTTGTTTGGCCGTCTCATTGCCCGGTTCCAGTTCGAGGACGTTGCGATAAGCGCGATAGGCCCGGTTATATTGTTGCCGCCGGTTGAAGCGCTCGGCATCGGCCAGCCCGCGGCTGACCCTGGCCTTTTGTTCTTCCAGCCGCGTCTGGGTGGAATCGAGATAAGCCTGCGCCTTCTCATAATTCGGCGATAACGCCAGCGTTTGTTGAAAATTTTCGCGCGCTTTTAAAAAATTTTCTTGCACATAATATCCCAAACCCTGAACGAACATTTTTTCGGCTTCTTCACGCTGATGACTGTAAATGCGATTGAGATAATCCTGGGCCTCAGCGTAATTTTGCCGCACCAGCAAAAGGTTTTCAAACAACCTCTGCGCCTCTGTGAAATTGCCGTCGTCAAACAAGAGCACGGCATTGCGGTATTGCCGTTTGACATAGAGATCGAGCTGCGACGAAATTCCGGTAAGCCGCTGGCGCGCGACGCGATGCTCGCGATTGATCTGCAAAACGGCGATATATTTCACGGCCGCGTCCACATATTTCAAGCGCTTTTCCAGCGTTTCGCCTTCATCCATCAGCTTGGCAATGCGCTCGTCTTCCCGGCGAATTTGCGCCGTGAGTGCGCTGTCCAGTTTCAGAATTCTGGCGTTTTCCGGCTCGTAGGTCAAATAATTTTTAAATTGCCGGCGCCCCGAACGATAGTTCCCGGTTTTAACGCGCGCCATGCCCTGGCTGAGATGCTGGTGCGCGCGCTCGCTCGGCTTCGGCCCCAGCCGAAAAGCGATGCCGGTAAAAAATTTCTTGTCCGCAAAAGAGTAAACCACATCAAAGCTATAAGCGCTGCCCAAGGCCGCGAGGCCGACGGCGGCCTTCTCGATATTGAAATCGTGCAGGCCGCCGTAAAAGGCAACCTGTTTGAAAACGGGCGATGCCATGCCGATGCGCGTCAAGCTCTGGTGGGCACGCCACTCGAAACTGGTGAGTAGCGCCGGGCCGTTCTCATACAAGCGCGCCGCCGCCCCGGCTACGTAATACGACGCAAGGCGTTCGCGCCCCAGCGGCAAATCGCTGGCTTGCACAGCAATGGCCACGGGAAACGCCGTGAGCGGCGTATTAAAAAGGGTGGCTTGGTAGGGATCACGCGACAATGGCAATCGCGCCCCGCGCGGGTGCCAGATCACACCCAACGACGCGGTGGCAAATTCATCCTGCCGCAGACGATTTCCCTGCAGCGACAAGCCCAATGAAAAAGGCTGGCCGAGAGCACGCGCCCACGCCAAGCCGGCGCGATCCAGATTTGTGTTCGCCTGGGGGAACCGCGCGAAACTCAACCCGAGGCTGCCGAATTCAGGCCAATAACCGACAAGGCCAGCGGCGGAAAATTCAAAAGGCCGGTTTGAGGACAAGAGAAACTCATTTTCCCGCAAGCTGGTCAAAGCCGCGGGGCTCCACAAGGCGGTGGTCGCATCTATCGGCCCGAGCAAATGCGGTCCGCCGAGGCCGACGGCGCGCGTGGCGCTGCCGGAATGTCGAAACAGGCTTTGGCTGAAAAGAGGTTGGCTGAAAAATAAAATGAGACTGAGTATTGCCGTGGCGAGTGGAAAGTTACGGAGTGCTTGTTTAAAACTTGCGCAACCAGTAACCGGTAACCAGCAAGCCGTCTCGTTTCTACATAATAATGTCACGGTCGTAATCAATTTCGCAAATATCCACCGGTTTCATCCGGTTTCTGACATAAATCGGCTCCAAACGGGTAAACGCATAGTGGCCGTTGAGCCGGCGCGTCAAGCTGTATTCCACCACGATTTGTCCGGCGCGCGCCAAACTGCAGAGCCGGTTGGCGATATTCACCACGTCGCCAATCACGGTGTAATCCATGCGATTCTTCGAACCCATTTTCCCCATCACCGCGAGGCCGTGGTTGATGCCGATGCCCACCCACAACGGCAGTTCACCGGCGGCGTCGCGCTGTTTGTTTAGCTCGCGCACCGCGCGTTGAATCTCCACCGCCGCCCGCACCGCATTTTCCACACCTTGCGGGCCTTGAAAAAGCGCCATGATCTGATCGCCCATGAATTTGTCGAGCACGCCGCCGTTGGCTTCGATGATCTGCGTCTGCACATCGAAATAAATATTGATGAGCTGAATGATTTGCTCCGGCTCGGAAAGCTCGGCATAGGTCGAAAAATTGCGGATGTCGGAAAAGAAAATCGTCGTATAGCGGCGGTCGCCTTCCTGCGGCTCCATTTTCGAGCCGCCGCTGTTTTGAATCATTTGTACCGTCAGCTTGGAGACGAATTTCTGCATTTGCACTTTCTCGCGCAAATGCGTCACCATGTTGTTGAACTCACGCGCGAGCTGTCCGAGTTCATCTTTGCTGCGCGGCTCGACGCGCACTTCCAAATTCCCGCCGCCGACTTCCCGGGCGGCGCGCGACAACTCATGAATTTGGTTGACCATTTTGCGCGCAAAAAAATAAATCAACCAGACCGCGACGATGACAACGAGCGCCGCATAGGAAAAGATCAGTTTTTTCGTTTTATTAAGTGGCTCGTTGAAAAAATCTTCCGAAAACGCGACACAGGCATAGCCCAAAGCAATCTTGCGGGCTTGATCCTTGTCAAGCTGCAAAATCGGATAATAATACTCCTGAAAGTGCCCATTGGTGCGGGAAATCATCTTCTCGTTTTTAAGCAGGACGGCGATTTCTTCCGGGCGCAACACGCCGCCGCCGCGTTTGGTTTCGCCGGGATCGCTGTGGGCAATCAGCGAATCATTGCGATTTTTGACAAAAACATACGCCAGGCCTTCGACATTCATGTTCTGCGTGCGCAACACTTCGGTGGTGACCTCACCAAGCAGAGAAGGTGTGATCACGCTTTTCAGCATCGGCTCGCGCACGTTTTGGCTCAACTTTTTCAACAGCACATTGCAGGTGTTTTCGGTGGCGCGCGTCAAAACCCGGCGCTCGCCCGGCAGAATCAACAGGCTGTAGGTGAAAATCACCAGCACGACGATGATGGCGATATTGATGCTCAGCTTGAATTTAATCTCCAGCGAACTGAAGATTTCTGCGCCGCGCGCGCGGAGGCCGCGCCACCCGGCGCGCCAACGCGTGAATTGTTTTTCCCAAAACGGCACACTCATGATATCCAATCCGGCTTTCTGCGGGCTTGCGAACTGCTGCTCAAATTTAGGCAACGCGCGATAGGCTCAACTGGCGGCTTGCGGACGCGTGGGTGTTGCGTAAATGGTTATGCCAACAAAGAAAAAAAACATCTCGCCGCCATTTTTAACCTTTAAAAGTAACCAAATTCGCTTAAAGAGTCAAGCGGGATTTCGTTGAAAATTCCCTTGTTTCATTATGGCCGCATGTTTATCTTAGAGGCCAGGCCGCGAAAGTATAATAAATTAAGGATGACGCGAAATGAGCACGGCTCAAGCCTTTTCAGATTTGATTGAAATCATGGCCCAGTTGCGCGCGCCCGCCGGCTGCCCGTGGGATCGCGAGCAGACGCATCAATCGCTGCGCCCGTATCTCCTGGAAGAAACGTATGAAGTGCTCGAAGCTCTCGATCACGAAAAATATGACGAGCTGGCCAAAGAGTTGGGCGACTTGCTGTTGCAAATCATTTTCCATGCGCAAATTGCCAGTGAAGCCGGGCGCTTCACCATCGCTGACGTTGTCACCGGCCTCAACGAAAAATTGATTCGCCGGCATCCGCATGTCTTTGGCGATATGAAAATCAATTCGGCGGCAGAGCAAAGCGTGGTGTGGGAAAAACTGAAAAAGGCCGAAGGCAAGAATTCCGTGCTGGACGGCGTGCCCACGGCGTTGCCCGCCTTGTTGCGCGCGCAACGCTTGCTCCACAAAGCGAGTACCATCGGGTTTGAATGGGAGCATATCGAGCAGGTCATGCAGAAGTTTCAGTCGGAATTGGGAGAATTGGCCGAAGCACGGCGCTCCGGCGCTCCGGCGCCCATCGCCGATGAATTTGGCGACGTTCTCTTCGCGCTGGTCAACGTTGGCCGCTGGCTGAATCTCAGCGCCGAAGAGGCGCTCCGCCGCGCCAGCGAGAAATTCAGCCGCCGCTTTCGCTGGGTGGAAAAACGCGTGAATGCTGCCGGCGAGGATTTGAGTAAAATGACGCTCGAAAAATGGGAGGCCTTATGGGAAATGGCGAAGCAAGAAACCACTGAAGCCCAACCGCCGCCATCTTAAAAAAACGATTTTTTCCTTGACAATCAGTTATTTTTTTTATATACTGAGACCGGTTGAGTTTATAGACGGTTGAAATGTTTTTATGACGTTTCTGATCGTTAAAATTTGTGGAAAGCGGTGTGCGTTCTGGGAGTGGAAAATAATTGACTCTGCCTTAAGGCAAACATAACGATTCAGTAACCAGGAGGCAAAAAGCTCATGAGGGAAAAAATGAAGTCCTATGTGGCCAAAGGTTTGGCGATCTGTTTGTTGGCTTCCCTCTCCTTAGTAGCATGCACGAAGCATCCGAGCAAAGAACAATTGCAGGCTCTTGAGGAGGCCAGAAATGCCGCGGCAGCCGCCGAAGCGCAACTGGCGCAAAAACGCGCCGAACGCGATGCATTGCTGAAACAATTGCAGGATAAGAAAGCGGCGCTGCAAAAAGCGCAGGCTGAAAAAACTGCGGTGTCCGCGCGGATGAGCGGCAATTAATTCGCGCCGCAACCCAGCAGCTACTAAAATTGATCACGCCTCCGCCAGCAGACGCCGCAAATCCTCGTCAAGTTGATCTGCCGGAGGAAAACGAACTTAACCACTCGCTTGAGTGGAGGGAAAAAGATGAAAATTTCGACCACCGTTTTTCTCACTCTTGTCATCGGCTTGCTCAGCCTGGCGCTGGTCGCGCCGGCCGTCGCACAAGAAAAGATGACAATGGAAGAGTACAGAACTGAGTTGAGTGCCGCGCAACAGCGCGAGGCCACCGCCAAGGCGGAGATCGCCAAGTTGGATGCGGAAATCGCGCAGTTGCAGCAGGAGATCGCCAGCACCGATCAACAGGCGACGCAGACATGGGATGAAATCTACACCATGCTCGGCACCGATCGCGCCGGCGTCGAAAACTACCGCAATCAAATGCGCCAGCTCGAAGCCGACGTGGACGGCCTGATGGCGTTGTCACCGGAAGAGCTGTTCAAGCGCCGCGCCGAGTTGGATCAGCTCCAAGCGCGTCTCGATGAGATGAAGAAAAACAACATCGCCAAGCTGACCGAGATGCAGGACTGGATCGCGACCATCGAGGGCAAGATGACGCAATTGCGCGCACGCATGCCCAAGGCCATGTACGATCAATACACCGTCGTCAAAGGCGACTATCTCTGGAAAATTTCCAAGAAACAAGACATCTACGGTGATCCGTTCCAATGGATGCGGATTTATTCCTACAACACCGATTTGATCAAAAATCCGGATCGCATTTACCCGAACTGGAATCTGAAGATTCAGCGCGAGAGCGGGCCGGATGAATATCTTGTGAAGAAGGGCGACTCGCTGCGCAAAATCGCCAAAATGATGGGCGATTCGATGAGTTGGACCAAGATTTACGAGGCCAATAAAGACATCATCGGCGACAACAGGAGCATGCTCTATCCTTACACCGTGCTGAGGATGCCGAAATAACCTCACACTTGCTTTCGTGAATTTATGCCCCGCGCTTCCTCAAAATGATTTTGGAGGGCGGGGCTTTGTCTTTTTTAGCCGTTTGGGAGGCGCCATTTTCCGTTTGGCTTTTGGCAAGCCCTCAGGGGAACTGGACTAA
>JAJVHT010000031.1:10551-14650 GCA_022072515.1 bacterium
TTTCGTGAATTTATGCCCCGCGCTTCCTCAAAATGATTTTGGAGGGCGGGGCTTTGTCTTTTTTAGCCGTTTGGGAGGCGCCATTTTCCGTTTGGCTTTTGGCAAGCCCTCAGGGGAACTGGACTAATCAGGGGAACTGGACTAAATCGAAGAGGATAAATTTTGGGACAGACATTGCAATCCGAACAAGCTGTCGAGGAAGGGAAAGAAAAAGCTGCGACGGCAGCAACGCCGCAGGAACGCCGGATTTCAATTCGCGGCGTTGATTCTTTGCAGTTGCTGGGACAGGGCGATCAACATTTAAAAGAAATCCAGAAACACTTCAATACCCGCATCACGGTGCGCGGCACGGAAATCATTTTGCAAGGGCTCGAGCCAGAGTTGCGCCAGCTCGAACGTTTGTTTACGGAATTGATTCTCTTGCTGAATCGCCAGGAAGAGCTGCGGCACGCCGAGGTCGAAACGTTGATCAACGTGGTGAAACGCGGCAACGGCAACAAAAATGCCGGGGCCGCCGAGGGCGCGTCCGCCACCGGCGCGTACAACTCCCGGCCGGTGATCATTTACACCAAAAGCGCCGCGATCAAGCCGAAGACCGACGGCCAGTTGGAATTTTATAATGCCACGCAGAAAAACGACATCGTTTTTGCGATCGGGCCGGCCGGCACGGGAAAAACTTATTTGGCGGTGGCGATTGCCGTGGCCCATTTGCGTGACCGCCAGATGGATCGCATCGTGTTGGCGCGCCCGGCGGTCGAAGCGGGCGAAAGCCTGGGATTTTTGCCGGGCGATTTGAAAGAGAAAGTCGATCCGTATCTGCGCCCGCTGTATGACGCGCTGTATGATATGATTCCCGCCGAAAAATTGCGGCGTTATCTCGAGACGCAGATCATCGAGATCGTGCCCTTGGCCTACATGCGCGGCCGTACGCTAAACAACGCCTTCGTCATTCTAGACGAGGCGCAAAACACCACGCCCGGACAGATGAAAATGTTTCTCACGCGCCTGGGCGTCAATTCCAAAGCCATCGTCACCGGCGATATCACGCAGATCGACTTGCCGAGCACCGCGCCCTCCGGGCTGGTGCAGATTCGCGAGATTCTCCAGGGCGTGGAGGGCATCGGGTTCGTTTATCTCGCGGACCAGGACGTCGTGCGCCACAAGCTGGTGCGCGACATTATCAAAGCCTACGATAGTTACAGCCAGTGAGCTTTATGGATGCGCTACGGCGAGGGCTGGCGTGGTTGCTAAAACCGCAAGCCTTCAAACGCCTCATCAAAATTCTGCCGAAAAAAACGCTCGACCTTGGCCCCGCCGAGCGCTCCCGGGCGCTGGCGATTTGGCAACGCCACCGTTGGCAGCTTTGCATTTCGGCGGCGTTCGTGTGCGTCGGGTTGTTTTTCTTTCCCACCGGAAAATCCTTTCGCTTTGCTGATTTGCGCGAAGGGGAAATTTACGAAGGCGAGCAGATCATCGCGCCCTTCACCTTTTCCATCGATAAAACCGCTGACGAATACAATCGTGACGTGCGCGCCGCCCGCGAAAGCGTGCCCCCGGTTTTTGTCCGCGCTGACAGCGTGGCAGGGCAGCAACTGCGCGCACTGGAAGATTTTCTCGCCGGCATCGAGCAGAATATCGAAGCGCTGGTGCCGGACTCGATGAAAATCCACCGGTTGCGGGATTTTTTTGCGGCGCAACCGCAATTCGTCATCTCCGAAGAGGGGCTGCGGTTTTTGCTGCATGGTTTTGGGCGCGCCCCGCGGCCGTCCTTGCCGGCCATGAAATTTGAAAATTACGCGGCCCAGCTCCAACGCATTGCCCGTGATTTTTTTGCCGCCGGGATTTTAAATTTGGAGCGCAGCGCCCTGCCGTCCTACGTTCAGCGCCTTGCCATTCGCACCGGCGCCGAGGAAACGGTGGAGAGTGTCGAGACGTTTGCCGGCATTGAAGGGGGCAAAGCCGTGGCCCTGCTCAAGCTGCGTGCCGTTCCCAATTTGAGCGATCCCGCCATCAATCTTGGCTATCAAATTCTCACCAACTTTTTTCGCCCAAATCTTTTTTATGACGAGCGCGAAACCACGCAGCGCCGCGAAGAAGCCGCCGCCAAAGTGCCGCGGGCGCGGGGCACGGTTCTCGCGAAAGAGCGCATCATCGAAAGCCACGATAAAATCACCTCGGAACATTTGCAAAAGCTGCGCTCGTTGACCGCCGAGTGGGCAAAAAGCCGGGCCGCGGCCGGCGGGTGGCGCTCGCTCCTGCCGTTTCTCGGCCGCATTACCATTTTGCTTATCGGCGTCGGCATGATCGGCTTCTTTTTATATCTCTCCCGCCCGCTCATTTATCATGATCCGCAGCGCGTTTTGTTGATTGCGCTTATTCTGCTGCTGGTTATTTTTATTGCGTATTTACTCAACATGATCGGGCTGTCGGAGTATTTGATTCCGCTGGCCATCGCGCCGATGTTACTCACCTTTTTTTTCGATTCGCAGACGGCTTTTGTCGGCACGGTGGCGCTGGGCATTTTGCTCGGCAGCATGCGGGGCTATGAGTTCAACACGGTCTTTATCACGTTGATCACCGGCATGTTCGCGATTTTGGCGGTGCGCCGCGTGCGCTCGCGCAGTTGGATCTTCAAAGCGATTCTGTTGCTCGCGCTCGGCTATCTCACCACGATCGCCGTGACGGCATTTCTGCGTTTTACGCCGCTGCCGCAAGTGTGGCTGAATCTGCGCGACGGCATTTTGCTCAACGCTTTGCTCTGCCCGATTTTCACCTACGGGCTGATGGTCATTTTTGAATATCTGTTTGACTTGACCACGGACGCGACGCTGCTCGAGCTGTCAGCGCTGAACCGGCCCTTGCTGCGCGAGCTGGCTTTGCAAGCGCCGGGAACGTATCATCACAGCATCGTGGTGGGCACGCTGTCCGAGGCCGCCGCCGAAGCGATCGGCGCCAATTCGCTCCTGGCGCGCGTCGGGGCGTATTATCACGATATCGGCAAGACGGAAATGGCGGAATATTTTGTCGAGAATCAGCGCGGCGGCAAAAATCCGCACGAAAAATTGACGCCGAACATGAGCCTGCTGGTGATCGTCAACCACGTGAAGCGCGGCCTGGAGATCGCCGAAGAAAATGACATCCCCAAAGAAGTGCGGGATTTTATTCCGCAGCATCACGGCACCAATCTTATCGCTTACTTTTATAAAAAGGCTTTGGAAAAGAACGATGATTCCGAAGTGCAGGAGTCCGATTTTCGTTATCCCGGCCCCAAGCCGCAAACCAAGGAGACCGGCATCGTCATGCTGGCGGATGCCGTGGAAGCCGCCTGCCGGGCGTTGCGCGATCCTTCGATCAGCCGGCTGCGCAATGTCGTGAATAGCATCGTCGAAGAGCGCTTCAAAAAGGGCGAGTTGGACGAATGCCCGCTGACGTTGCGCGATTTGAATTTGATCAAAGAAAATTTTATGCGCACCCTGAGCGGCATTTTCCATGGCCGCATCCAATATCTGGAAGATCAAAAAAACAAAAATGAAAACGTCAAAACCGGTGAGACGCCGGAAAAAATCCGGCCGCGGGCGCCCCGTGCCACCGTCCACCCGAATTCCCCAACCACCGAACCGCAGCCGCGCCGCAGCGGCTCCAAGGCCGGTTCCGAATCCGCGGCCACAACTGCATCTCCAGTGGCTCGCCCAGCCCCCTATTCCGCGCCTGCCCCTGACGAAGCTTGAACGCAAACGGGTGTTCGAAGCCTTGGATCAATTTTGGCGGGAACATGCAACGGCAGCGATCAATATCGAAGTGAATTTTGTTGATGTACAGCAGATCAGCGCCTGGCATCGTGATTATCTGCAAGACCCCTCCGCAACCGATGTGATCACCTTCGACCTCGGCGCCATCCCGGACGGCGTGCGTATTGCCGCGCTTGCCGTTTGTGTGCCGGTTGCGCAAAATTATGCTGCTCGCTATAAAGTTAGTTTGCGCGAGGAATTGTCGCGCTTGGTCATTCACGGCGTTTTGCACTTGCTCGGTTATGATGACCATACCGTCGCAGGGAAAAAACGCATGCGCCACGCAGAAAACAAAATCCTAAATCAACTGG
>JAJVHT010000031.1:14750-18878 GCA_022072515.1 bacterium
AGTTTGCGCGAGGAATTGTCGCGCTTGGTCATTCACGGCGTTTTGCACTTGCTCGGTTATGATGACCATACCGTCGCAGGGAAAAAACGCATGCGCCACGCAGAAAACAAAATCCTAAATCAACTGGCGCATGATCCAGCCCGGCCGGCCCGCCCCAAATCAATCCGCTCCAACTGAGTCATTATCATCATCGCCGCAAACCTTGCTGGCTGCGAATGTGTTGCAGGATGGCCAGCATCGTTTTCACGTAAGCGCGCGCTTGTTCCGGCGGCCCTTTCTCCTCGAGGCACCAATGATACTCCGTGTGAGCCCGCTCAAATTTCAAGTATACCCGTGAAAAAAGCTTGCTCTCAATCGGCTCAAAGCCCAGCCAGTAACCCTCTTCTGCCAGTTGAATAGCCTGCGCGGAATCGGCCCGCAAATGCGCGCGCAGACTTTGTTGCAATTTTTTCTCCGCCAGCGCCAGATGTTCATACATGGTTAATGACGGAGGATTTTGCCGGCACGCATCCAGGCACGATTCGAGCAGCAGGGTTGAATGCAGCAGGGTTGAATCAGGACGCTGCAGGCGCTGGCGCTGTGCGAGAATGGCCGTCAACTCCAGATTATTTTTTGTCGCCAACTGGCGTAACGTCAACGGGCACCGGACGGCCGGCGCGAGCGCTTGGAAATCCCGGCGTAACGTCATCAAATAAAACGCCAGATCCCAGCGCTGTTCCGGGGTAAAGGCCTCGGCAAAAGCCGGCATGGCCGTGCCTTCGACGCCGAAAGTGACGGCCTGATAAAATTGCAGCGGCGTGCAAACGTTAAGGCGGGCGGGATCGGTAAAATCGCGCGGCGGCGGCTTCAACGTATCGGCAGCCGCGCCATCGCCCCGGCCCCCGAGGCCATGGCAGGAAACACAATTTTCGCGAAACAAAGCTTTGCCATTGTCGAGGTTGGGCGCCAGTTGTGGAAACAAAAGCAAATTTTTCTCTTTCGTAATGGCTGCCGTCAAGGCCGCACAAGTTTGGCGAATTTGCTGCAGACTGGCGCGTTGGGCAATTAAACCAGTGAGGGCCTGTAACTGCTCGCGCGTTTGCGCTTGTATCGCGGCGCCGCCGGCATAGCTCTTGGCCGCTTGCTGCGAGAATCTTTGCATCTCGCCGTATTCCAATGAATCGATAATTTGGCCATGCTGCACGGCCCGATCATAATCGCTGGCGAGATATTGCAGCAGAAAAACAATCCGCTGCTCCGCTTCGGCTTCAGCGCGGCCCGTGCCGTCATCCGCCCCGGATAATTCCAAGCTCGGCAAATAAAACTGCTGTTGAATCGCCGTTGCGGCGGTGAGCAAAAGCAGGAGTAGGAAATAAGCAAGAGACTTCATTGTTCCGTCCTGGAAAATTTGTTGCGCTCAATACATATTGCGCATTATCGAATGGTACACGGCATGCGACAGTTCTGCGTAAAAGCCGGTTTTTTGCCGAAAGTTTTCATTGACAATCTTTCAAAATTTTCATAACATAATAGACCTTTTTTACACCATTCAAGCGCGAGGAGAAGGACCGGAACTTTCGGACAACGGATTTTTCTCGCCTTGTCGCGACGCTTAAAACGGCGAGAACTTTTTGGAAAGGTGGCAAGCTGATGAATCAACTCCGTCGTGATCCGATTACCGGAATTTGGACGATCATGCTGCAAAACGGCAAAGAAATGGTGACGTTCAAACCCGACGGCCATCGTCGTTTGCGGCGCGCGCGTCCGGGTGAAACCTGTGAGTTTTGCGCCGGCCATGAAGGCGAAACCGCGCCGGAAGTTTTTGCGGTGCGCCCCAACCATTCGCCGCGCAACGAGCCGGGATGGAACGTGCGGGTCGTGCCGGAACGGGTGCCGGTTTTACAAATTCACGGTGAAACCAACAATCGCGGTCTCGGCATTTATGATATGTTGGACGGCATTGGCGCGCATGAACTGGTGATCGAAACCGCGGCGCACGGCAAAATATTAGCCGAGCTGGCGGAAAACGAAATTGCCGACGTGTTGACCGCGTATCGCGAGCGCGTGCTCGATCTCAAACGGGATGCGCGCTTTCGCTACATCCTTGTCTACAAAAACGTCGGCGAGGGCCGCCGCGGGCCGAGCTTGCGCCATTCGCTGAGCCACGTCATCGCGACGCCGATCACGCCGCTGCGCGTGCGCGAGGAGCTGACGAATGCCCAACAATATTTTTTGCTCAAAGAACGCTGCATTTTCTGCGACATGATTCGCCAGGAATTGGAAGCCACCCAGCGGTTGGTGGCGGAAAATGAAAATTTCATCGCCCTGTGCCCGTTTGCCTCGCGGGCGCCGTTTGAAATCTGGCTTTTGCCCAAGCGGCACGAGACTTTTTATGAATGGAACAACGAACTACCGTCACTGGCCAAATTACTCAAGCTGGTGTTGCTCAAAGTTCGCCAAGCGCTCGGCGATCCCAATCACCTGATGATCATCCACTCCGGGCCCAATCTGCTCGCCGGCCGGCAGCGGGGTTATTGGAAAACCGTCGAGCGTGATTTTCATTGGCATCTTGAAATCACCCCGCGCTTACGGGGCATGGCGGATTTCGATATCGTCGCCGGCTTTCAGGTCAACTGGATCCCGCCAGAACGCGCCGCCGAAATTTTGCGGCAATGCACCATTTAAATGGATTTAAAATTTTATGCGCCCATACCTCCCCCTCACCCTGCTGCTTTTTTTCTGTGGTTCTTTCACAAACGGCCAATCGCAACCCAAGCCGGAAGCCAACGGCGGAACGTTGATTTTTCCCAACGAAAAACATTTTGCGCGGGTTCGCCAGCTCACCCGCGAAGGCGAAAACTCGGCGGAAGCCTATCTCAGTTTCGACAAAAAACCGCGCCGCTTGATTTTTCAATCCACGCGCCCGCCCTTTCAATGTGACCAAATTTTTACCTTTGATCTGCTGAAAAACACGCCCCCAAAACTGGTAAGTCCCGGCAAAGGCCGGACGACCTGCGCCTATTTCTTGAAAGACAATCAACATATCATTTTTTCCTCGACGCATCTCGGCGGTGAGGCCTGTCCCCCACCTCCCGATTACAGCCGCGGTTATGTTTGGGCCGTCTATCCGGATTATGATATTTTTGTGGCGCGAGACGACGGTTCGGATTTGCGGCCGCTGACGCAAACGCCGGGTTATGATGCCGAGGCCACCGTTTCACCGGATGGCAAAAAAATTGTTTTTACTTCCATGCGTGACGGCGACCTCGATATTTACACGATGAACGTCGACGGCAGCGACGTGCGCCGTCTCACCAGCACGCCCGGCTATGACGGCGGCCCATTTTTTTCACCGGATGGTGCCCAAATCGTTTATCGCGCCTATCGCCCGCAATCCGCGGCGGAGTTGGAAGATTACCAAAGTTTGTTAAAGGAAAATTTGATTCGTCCGAGCCGGTTGGAAATTTTTGTGATGAATACCGACGGTTCCAATCAACGGCAGCTCACCAACAATGGCGCGGCGAATTTTGCGCCGTTCTTTCATCCCAGCGGCAAAAAAATCATCTTCTGCTCCAACCTTGCCGATCCCAAGCATCGCAATTTCGATCTCTTTTTGATGAATGCCGACGGCTCGAATCAAGAACGGGTGACGTATTGTGATGATTTCGACGGCTTTCCGGTGTTCTCCCGTGATGGGAAGAAATTGATTTTTTGCTCGAATCGCAACGCCGCCGCGCCGCGCCAAACGAATGTATTTATAGCGGACTGGAAGGACTAAAAATATGCAAGATCCCCAAACCTTCACCCCGCAGGAATTCGACATGCTCGAATCGCTGCGCCAAGAAATGGGCTTGACTTCCATCGACGAAGTGATGCGAGCTTTGGTCCGTCAAGCTTATCACCGCACACAAATTTTATGTCCAAGCTGCGGCGGCCGCGCCAGAAAAACCGTCGCGGGCAAAGCCGAATGCGACGAGTGCATGTCGGTTTTGCGCCTGGCGGAAGGCACACTCGTAACCATTACCGGGCGCCGCGCCAAATAATTTTTAATCTTCTCGCGATTTTCTTTTTGCGAAAAACTGAAGCGCGGAACGGCTAAAATATTGCAGTCGTTCCGCGTTTTGGCTCAACGCCATTTTCCTCGGCTGC
>JAJVHT010000031.1:18978-23251 GCA_022072515.1 bacterium
GCAAGGCGCCTGAGATGCCGGTCGAGCAAGAAATAACCGTTAGCGTTGTCATACAAAAATGATTCCAACAAGTCGAAATCTGGGGGACGCGGCTGCGTCAAAAAACGGGCTTTCAACAAGCATTCTTGGTATTCCGCTGCCGGCGCCGAATCATAGGTAATGCCGCTGCCGACACCCAGTTCCGCCACGCCGGTTTGCGTATCGAGCAGCAGCGTGCGAATCGCCACATTGAACACCGCCTCAGGGCCGGGCGAAAAAAAACCGATGGCGCCGGTATAAATTTGCCGCGGCGAGTCTTCGAGTTGGTCGATAATATCCATCGTGCGGATTTTGGGCGCGCCGGTGACTGAGCCGCAGGGAAAAAGCGCCTGCAAAATTTCGACAAATCCAGCTTGCGGCAACGGCCGCGAAGTAATCGTCGACGTCATTTGCAGCACGGTTTCATAGCGTTCGACTTCGAAGAGTTTTGGCACTTGGACGGCGCCGAACTCCGAAATGCGCCCCATGTCGTTACGCAATAAATCGACAATCATCAAATTCTCGGCGCGCTCTTTGGGGGAGGTTTTGAGTTGCTCGGTGTAGATTCGATCTTCGTTGGTTGTGCGCCCGCGCGGCCGCGTGCCTTTCATCGGCCTGGTGACGAGTTGCCCATTTTGCCAATGGAAAAAAAGTTCCGGCGACGCCGAGAGAATGCGAAACCGGCCGAGATTGAGATACGCGCAATAACCGGCGCGCTGGCTGCGGCACAAGTGATGATACAGCGCCAGAGCATCGCCATAAAAATTGGCGCGCAAGCGAAACGTAAAATTGACTTGATAAGTATCGCCGGCGGCAATGTGTGCGCGGATTTGCTCAATCGCGTGATGATAGGTTGCTTCGCCAATACTCGCCTGCCAATCCGAAAACTTAAATTCACCGTCGCGGAAAAATTCCCCGGCATTGATTACACGCCGTTCGCGAAAGAGGCCGAACCACAGCAGGGGAAAGGCGGTGGCATTTTTTACGCAAAAATTCGCATCGAATGCCGGCGCGGCTTCGTAAGAAATAAATCCTGCCGCGTGTAAGCCGTTTTGCACCGCGGCTTCGATCCGGCGCAGGGCGGGAAGAATCTGCTCATGCTCTGTTGCCACGATTGTTTCAAGACAATCGGCAAAATGGAAAGAACGGCCGGCCGGATTACGGCCATAGTTCTCACATAAGACCAATGGTGTGAGGCTGGTTTTCGGCATGTTTAAATTTACAGGCAATTTTGGCGCAAAACAATGAAATTCATTGCACCCAATCAGGCCCAAAATCTGGCACAATTCCGCTTGCGCCTGGTGCGGACATTTGTTAAATTAAATTTCAATCAGTTCTAAAATTTCACTATGTCAGCACTCATGCAAACCTGGAGAAAGCTATGCCCGTCCAATTACCCAATCAAAACCAAGTGATCAACGAATTGAACAAAGCGCTCGGGTGGGAGCTGCGCGCGCAGGCGATGTATGCCCATTATGCGGCTTACGTCAAAGGCCTGGAGATGTTGACCCTCAAAACGCATTTTGAAGACGAAGCCACCGAGTCATTTGGACACGCCGCCAAAGTGCGTGACATCATCGCAACGCTCGGCGGCGAAGCGGTGACGACACGCGACGCCGCGCCGATCGTGCACACCGAAGATTGGAAGCAGATGCTCACGGAAGCCCTGCAGACCGAGCAAGCAGCGGCGGCGCAGTACAAAAAGATTTTGCCGATGGTCGAATCGTATCCGCCCTTCAGCCACACGATTATTCACATCATGAAAGACGAGATGGATGCGGTGATCGAAGTCGAGAGCCTGTTGGGGCGTTGAATAAAAATCTAAAATCGTTCAAGCAAATTTTCCCGGCGGATGGATGAAGGCCACGGCGTAGAAATCCGTCGAGATGAATCCCACGGACGCCATCTATACGTTGGAAGCTTGTAACTATTCAGTACCGCCCGGGCGCTCAAAGCTGTGTGCAAAAATAAATGGCGCGATATAACAAATAGCAAAAATAAACGCTCGGGCGGTGAAATCGCTGAATAGTGACGGAATCTTTTTTAAACCTCGCGATGACAATCTCAAAGCCTTTCCCTATCTTACGCATCGTTCCACTCGCTCAAATCCGTTTTCACGAAGCGCCGGAGACCGACCGTGCGGCAAGGTTAGTCGAGCGTCTGGCCGAAGATCGGCACATTCTCAATCCGCCGATTGTCGCGCCGTTGCAACAAGCTGACGGTTATTTGCTCATCGACGGCGCCAATCGCATCAGCGCGATGCGCTTGCTCGGCTACACCTGCGTGCCGGTGCAAATCATCAACTACGATGATCCGGCGCTGCGCCTGGGAAGCTGGCATCATGCGGTGATGCGCCTGTCCTGGCCGGATTGGATCGCGCAATTACGCGCGCTCGATCTCGTGGTCGAGCTGGTGGCGGCAGAAGACGCCGAAGGCGCCTTGGCGACGCGCGAGGCCTGCGCGGCGTTGTTTGCAGTCGAACAAAAGGCCGCGATCATTCCCGCCAGTCAAAATCTTCGCGCCGACGTGAATGCGATGACCCGGCTCATCGATACGTACAAAAAAAGCTTTCCGTTCGAGCGCGTCGATCAAACTAATTTCTTGGACTTAAAAAGCTTCTACCCGGATCTGGCCGCCTTGGTACTTTTTCCGCCGCTTGAAAAAACCGAGGTGATGCAACTGGTGACCGATAATCTCAAGCTTCCCACCGGCTTGACGCGGCACAGCATTCCGGGCCGCGTGTTGCGGATGAATATCCAGCTCGATGTGTTGCGCTCGGATCTGTCGCTGGCGGACAAGAATGCCTGGCTCGAAGCCTTTGTCCGCATGCGCCAGCAGGAACGCCACATCCGGTTTTATCCGGAGCCGGTGTTTATCTTCGATGATTGAGGAGGCATGGGCCGTCGGCGAATCAGAGATATCAGAACCATCGCGGAAAACTCAGGATAAATTCGTAACTGTTCACGTATAAAAAAATCAGCAGCAGAGAAATTTTATGTGCAGAGCATTTTGTTTACTCATGCTCGCCGCCTCTTCAACGGTTTTACTGGCGCAGTATCCCAATATTCGCCTCAGCCGGCCGGAGAGCACGACTCCGGAAGAAGTAACCATCGCGATCAATCCCGCCAATCCGCAGCAGCTCGCGGCCGGCGCCAACCTTAATTACTACTACCGTTCAAACAACGGCGGTGCCACCTGGGCGGAAGAGCATTTGAATTCTTCATTCGGCGTCTATGGCGACCCGTGTGTTATTTTCGACGCGCAGGGAGGGCTTTATTATGGCCATCTTTCCAATCCTCCTTCCACCGTCGGAAATTTTCTTGATCGCATCGTCGTGCAGAAATCAATGAATGGCGGCGCCACGTGGAATGACGGCGTGGGCATCGGCTTGAATCCGCCCAAAGATCAAGACAAGGAATGGCTCGCCATCGACCTGACCGCCTCGCCGTATAAAAATAATATTTACATCGCGTGGACGGAGTTTGACCGCTATGGCAGCGCCAACGCCAATGACAGCTCGCGCATTCTATTTTCGCGTTCCACCGACTTGGGCCAGACCTGGGCGAAACCACTAAAAGTGAGTGATGTGAGTGGCGACTGCATTGACGGTGACAACACCGTGGAAGGCGCCGTCCCGGCGGTTGGACCGAATGGCGAAATTTATCTAACTTGGTCCGGCCCGCGGGGAATTATGTTTGACCAATCCACCGACGGCGGCGGGACATTTGGCAAAGACCGATTTGTGGCGGCGCAACCGGGCGGTTGGGATTTCGCGGTGACAGGAATTTATCGCGCCAACGGTTTCCCGATCACCGCTTGTGATGTGAGTGCGTCAAAATATCGCGGCAACATCTATGTCACGTGGTCGGATCAACGTCAGGGCAGCGACAATACCGACATTTTTTTGATTAAATCCACCGATGGCGGACAAACCTGGGGGCCAATCAAGCAGATCAATGATGACGCCACGAACCGCCACCAATTCTTCGTGTGGATGACGGTGGATCAAGTCACCGGCAATCTCTATTTTGTTTTTTATGATCGCCGCCGCACCGCCGGCAATGCGACCGAGGTTTACGTCGCCAAATCCACCGATGGCGGCGAGTCCTTCGTAAATTTCAAAGTGAGTGAAACACCCTTTACGCCGGTCGCCAATATTTTTTTCGGTGACTACACCAGCATTGCGGCGCACAATGGAAAAGTCTATCCGATGTGGATGCGCATGGATGGCACCACCTTGAGTATCTGGACCGCC
>JAJVHT010000026.1 GCA_022072515.1 bacterium
GCTCTTCCCGCGAACATGCCGCGATGGAGCCCCGCTGGCTCGGCGGCCGGGTTGTGATTACGCGCAGCTTCGCGCGCATTCACGAAACGAATTTGAAAAAACAGGGGATGCTGCCGCTGACGTTCAAGAATCCCGCAGATTACGATCTCATTCGCGAAGATGACCGCGTGTCGATTGTCGGACTCAACGCGTTTGCCCCGGGCAAAACCTTGAAGCTGATCATCAAACATGCGGACGGCACCTCACATGAATGCGAGCTGAACCATTCGTTCAATGAAACCGCGATTGCATGGTTCAAGGCGGGCAGCGCATTGAATTTGATTGGCAAAGCCCAAAAGTAAGTTGATTTAGTGTGTGCTATCGTGGTTACTAATCGCGATAGCACTTTTGTTTTTGTCGAATCCATTTATCAGCGTAAAACCGGCGAATTCATTTGCTAAAGCAGCATAGAATGTTTTCCGCGTCTATCGCCAACGTCGCTATAAATCAATGAGCAATACTCATTATATTCACTGAAATTCGATCCTTGCCGAGAAACCATTCGGCTAACGCCCGCAGGGCGCTTCAACCCGACGTGGAGGATTTTACATGCCAGAAGATATTACGTCCGTCTTAAAAGAGGACCGCGTATTCAACCCCAGCCCGGATTTTTGCAAGAAAGCCCATATCAACAGCCTCGAAGACTATGAGGCGACGTATAAACGTTCGATTGATGATCCCGATGGTTATTGGAGCGAACAAGCAGAAAAGTTGCACTGGTTTAAAAAATGGGACAAAGTGCTCGAATGGAATGAGCCGTTCGCCAAATGGTTTGTCGGCGCAAAAATCAATCTCGCCTACAACTGTTTGGATCGCCATCTGAACACGTGGCGAAAAAACAAGGCCGCGCTCATTTGGGAAGGCGAACCCGGCGACTCGCGCGTGCTGACGTATCAGGACTTGCATCGGGAAGTGTGCAAATTTGCCAATGTGCTCAAATCGCTCAATATTAAAGCGGGCGACCGGGTGATCATTTACATGCCGCAAATTCCGGAAGCGGCGATTGCGATGCTCGCATGTGCCCGCATCGGCGCCACCCATTCCGTGGTATTTGGTGGCTTCAGCGCCGAGGCGCTCAAAGATCGCGTCAATGATTGCCAGGCCGCGCTCATTGTTACCGCTGACGGCGGTTATCGCCGCGGCAATGTCGTGGAACTGAAAAAGGCAGTCGATGACGCCGCGCAGCACACGCCAACGGTGCAAAACATCGTCGTCGTGCAGCGCACCGGCCAGAAAGTAGCGATGGAACCCGGACGTGATCACTGGTATCACGAATTGATGATGGCGGCCTCGCCGGTTTGCGACGCCGAGCAGCTCGATGCCGAACATCCACTTTATATTCTTTATACTTCGGGAACGACCGGCAAACCGAAGGGCATTTTGCACACGACCGGCGGCTACCTGGTGGGAACCAATCTCACCTCGCGGCTGGTGTTTGATTTGAAAGATGAAGACACCTATTGGTGCACGGCAGACATCGGCTGGGTGACCGGCCATTCATACATCGTTTATGGCCCGCTCTCGAATGGCGCGACTTCGGTGATGTATGAAGGTGCGCCGAATTTTCCGGAGCCTGATCGTTTTTGGTCGATCATTGAAAAATATCGCATCAACACTTTTTACACCGCGCCGACGGCGATTCGCGCGTTTGTGAAATGGGGCGAGCAATGGCCTCGCAAGCACGATCTCTCTTCGCTGCGCCTGCTCGGCACGGTCGGCGAGCCGATAAATCCGGAAGCCTGGATGTGGTACTTCAAAATCATCGGCCGTGGGCGTTGCCCAATCGTCGATACCTGGTGGCAAACCGAAACCGGCGCGATCATGATCACGCCGTTGCCCGGCGCGATTCCGACGAAGCCGGGATCTGGCACGCGGCCATTTTTCGGCGTGTTGCCGGAAATCGTGGCGAGAGACGGGACTCCCGTTCCAGAAAACACCGGCGGCTTTCTGGTTATCAGAAAACCGTGGCCGTCGATGCTGCGCACGATTTATGGCGACCCCGAACGCTACAAAAAGCAATATTGGAGCGAGGTGGCCGGAGCCTATTTCACCGGTGATGGCGCCCGCCGTGACGAAGATGGTTATTACTGGATCATGGGCCGCATCGATGACGTGGTCAACGTGGCGGGGCATCGGCTCGGCACGATGGAAGTGGAATCCGCTTTGGTCAGCCACCCGCTGGTCGCGGAAGCGGCCGTGGTGGGCCGTCCCGATGAGATGAAAGGACAAGCTTTGGCGGCATTTGTGACGTTGCAAGCCGGCAAACCCGCTTCCGAAGAATTGCGCAAAGAACTGCGCGAGCACGTGGCCAAAGAAATTGGTGCGATTGCCAAGCCGGATGATATTCGCTTTACCGAGGCGCTGCCGAAAACGCGCAGCGGCAAAATCATGCGGCGGTTGTTGCGTGATATTGCCGCCGGCCGTGAATCCGCCGGTGATACCAGCACGCTCGAGGATTATTCCGTCTTGGCGCGTTTGCGTGAGGAGAATGAATAAAAAATAAGACGGAAGAGCGTAAAACGGAAAACGTAAATTAAAACGCGAAGGGAGATTTGAGCATGAACACTGTCGGCAATATCGTGAAAAATCGCGACGTTTTTACCGTGCAACGTGGTCAAAGCGTCGCGGACGCGGTCAAATTTATGGTTGAAAAAAGCATTGGCGCCGTGGCGGTGCTTGATGAAGATCGCCTGGTGGGAATTTTTTCCGAGCGCGATTTGATGAAGCGCATCGTGGCGAAGGGGCTGGATCCCCAGAAAACCCGGCTCCAAGAGGTGATGACCCAAAACATTATCGCCGCGCATCCGGACGAGAGTTACGAGTCGTGTTTGGCGAAAATGCAAAGCCACGGCATTCGCCATTTGGTGATTGCCGCCGGCGACCGTCTCGCCGGCATGATCTCCCTGCGCGATTTGATGCTGATCGACATCAAAGAAAAATCCGCGGCCATCGAAATGATGAATGCGTATTTGCACTACGTACCGCCGGCGGTGGAGTAGTGGGTTGCTCCCCATTGTGAAGAATTCACAGAAAAATAAAAAGCCCTTTGGACGAAGATATGATCCAAAGGGCTTTTAAATTTGTAAATCTGTGATTTTAAAAAAACAACCCGCGCTTGGGGAACAAGCCGAAAATGCCGCCGGTGTGCCAGAAGAGCACTTTTTCGGATTTGGTGAAACGGCCCTTGCGAATTTGATCTTTGAGTCCGAACATCGCCTTGACGGTATAAACCGGATCTAAAATAATGCCTTCCGTGCGCGCCACGAGCTTGATCAGCTCGATCTCTTCCTGCCGGTTCAAGCCGTACCCTTTGCCGACATAGCCGTCGATGATGTTGATGTCCTTCTTCGGCAGGTTCAATTCGAAGCCGTATTTTCTTTTGGCCTCGCGAATGATGTTGCTGACGCGCTCTTGAAAATACGGCGCATCATCGCACACGTTAACGCCGTGAATTTGCGCTTTGAGGCCGTACGCACTTTTGCCGAGCAGCATGCCGGCGAGCGTGCCGCCGGAACCCACCGCGGAAATGATATGATCGAATTCGAGGTGCAGCGTTTTCATTTGGCGGCTGACTTCTTCCATGGCGACAACATATCCCAGCGCGCCAAGCGCCACCGAGCCGCCTTCGGGAATGACGTAGGCTTTCACGCCTTGCTTGGCGTAATCCTCGGCGAGCCGGTGCATGATGTCGTCCACCTGTTCAAATTCCTGCGGTGTGATGGAGGTGACTTCCGCGCCCACCAGGCGATCAATGAACAAGTTGCCGTCGGTATCGCTCCCGGCAGAATCGCGCAAAACCAAATGGCTCTTCAAGCCAACTTTGGCGGCGGTCAGCGCCGTGGCCCGCGCGTGGTTGGATTGCAGGCCGCCGCAAGTGATGAGAAGCTGCGCGCCCTCGCGCAACGCCTCGGCAACCAAAAATTCGAGCTTTCTGACTTTATTGCCGGTCTTGCCCATGCCGGTGAGATCATCGCGTTTGAGGTAAAGCTCCGGCCCCTCGAAAAGCTGCGAGAGACGCGCCAGCTTTTCAATCGGCGTCGGCGTATGCGCTAAAGCGTAACGTTCTGGCAATTGCATCGACATACAACCTCCGTCTGGATAAATGATCGTTTATAAAATCGTCAACCGCTGGCAACAATATTCAGTTTCGTCGCCATACCGCAGTTACGGAGAAAGCAGCCTGTCATTTCGGAGAAATCTTTTTCAATCCAAGCACGGTGCTCGATATTAACAAGATTCCTCCGGGATGACATTTCTCTCCACCTGTAAGTGAGGCATTACATTTCGCCTGTTACAACAACTCTCGAAAAGCTTCAATATCTTTTTCCCAAAAAACGGGAGTGGCGCCGCTTTGCGTGCAGAGAAACGCGCCAAGCAGATTGGCATATTCAGCAATTTCCGGCAGCGGCTTTTTGCGAAGCAACTGGTGGATCAGCCCGGCGGCAAACGCATCACCCGCACCGGTCGTATCGACGACGGGAACAGCGAGACCTTCGACTTTGCAGGCGTTGCTGCCATCGAAAATCTCACAACCGGAATCGCCATAGGTTACGGCAATCATCTGCAATTGATACTTTTTGACGAGAAAATCGACAAACTTGCGTGGGGAATCATGCTCGCGGTGAAATAGCATTTGCAGCAATTTCATTTCGGCATGATTCATTTTAAGCGCATTGGCCGCGGCCAATGACTCGGGCACGATCGCTTGCAACTCCGCGGCGCTGGCGCGGGAATTGACATCGAACAAACGCACGGCGCTTTTAGCGGCGTGCAAAAAAGTCAAAATGGCCCGGCGCGTGATCGGCGAGCGCTGGGCCAGAGTGCCGAACAACACGGCGTCCGCACGCGGCGCCAAGGCCGCCAGCTCCGGTGTATTCTGCACGTAATCGAAGGCCACATCATGCGAACAACGAAAGCTCGGCACGCCTTTGACGTCAAGCGTGATCATCACCGTGCCCGTCCGCTTTTTCTCATCGACTTGCAAAAATTCGATAGGAAGCTGCCGTTGCCGTAACGCCGCGATCAGCTCGCGGCCCATGGCGTCGTTGCCGACGCGCGACACCAAAACACCCTCGTCGCCCAATTGCGCCGAATGGATGACAAAGTTTGCGGGCGCGCCACCCAAATGCCGGCGGTCGCGATAAATGTCCCACAACACTTCGCCGATGCCGGCGATCGTAAATTTTTGCGATGACTGTTCCATTTAAATATAAAACGGAATAGGAGTAAACGACAGAATGAAAATGACAAACGCGAGATATGCCAGCATCCGCCGCTTCGAATCCAACGGCGTGAAAAAGTCAGTTGTCGGCGGATGGCGATAACCGAACCACAACAAGATTAAGATAAAGGGAAACCAACCCGGGAAAAAGGGAAACACGATAATGCCCATGAGCGCAAACAGCGCCAAGGCGATGCGGCCAATCAAGGCGCTGCGTTCACCGAGCAAGGCATAAAGAATATGGCCGCCATCCAGTTGTCCAACCGGCAGCAGATTCAGCGCCGTGACAAACAGTCCCGCCCAGCCGGCATACGCGAGGGGGTGGAGAAAAATATCCTGGCCTGCCGGCACCGGGCCTTTGGCTAAAAGAGTGAGTCCTTTAAAAAGCAATGATTCACCGAGCGACATGGCTTCACCGCTGGTCGCGGCAATGGCATGAACTTCAGACATTTTAATGCCAAAAAAAATGGCGGGAATAGCGACCACCAAACCGGCGAGCGGGCCGGCGATGCCAATGTCAAATAGTGCGCGCCGATCGGGCAGGCGCGAGTCCATGCGAATGACGGCGCCGAGCGTTCCGAACGGCGAGAGAATCGGAAACGGAATAAAAAAAGGCAGCGTGGCGCGCACCCCGTGCCGCACGCACATCACGTAATGCCCCATTTCATGGCAAAACAAAATCGTGATAATTCCCCCACTGTACCACAAGCCGTCGGCAATGCTTCGCGTTGGCGAAGTCGAATATCCATGAAAAAAAGTTGACAGACACGTCAATAAAAATAGAATGAGATTCAACACGGGAACATCAGAACGCAAGACCCGGGCCAGCCACGGCCGAGGCGGCGCCTCTTCCGCCATTCCATACTGCTCGTAATTCTCCAAACACTCAAAATTTCTTTCAGACATTTTATCGTCGCGATCTTAAATTAAACCAGTTGGCCGCGCCTAACTGTAATCGGCGCACCCGGGCGAGCTGCATAGCGCGTTTGCGCGTTGCCAAGATTCAGGCCAATTTCGAGAAAACCAAAGCTGCCAATCAACGCCAGAGGTGAAAGAGGTGGGACATCGGCATAAGTTTGGCACAGACCGCCAATCAGATGTTCGGCGAGCCAAATGGTAATAGGCTGGCCCTGCGCAAACTCATGCAAACGCGGCGCCGAAATATTTGAAATCAAATTGCCGAACCGGTCGCCATAAACAACTTGCCCGCACAGCGTTTTGTCCGCGATTCGGCATTCAAAGCCGGGAAGCCTTTTATGCAGAGTAAATGGCTCGCCGAGATGGCGCATGGCTTCGCCTTTCGCGAGATGCGCGGCTACTGGCGCAAAAATATCCCGGCCATGAAAGGTCGAAGCAATCGTTTCACGCCAAAACTCTTTTTTCGTCAACCGCACGGCTTGCAAATCCGGAAAGTCAAGGCAAAAATCCAACAAGCCATTATCGGGCGCCACAAAAAAATGTCCGCCGGCCTCGCAAGCCAGCGCCGCGCGCGCACTTCCCACGCCGGGATCAACCACGGCGACATGCACCGTGCCGGCCGGAAAGTAACGAAAATGCGCTTGCAAAAGAAAAGCCCCGGCATCCACATTTTGGGGCTCCACCTCGTGACTAAGATCAACCAACTGCGCGGTCGGATACAAAGCGAGTATGACGCCCTTCATCGCCGCTACGTAGCCATCACGCTGCCCGAAATCCGTCAATATCGTAATAATTCCTGAACGCTGCCACATTTTACCCTGCTGCTGCATTTCTCTCGCGTCTATTTCAATTATAGCAAATCGCGATTAGAGAATCAAGGCATTTCTCCGCTGATTTTCTCTACGGTAAGACGGTTACCCGTCTTTAATAGTTTTCTTCGCCGTTAACATTCTGGCGGGACGGGAAAATGGTGGCGCCGATCATGCCGCCGATTGCTCCCATGATCGCATGCACGACCAGGCTCATCATCACGAAAAGAAGATGCATCAGAAACGGCAGGCGTTGAAATATAGTCGCCGGCAATTGCTGGCGCAGCTTTTCGGTCAGTTCGGCGGCGTTTTCGCCGAAAAAACGCAGGACATCGGTTAAGGGTTTTTTAAAACCATAGTCGATCGCGAAATTCAACAGCGCGCCGAGCAGCGCAGCGTAAATACCGAGGGCAACGGCTTCACCGAATTGCACGCCGCGTTGCGGATGCTGCCGCCACCGGAGATAAACGGCCAACAACGCGCCGGACCAAATCGTGCCGCAGCACAGCCAATCGAGCAGCGTCAAACCGGGCAAATTTTCCGCTAAGGCAATGGCAACGGCGCCCCAACAGGCCGGCGCGAAGCGATTGAAGAATGATGGGGTAAGATTTGCATCATTCATTGTCAGCAACGCTTTGCACTTTTTTTACTCCGCTTTGACGGCCACAAACAAAATTTCCACATGTGCGTCTCGCGGCAAACGCGCAACTTGAACGGTGGCGCGGGCCGGTTTGTTTTCACTAAAAAACGAAGCATAAACTTCATTGACGATTTTATAGTCGTCCATATTGGTTAAATAAATTGTCGCGCTCACGACATCTTTATAATCTGCACCGCCGGCGCGCAAGACGGCGCCGAGATTTTTTAAAACTTGCCGGGTTTCTTCCTGAATATCCCCGGTGACCAAATCGCCCGTTGCGGGATTCAAAGCGATTTGGCCGCTGCAATAAAGCGTATTGCCGACTTTTACGGCCTGACTGTACGGCCCAATTGCCGCCGGCGCCTCCGGAGTATTGATGATTTCCCGAACGAGGGGCGGTGGTTTAAAAAGATCACAACCACACAAAATCAACAGCAGAAGCAACCACAAGCGACGCATAGCAAGCTCCTTTCCAGTTTGATAATTTAAAGGTGACCCAATTTCAAATCTATTTGCGACTTCAAGCGTTGATACAACTCGTCCATCGCGGCGAGCGGGCGACCGTGCTTTAACAGGTGTTTGTTAAGCTCCTTGGCCAGAACATTTATTTGGGCATATATCTCAAAAGGCACGTTCGGCAACCGAATCGGCAAAATCGAATTATTAGAAAGCAAAGGATCGGCGTCGGAGGCCAACTCGCCGCGCGTCACGGCGCGTTCATGTTCAACCGTGCCAGGTATGGGCGAGAACGCCGCGAGGCGAATGCCGATGCCAAGCGCATGCACGTAGGCGAGACTCCACAAAATTTCTTCAAGCGGTTGATCCGGCAACGCCATCATCACATACGCATCCAACTCCTGCGGGCCGAATCCGACCGCGTACAAATTAGTGACGGCGCGGGCAAAGCTTTCATTGCTGACCTTCTTGCTCATGTCACGCTGGCGCTCAACGCTGCCGCTTTCATAAGCGAGCCGAATCGTTTTGAATCCCGCTTGCTGCATGAACTTGGCGGTGGTGGCATCAATAAACTTGGCTTGCAACCCATTCGGAGTATGAAAGGTTGCCCGGATCTGCTGCTGAATCATTTTTTCACAAAGCGGCAAGAAATGCTGGTCGCGATTCGTCAGCAAGGCGTCGTCATAAAAAGCAAATTCATTGACGCCCAAGCCGTGATGCAACCAATCCAACTCGGCGAGGACGCTGTCGATGGCGCGCCAGCGGTATTTCCCGGAGACGAGGTTCGACGCGCAGAAGGTGCAGCGCAGCGGGCAACCGCGCGAAGTCATCATCGCGGCAGATTGCAGTTGTGGATACAGATCAAAAGCCGGGAAAGGCAAATCATCAAGCGCGGGAAAAATATCCGCGGTCGAGTTGTCGTCTGGTGTAAGGTTGAGCACGGAACGCAGATGAGAATGAATGACAGACTCGGCTTCGCCCGCGATCACGACATCCGCGCCGGAAAATTGCCGCGCATGTTCCGTGCATAACGTGGCGTAAATGCCGCCCAGCAAAATCGGCGTCTTCGGAAAAAGCCGGCGCAAAGCTGCTATTGTCATTTGCACGCCGGGATACCAGTAAGTCATGCCGCTGGTAACGAGTATGGCGGCAGGCGGTGGGCCCGCGAGGCAAAGTTGAGCAAAAATTTCCGCCGGCATGCCGTAGCGGGAATAATAGCGCGGAATATCCTGATAAGCGGCTGGCTTGAGAATGGGGGTGCGTAAAAATTTTCCCGTGCTCCAGCGCCGATTGCGTGGCTGGCCGAGTCCCTGCCATTGCAGCACGGCCGGATGGGCGCGATCCATGCAATCGACCAAACGCACCGCGTAACCTTGTTGCCGTAACACCGCGGCCAGATACAGCAAGCCCACCGGTTTCAGCCAAAAATCATACGCGGCGAAATCGGTAATCCAGGGATTGATAAGGAGAAGGGAAGAATTCTTTGCCTCAGCAAATTGCAGCATAACAATCGCATTTATTCGTAACTATGCAGTACCGCCCGGGCGCTCAAATCTGTGTGCAAAAATAAATGGCGCGATATAACAAACCTCAAAAATAAGCGCCCGGGCGGTGAAATAGCTGAATAGTTACATTTATCCTTTAATTCCAGCTTACAAAAAGATGCAATATTTCATCTTCAAAGGCAAGAATTTTTCCTTGAATAGTCCAGGTTCATGCGCTTTGTAACACTTATGAATCAAAGAGCGGCAAGCCGTATCAACGCGCAGCAACAGAGCCGCTTTCAACCTTCAAGTTTGGAGGGAGCGTCCTCATGAAAGAAAAAACGCCACCCCAACAGCCGCCGTTTAATTACGTCACGATGATGGTGCCGGTACCGCTACCGCCGATGACCGACAATAGAGCCGAAGAAAAATCAAAATCCGACATGACTGTATTTGGGGCATTTTTCTGGGCCGTCGTTATTCTGCTTGCCGTCTGGTTTATCACGGGCGGATATAATTTATTCCAATAAGGGTACGAGAACTGAGAAGCACGCGGCGCCGGGGCCAATGGGGACGGACGCATGGGGCGAACCAAGGGGCACAACAAACTGTGGGGCAGGCATGACGGGTGGGAAATATGCCTGTGCTTGCCGCGTTTTTAGGTAAATAAAAAGGCCACACGAAAATTTTTCGGTGGCCTTTTTATTGCCATGCGTTGACTCACGTCGCCGGGGGAAGCAGAATATCGACCTTCTTTTTGGTCTTGCCGACACGTTTGAATTTCACCGTGCCATCGGCTAACGCAAACAGGGTGTCATCTCCACCGATACCAACGTTTTCACCGGGGTGAATGCGCGTACCGCGCTGGCGCACAATGATGCTGCCGGCATGGACGAATTGCCCATCGTAGCGCTTAACGCCGAGGTATTGCGGGTTGCTGTCGCGGCCATTGTGAGTGCTGCTGCCGCCTTTTTTATGTGCCATTCTTTATTTCTCCATTAAAAACCATCAAGACAAAATGATTAAAGTTTCCCAATCATTTTGCCATTTTTCCTTTTTATCCTTTTGCCGTTACAGCACAATTTGCTCGATGCGAACGCGCGAATGCTGTTGGCGATGGCCGCGGGTGCGGGCGTAGCCTTTGCGGCGTTTTTTCTTGAAGACAATGATTTTCGGGGCCCGTTGTTCACCAGCCACGGTGCCTTCGACACGGGCGCCGGAGACGACAGGCTGGCCGACCTTCACGGCCTCGCCATCCACCACCATTAAAACCCGATCAAAGCTGACTTTGCTGCCCACTTCGGCGGGCAATTTCTGTGTCAATATTTCATCGCCTTGTGCAACTTTAAATTGCTGGCCGCCGATTTCAACCAAAGCGTACATGAAACTTCTCTCCTGCTGATTTTTAAGAACCCCGTATGCCGGATAACTAAAACTTTGACAATTCGAGGTATGACATTAGGCTAATCTTCACAAAACTTTTATTTTTTTCCCGTGCCTTAACAGGCCCACGACACACGCGCAAACAACAGAAACCCATTTTTTGCTTTTTTGCGTAGTTCGTGGGCTGTAAATTTCAAATTCCCTACTTTCAACCGACCCCGACCTTCCATTGAAAGGCATCAAGGATAATCGGGGTCTGAGGTTAATTCACAACTTCATGGCCGTTGCGTTTGGAATAAAATTTAAAATCATCCAAACGCAGGGTTTCATCCGGCAGTAATTCAATTTTCATCCAATACTTCCACATCAAGCGGCGAATGCGACTCCAAAAACCGTTGGTGAGAAAGTTGGCCACTTCCGGATGCAACTTCAAACGCAAGCTCCGCTCATCGCCCACCAGTTTATACCGCATGAGCCAGCGCTCGATGCGGGTGAGCACGGTAGCTTTTGAGATCACCCTGCCGGTACCTTCGCAGGTCGGGCAAGGCTCACTGTACGAAAACAACAGACTCGGCCGGACACGTTCCCGCGTCATCTCGATCAGCCCAAATTCACTGATGGGGCTGATATTGGACTGGGCGCGGTCCTTGCGTAATTCGCGACGGAATTCATCTTGCAGGCGGCGTTTACATTTCGGATCCGTCATATCGATGTAATCAATGACGATGATCCCGCCGATGTCCCGCAGGCGGAGTTGCCGCGCAATCTCATGGGCGGCTTCCAGATTGATCTTCAGCGCATTTTCATCATGATGTGCACGGCCCATAAATTTGCCGCTATTCACATCAATTGCCGTCAGCGCCTCGGCATGGTCAAACAGAATGTAGCCGCCGCTGCGGGTCCAGATTTTACGCGACAGGCTACGTTCAATTTCTTGCTCGATTCCGTAAGCATCGAAGAGCGGCTTTTTGCCGCGATGTAGTTCAACTTTACTGCTTTGTGACGAAGAGACTTCTTGAAGATAATTGGCAATCTGCTGATACATTTTGCGCGTGTCAACGACAACGCGGTCAATATCGGGGGTGAACAGATCGCGGATGACGCTGGAGGCCATACCGAGATCTTTGTAAACCAAACTTGGCGGCTTGGCGCTCTTCATGCGCTCTTCGGTTTTTCGCCAGGTCTTGATCAGATTCTCCACATCAGCGCGCAACGCGTCGTCGCCTTTTCCCACTGCAACCGTACGAACAATCAGGCCGAAGCCCTTGGGCCGCAGCTCGCGCGCCAGTTTTTGCAGGTGTTTGCGCTCGCGTACACTCTGAATTTTTTTGGAGACGCCAACCATCTCACTGTTGGGCACCAACACACAGTAGCGCCCAGGAATAGACAATTCGGTGGTTATCCGGCAGCCTTTCGTGCTGATCGGCTCCTTGATAATTTGCACCAGAATCTGCTGTCCCTCTTTCGGAACCGGCCTTTCGTGAAACTCGTGTTTGTGAGTGTGACCATTTTCGGAGGTATTTTCCAAATCCAGAAACGCGCTGTACTCCTGCAGCGACTCGCCAATATCGCTGAAATGCAAAAAAGCATCTTGCTCATGGCCGATATTTACGAAGGCGGCTCGCATCCCTCTCACTACATTCACCACTTTGCCGAGGTAAATATCGCCCACCATTCGTTCCGCTTCCGGACGTTCGGTAAACAACTCCACCAATCTTCCGTCTTCGAGCATGGCAATACGCGTTTCGCCGACCGAGGAGTTGATGAGAATCTCTTTCCTCATGTTTGATCCTTCAATAAAACTCAATCTCTCCCGACTTTTCCTCAAATTATTAAATGAAAAACGGGAGCCTTTGCACTCGGCGAAAATCCCGATTCTCTTATAATGCATAAAAACAAAAATCGGGAAGGCCAATTCGAAGTGACAAGGTGTCAAAGAACTGTCCCGCTGCCTAGTTAAATAAGAGCGGGACTGATAATTCTAATAAAAATACAGAAATTTAGGCAGGAAAGCAAGTGTTTTTTATGGAGAAATAGCTAAATTCTCAACAGTGGGGTAAATGTTGTCCTCTTGTCTAACTCCAATCACTGTCACTCCCAATACTTTCACTCCAAATCTTTACAACAGGCGATTGCCATTCGCCACGAGGCTAAATTCACACGCAAGAAAGTTTGCGGCGCGGCGGCAGTAAAGCATGCGTGAAAGAAAAATTTCAAAATATTCCGCCACCGGTGAAATCTTGGTGTCGATCGTCAAATCCAGCGCAATCACGCGCTTCTCCCGGTCCACTTGCAGCTTGCTGCTTTCCACCGCGTAATTGACACGGTCATGAATGTCAAATTTGATCATCGCGGGATTGCGCACGCGCGAGCGATGCACGTCGGATTTGTCCGCAATAATAAGGCCCGCGGAAATATTGCTCACCGGCTCGCAGCTCACTTCGTCATGGCTGCCGATGGCCGCCACAATTTGCGTGATTTCATCGGCATCCAAACCCATGCCGAGCAACAGCGTATGTGCCAATACCGCGCCGGTGAACGAATGATTGACGCGATTAAACGCATTGCCGATATCATGCAAATAGCCGGCGATGGCCGTCAACTCGGCTTCCCGTTCCGGCAAACCCAGGTCGAGCAGAATCCCGCGCGCATTTTTCGCCACCAAGCCGCAGTGGCGCCGGCCATGCTCGGTGTAACCGACCACTTCCAAATACTGATCCGCGCGCGTAATATACGCGTCCACAAGTGAATTTTTTTTGACCTCATCGAGGGTAATCATGAAATTTTCTCCTAAAAGTTTCGGGGTTGTGGAACCAAAGTTGAATTCCGCCTCCGGCGGAAACTCTTGCAATTAAAAAATTAGTCAAAGCACAAAAACTGTGCTTACGAAACGCACCTTTAACCCCAATTCAACCCTTCTTGCAAAAATGGATTGCTCCGGCGCTCAATTCCAATCGTCGTCTCCTCGCCGTGTCCCGGTAAAACACGCACATGATCCGGTAACTTCATGAGTTTCTGGCGGATCGAATTCAGCAGCGTTTCGTGCGAGCCGAAGGGCAGATCCGTTCGCCCGATGGAGCCTTGAAACAACACATCCCCGACGACAGCAATATCTTCATCATAAAGCACAATGCTGCCGGGGGCGTGGCCGGGTGCATGTAAAACTTTCATCGTCACCTGTCCAAAACTCACCGTTTCACCTTCTTCGAGATAGCCGTCGATGCGCGGGGGCGCGGGCGTTGGCAAGCCGAACATCTGCGCTTGCAAGGGCAAGTGTTCCAAGAGCGGCAAGTCGTCGCGGTGCATGAACAGCGGCAATTGTAAACGTTCCTGAATCTCTTTGACATGCCAAACATGATCGAGATGGGCGTGGGTGAGCACGATGCGCTCAGGCTTGATTTTTAGCGCTGTGACCGTTTGCAGAATCAGATCAATCTCATCGCCGGGATCGATCAAAACACCGGCGCGGGTGCCGCTGCACCAAAGAATATAGGCATTCATCGCAAACGGCCCAACGGTCAAAACTTTATACTGCAAAGGCATAGTCAAAATCTGAAACGTAATTCGTATGATAAGTAACCCGTAATGCCAAAATAGGCACAAAACTACATAAACATTTCTTGGCGCGATTTTTTAATTTTTCTTCGCCATTAACTGCTCTTGCCGCGCTTTCAACTTTTCGACCTTTTCATATTCAATCACATAATCGCCCAATTTCTCATCGCCTTTGCGGCCACCGTGAAAATCAGAGCCGCCGGTTTCGAGCAGGTTGTACGTTTTGGCAAGCTGGCGATAAAGCTCGCGCAGCGAAAACGTATGCTTCGGGTGCACGACTTCGATACCGTCCACCCCGGCGTTGATGACATCGAGAATGACCGGCTCCGTCAAATTTTGTCCGGGATGCGCCAAACAGGCCAAGCCATTCGCTTCATGAATGATCGCCACGGCTTCGGAGGCGGAAATACGAACTTTGGGAACGAATGCGGCTTTGCCGTCCGCGATGAAACGATTGAACGCCTCTTGATAAGACGCCACCAAACCTTCTTCAACCAAAGCATCGGCAACATGCGGTCGGCCAATGCTGCCCGCGCCGGCTTTGCGCAGCACGGTTTCCAACCGCAAGGGGAAACCCAGCGTATTCAATTTTTCGACAATGCGATGCACGCGGCGAACGCGCTCGCTTTGAAAGTAACTTAAAAACTCCAACAAGCGCGGATGGTGAAAGTCGAGCAAATAACCGAGAATATGAATATCAAAACCGTTGTGGGAAACACTCAGCTCAACGCCCGAAATAACTTCGACACCGAGTTGGCCGCCAACGGCAACGGCAGCTTCCAGCGCGCCGATCTCATCATGATCCGTGATCGCCACGGCGCGCAATCCCGCCTGGGCAGCCAAGTGTACCACTTTCTCCGGCGGCAGCAGGCCGTCGGACTGGTTGGTGTGCGTATGCAGGTCGACCTTACCTTTGGCTGTCATGAAACGTTGTCCTTTAAAAAAATAAGACAGGCCCGAAGCCCGTCACCTTGAGATTGATTATGCCGAAAGTTTGTACCTCACCCAACCAGCGGTTAAACTTTGGGCAGTGTGACGCCTTGCTGCGCTTGATACTTTCCCTTTTTATCGGCGTACGAAACCATGCACTCTTCGTCGCTTTCAAAAAAGAGGATTTGCGCGATGCCTTCATTGGCATAAATTTTTGCCGGCAAGGGTGTGGTATTGGAAATTTCCAGCGTCACATGCCCTTCCCAACCCGGTTCGAGTGGCGTGACATTCGTTATGATACCGCAGCGTGCGTAGGTGGATTTGCCAACGCAGATCGTCATCGCATTGCGCGGAATGCGAAAATATTCCACGGTGCGGCCGAGCGCAAAACTGTTGGGCGGAATAATGCAAACCTCGCCCTTGAAATCAACAAAAGATTTCGGGTCAAAATTTTTCGGATCGACCATCGCGCCAAAAACATTCGTAAAAATTTTAAATTCGTCGGCGATGCGAACGTCATAGCCATACGACGACAGGCCGAACGAGATGACGCCCTGCCGGACTTGCTTCTCCTCAAACGGCGCGATCATGCCCTGCTCCAGCGACATTTTTTTGATCCACCGATCCGCTTTAATGCTCATGAAAATCCCTTTCTGGTTGTTGGTTGCTCGTTGTTGGTGGCGACCAACGGCGAGCGGCCAGCAACTAATTCGCTGCGGCTTCGCCAATTGCGGCTTTCATCTCTTTCGAGAGTGCAATTTTTGAAACCCAGATGCTAATTTCGTACAAAATCAGGAGGGGGACGGCCAGTAACATTTGGGTGAACGCATCGGTCGAGGGCGTCAAGACGGCGGCAGCGACGAAAATGGCGACGATGCCGTAACGCCTTTTTTGGCGCATGAATTCCGGCGTCACCAAGCCGATTTTCGTCAAGAAAAATGCGACGACCGGCATCTCAAAAACGAGCCCGAACACAATGATGAGAATGGTGACGAAACCCAAATACTCGTCGATCGAAATCATCGGAGTCAGCACTTCCGATTGAAACGTCAACAGGAATCCCAAACCGAATTTCAATACCACGAAATAACAGAACAAGGCGCCGCTCAAAAAACACAGCGTGGTAAAAAAAACCACCCACACCGCGATCTTGCGCTCACGCATCAATAAGCCGGGCGCAATGAATTGCCACAGTTGAAAGACGATCACCGGAATGGAAAATAGAATGCCAACCGTAATTGCCAATTTCAAAAAAATCATAAAGCCGCCGGTCGGATTCAGATAAACCAAATGCAACCCCTGCATCGTTGCCGGATCTTTAATCTGCGCTTGAGCCAAGGCGATGGCCTGCTTGTAGGGCGCCACTAAAAAATCAAAAATATGGTTGATGAAGAACCAACTCAGACCCGTAAAGAAGGCCACGGATAACAGCGCTTTGATCAGGCGCGACCGCAACTCCTCCAGATGTTCGAGAAACGGCATCTCTTTTTCAAAAGATTTGCCGGCGCCGTTTTCAGTTTTGGGTTGTTCCGAGCTCATGAGCGCTTGTCTTCCAGTCCTTTTAATTCCTCGAGGAACTCTTCCTTGGCTTGAAATTTACGATACACCGACGCGAAGCGCACGTAGGCGACTTCATCAATTTCACGCAAATGCGCCATAATTTGCTGGCCGACTTGGCGCGAGCTGACTTCCTCGCGATTGTTGTCGCGCAGGCCGCTTTCCACTTTTTCGACCAGCCGGTTGATCGTCTCCATCGACACGGGGCGCTTGCTGCAAGCCATTTGCACGCCGCGCAAAATTTTTTCGCGATCAAACGTTTCGCGGCGGCCATCATTTTTAACGACCATCAACGGCGTTTCTTCAACATATTCTTTCGTGGTAAAACGCCGGCCACAAGCCAAACATTCGCGCCGGCGCCGCACCACCCGGCCTTCGTTGCTCGAACGCGAGTCAATGACCTTACTGTCGTCAAACTCACAGTAGGGACAACGCATAGGGGCAGCTCCTTAGTTCACCAAATCGTTATAGAGCGGAAATCTCCGGCAGAGATCAAGAACCTGGGCGCGTACTCGTTCCAAAGTTGAATCGTTATTGATATCCGAGAGAATTTTATCGATTAAAAAGGCGACTTCGCGCATTTCATTTTCTTTCATGCCGCGCGTCGTCAGCGCCGGCGTGCCAATGCGAACGCCGCTGGTAACAGTCGGCTGTTGCGGATCGTTCGGCACCATATTTTTATTCACCGTAATGCCGGCGGCTTCCAGGGCCGCCTCGGCGTCCTTGCCGGTCAGTTTGCGATGGCGCAAATCAAGCAACAGGAGATGATTGTCGGTGCCGCCCGAAACGATGTCATACCCCAAATCCATCAGCTTTTGCGCCAGCGCTTGTGCATTGCGAATCACTTGCCGCGAGTATTCCACGAACTCCGGCTGCAAGGCTTCTTTGAACGAAACGGCTTTGGCCGCAATCACGTGCATCAACGGGCCACCTTGAAAACCAGGGAAAACGTTCGAATCGATAATCTCCGACCATTTTTTGAGGCGGCCTTTGGGCGTCGTCATGCCAATATCATTCTCGTCATCTTTACCGATAAGAATCATGCCGCCGCGCGGGCCGCGCAAAGTTTTGTGTGTCGTCGTCGTCACGACGTGACAATGCGGCATCGGACTGTCGAGCAATTTGGCCGCGATCAAGCCCGCCGGATGCGCGATGTCGGCAAAAAGCTTCGCGCCCACTTCATCCGCAATTTCACGAAACGCCTGGTAATCGAGCTGCCGCGAATAGGCGCTCGCCCCCACCAGAATCAGTTTCGGCTTCTCCCGCTGCGCCACGTCGCGAACGTTGTCCATATCGATACGTCCCGTTTCGGGGTTGACGCCATAAGCCACGATGCGAAACAGCCGTCCGGAAAAATTCACCGGGCTGCCGTGCGTCAGATGGCCGCCGTGCGCCAGGCTCATCCCGAGCACGGTATCGCCCGGTTTAAGGAAGGCGAAATACGCGGCGATGTTGGCTTGGCTACCGGAATGCGGTTGCACATTGGCATGATCCGCCTTGAAAAGTTCGCAGGCGCGCTGGCGCGCCAAGTCTTCGACTTGATCGACATATTCACAACCACCATAATAACGCTTGCCGGGATAACCTTCCGCATATTTATTCGTCATCGGCTGGCCCATCGCTTCCAAGACGGCGGGGCTGACGTGATTTTCCGACGCGATCAGCTCGAGCTGGTTATTTTGGCGCTCAATCTCATTCATAATCGAGCGATGCACTTCCGGATCAAACTGCGCCAAACGACTCATGACCCTTCCTCCTTCGTGGTAAATTTTGAACAGGTTATCGGCGGCGGGGACGTTGAAACCAACGCTCGCTGCCGGTAATCGCGGCGTGGAACAGCACGATGTTTTCTGCGATCCGGTTATCCGCCAAACTGCCGCGCTTGCCGATTTCAAAAGCGAAGTCGATGCGATTGTAGCCGCGGCCGAAGGGCAAGCCCAAACCCAGGCTCGCCGTCAACTGGTGCACTTTTTTGCCAACCGGTTCTTCATACGGCAATTGTTGATAGTTGCCGCCAAAACGCAAGCTGACACGTTTTAAATAACCCGCCAGCGCATCGAAACTTGGAATGAATTCACCGCCCAAACTCAGCTCATAACTGTTGACGCCGCGATCACCCAGCAACTCAGCCGGATCGACTGAGCCCCATTGTTGCGTGCGGTAATCCGCGCTCAGCAGCCAATGCCGATTGGGCACATACCCAAAACCGGCACTCCACCAGAAAGGTAATTTCAGTTTGCTCTTGCTGACGACGCCGTTGAAACCCGGCAACGTGCTCAATTCAGTTTTGACATTGAGGCGCGTGGGTAATCCCACGGCGCTGCCAAACCGCCACCGCCGCAACTGGGTTTGCACGCCTAAATGCAAGCCTACGCCGGTGACATGCCGGTTGATCACATCTTCACTATTCTGAAATTCATCGGAGGCAAAGTTCAGCCGCCAAATACGATCGAGACGCCCGAAATAAAAATCCGTGGTCGCCCCCAGTTGCCAGGCGCCGATCTGCGCCGCAAAGCCCAAGTAAAGCTCGCTGATGCCGCCCACGAGACTCAAGCTTTCTGTGGCGATGCTGTCTTCCTGGCTAAATTGAAAATCAGTTGTGCTGAAGGGGCGCACACCAAATGCCAGCACTTGGCCATGTTTCACCGGAATGGCCAGGCTCAGGCTGTTCACGCCGGCATTGCTGAACAAACCATTGCGATTCGGCTCCACCTCAATGCTGGCGCGTTCGTACCGAAAATCGCCTTGAATACGCGTAAGATTGATGCGCGTCAGGCTCGCCGGATTTAAAAAGTAGAAGGCAATACTGTCATTCGCCGCACTGCCGGCGCCGCCCATGCCGATGGCGCGGACGTTGTCTCGCGTGCGCAGTAGGCCGACGCCGTGGCGCGAAAAGATCGACTGCGCCGAAGCTGCTTCTGTCAATATCAATATGCCGATTAACCAATAGCAGCGGCAACGCAAAAATATTTTAACATTCATATTTAACAGGGCAATTTAAAAGTTAGCTTACAAAATTTGACTTTCGGGTCAACCGCTCTACTGCGGCGGCAGGGTATATTCGATCTGCAATTTTGGCGCGCGCGCCGCATCTGTCTCGCGCGAATAAAATGCCACCCGAGTCACATCCCGTCCGGTAAAAGACGACGGCAATAAAACCAAGCCCAAATTAGTTTGGGAATTCGCCACCCACAACTGCACCGTACTCCTCACGGAAAAAGTAATTTTCGGCATCGTTGCATTGATCGAATCGATATCGACGATGCTTAAACTATCCGACGAAAGGCGCGCTGGATCGAATTGCAGGGGATTCAAACCGAAATTTACGGAGGCGCGCGCCAACTCCAAATCGATGCGATTGGAATAAAATGCCGAGTTCAGGGTGTCCGCTTCCAACGTGAGAAAAGCGCGGCTAATGGTGGCGTTCGTGGGAATTGCCGAGATGTCAAAAAACAACGTGCTTTGATGCTGCTCGCCGAGGCCGACATAAAGCGGGCCTTGCGGCAGCACGTTCAAACGATTAAAAACAAATACCGAGGCGATGGGCGATAGGCGGGTCGTATCATTTTTGGTGCTGCTGCGCTTGAGCGTCACCAATTCCAGCGTCGGCTGTAGCGGCGTGCGGAAATGCGAATGGAAAGCCTTCATGAACGTCGCATTCGGCGCTTGCAACAAGACGCCTTTTTTCCAGCCCTCCGCTGTATTCCAGGAAGAAACCACCGCGGGATCAAGCGTGAACGTTACAGAATCTGCTTTCTCGGTTTTTACCTGTTGCCGATCCATCGGCGTGGGATTGAATAGATTGATAGCGTCCGGCCACGTCACTTTCGACGAGTCCCAAGTGCCGGTCACTTCGTGAATCGTTGCTTCAAAATCGGCGCCCTGGCCCTGCACCAAACTGCCGCGAAATTTCAGCGTGCCGGCGACGACGGTAACGGTGTCCGGCAAATTCAATTTGGCAAAACGCAGCAAAATTCTGGTTTCAACGTTATCATATTTTCCCAACCACAAATAGATCGTGCCAAACGTATTGGCAATGCGGTTGGCGGTCGAATCGATGCCGATAGTTTGCGTGGCCTGCAGGCGTCGCCCAAGCTGGCTGGGATCGGCCAAATCCCCGCTTAATGGGATGGTCTTGTCATTATTGCACGCGAGTAGCAATAGCATGCAAGCACAGCCTGCAAAATAAAAAAGCGGCCCGGCCATTTTCTTTATACGGTTCATGAGTAAAACCAAAACTCCTTCACTAGTTCAACACTTCGACACATGATCGTGCGGCCAAACCATGCGCCCTTTTTTAATGACCTGCTGGACGAGATTGACGGCGAAATGGTACGAAATTTCTTCCACCGCTTCCGCCTGCCAAATCACCACATCCGCTTGTTTGCCAACTTCGAGGGAACCGATCTGGTTCCCCAGCGCCACCGCTTGCGCAGCGTGCAAAGTCGCCGCTACCAGCGCTTCGGCCGGCGTCATTCGCAAGTGCAGACACGCCAGCGTCATGATCATCGGCAAATTTTCCGTCATGCACGTGCCGGGATTAAAATCCGTCGAAATCGCCACCGGCAATCCGGCAGCAATCATCGCACGCGCCTCGGCATATTTTGTCGCGCGAATAAAAAAATCAGCGCCCGGCAACAACACCGGCACGACGCCACTCGTGCGCAAATTTTCAAACAGCGCCGGCGGAGTATTTTCGAGATGATCCGCCGAAACCGCACCAACGGCAATTGCCACCTCGGCGCCGCCGCTCGTCGTCAGTTGATCGGCGTGTATTTTGGGACGCAAACCGGCAGCTTTTGCGGCGGACAAAATTCGCCGCGATTCCTCGGCTTTGAACACATGCGTTTCACAAAACACATCGGCAAAATGGGCGAGTTTTTTCTGCACGACGACCGGAATCATCTCGTTGATCACGAGCTTGATATAATCCTCACGGCGCTCGCGAAATTCATCCGGCACTTCGTGGGCACCGAGGAAGGTCGGCACAATTTCGACCGGATGGTGCTGCGCGGCCTGCTGCAAAATTTCTAGCGACTGCACCTCGTGTTCGAGCGACAAACCATAACCGCTTTTTGCTTCAATCGTCGTCGTGCCATATTGCAGAAAATTATCCAATCGCTCCAACACCCGTTGCAACAACGCCGCGGCCTCGGCTTGCCGCAAGTCACGCACGCTGTAACGAATGCCGCCGCCCGCCGCAGAAATTTCCTTATAGGTTTTGCCCTGCACGCGCTGCACAAACTCATGCGCGCGGAGATTAAAAAACACCGGGTGCGTGTGGCAATCAACCAAGCCGGGCGTTATTAATTTTTTCCCGGCATCCAACTGCTCGCACGCGGGAAGCTCGGCGAGCACCTCCGGTTCTTTCCCAATTCGCACAATGCGCCCGTTCTCGCAATAAAGCGCCGCCGGAAATATCTCATGGAGTTGCCAGTTTGGCGCGCCGTTGGTTGAGGTCACCGGCGTGGCGAGTCGGGCGTTGTGGATGAGGAGCGCGGGCATTTAAAATGCGACTATTATGAAAATTTTAGAATAGAGTTTCTCTTTACAAATGTATGGCGCACAATAAAATATTCATAACTATTCCATCATCGGAACCTTCACACCCTTCTCCTGCGCAACACTCCGAGCGAGATCGTAACCCGCATCAACATGGCGCGCGACGCCAATGCCGGGATCATTCGTCAACACACGCTCGAGACGGCGCGAAGCTTCTTGCGTCCCATCCGCGACGATCACTTGGCCGGCGTGAATCGAGTAGCCGATGCCGACGCCGCCGCCGTGATGCACGGACACCCAGGAGGCACCAGAAGCGGTGT
>JAJVHT010000097.1 GCA_022072515.1 bacterium
CGTTGCCACGCGGTGACAAAACGCGGATCAAAGCTGTCGTTCCGGCGCTGCGTAATTTTTTGTTTCACTAATGCTTTTTGACGTTACGAAGATGTAAATTTAATGCTCTGGAGTGGAAATGTCAAGAGGAAAATCAGGGAAGACAAGATTTTCAAAGGAGCGCCCAATTTATTCACCAGAAGAAAGACTACTTTTTAGTAACACCCTGGGCCCGCCCCAAAAACTCCATTCCCCCCACCACACAGCCGCCAAAGAGAAAGCCTTCCATCGCGCCGAGCACGATTTGCGTGGTCAAGCCGAAATGCATTTCACCGAAAAAAGAAGCGAGCGGCTCCATACGAATTTGCGAATTGGCGAACGAACGCGCGATCAGCGCCAGGCTGCCGCTGAAGAGATTGCCGCCGATCACGGTCAACACGATGCCGCCCACCATGCTGCCGACCGCCGCACCCAGAAGGCGATGCCACGGGCGGCCGCCGTTGAATAAGCGGCCGGTGAGCAGCGCGCCCAGCGACAAACCGGCGCCGATCACCGCGCCTTCGAATGCGCCGGTAATGCCCGTCGGGCTTTGTCCGAACAATGCTTGCAGGGTATCGACGCCGATGAGATGCGCGCTCCAACCGACGGCCGCGCCGCCGAGCGCGCCGCCGCCAATGGCCCACCAACGATTGTGCCGATACGTGATGTGCGCCGCGGCAATCATACCGAAACTGACGCCAAACGCGCCGAGGGAACTGACCAACAAGCCGAGGCTGATCAGAACGAGAATGATGGAAACCGTGTCCAGCGCCGTGGCATGCCGCGCCGCCGCGAGCGCAAAACCCAGGAAGAGTCCGCCGATAATGCCGGCCACGGCCCCGCCCAAACTTCCACTCACGCTTTTCCGCATGATCTCCGTCCAATCGCGGCGCAAGCGGACCCAGATCAGAGAAAGAATAATCAGGCCGCGCACGGCAAGAGGAAAACGCGCCAGCGGCAAGAGTTGGCGTTCATAGTCACGAATCAAGGCGAGACTCACGACGCGCCGCAGCAGCCCGAGTTTCTCGTCCCCGCTTTCCTGATAAAGGCTGGCGCCGGCGGCTTGCCCGAGCCAATTGGCCAGCGCCACGCTCGCATCTTTTCTAACTCGCAAGCTGCGATCCCACAGCGCTACGCGTCGCAACGTTTGGCGTATTTCTTCGTTGCGCCGCCAGCGGCACGCGGCAATTGCCTGTGTGCGCACATTCGCCTCTTCATGTTGCAAGGCTTCGATAATCAAATTAGCCAAAGTGGGCGCATTGGCCACCAGCCATTCCGGCAGTACCCGGCCGCGATGCAAAACGCTTTTCGCCAACAAATCGCCTTCTTCGCCGGAGAGATGGAGTTGCTCGCCAAAGGGCAGCAACAAATCGAGCGTGTCGGCGTCGAGCAGGAGCTGATGCGCACGGTAATTTTCAAGCGCGCGTTCGAGCAGGCCGCGCGCCCGTTTCAACGCCCGCTCTTCGTTCGTCAGCCAGCGCGAAATTTCGGGAAGCAAATAATCATGCGCCAGTTCCAGCCACCCTTCGCCATCTTGATTGCGGCAGCGTACCACGCGCGCCGCCACCAATTCTTCGACAATCAGGTGATTATTGGCCGCCACATTTTTGAGTCGCGCCGGCAATTCGGCGTTGCGCAAAATCAAGCGCTGGCCCTCCGGCGAAATCAGCGCTTTGAGAATTTCCTGGGCGGCGCGCAAATCAGCCGAATTGAAGCGATGTAAAACCCGCTCCAAATAGCCGGCAATGATTTTTGACGCCGTGCCGAGGCGCTCGTAAGCTGCGACCGTCAGCTTGTTGTCGCCGGCGCGCGCATCATAAAGTTGATCGCACACGATTTGCAATTGCGGCGGATCGACGCCGTCGGGATCGCTGAGATCATCCAGCAGGCGCTGCACGAGAGCCGTTTCATAATGGCAGCCCACAACTTTCGCCGGTTCGGTAATGGCGCGGGCCGCCTGCTCGCGGCTCAAACGCTTGAGGCGGTACTCGTGATGAAAAATTTCCGGAATGGCGGTTTTGAACTGGCTCATCTCGGCCAGCAAATCTTCCCGCAGGGTGAAAACGAGCCGGAGCGGCAAGTTTTCATGCGCAAACCACCGCCCGATCGTTTCAATAAATTGTTTCCGGCTGTCATCGCCGAGCAATAAAAAAAATTCTTCAAATTGATCGAAAAAGAAAACGACCTGGCCATTGTTCGCGTGGCACAGCCACGCCTCAAAGTCAGCCGGATTCGTCGCCGCCGTCACTGGCGCCAGCATGTTGATCATTTGCGGAATCGGATCGGTAAAACTCCGAATAACAAAAGCGTGATGGCCCAACGATTTAAAGCGCGGCAGCAAACCGGCGCAGACGATCGAGCTTTTGCCGGCGCCGGAACGCCCATGAATAATGAAAGAACGATGCGCTAAAATTTGCGAGCAGATCGCTTCCACCTCCGGCTCACGGCCGAAAAATAACGGCGCATCTTGCTCGGTGTAATAATCAAGAAATTTGTACGGACGTTCAGGTAAACGTGTGGCCACAGAAGCCGGTAAAGCTGATGCTCGTTTAATTTCACCGTTCGCCTCAAGGGCATGACCGATGAATACATACCCGTGTTTGGGAACGGTTTTGATGTACCGCGGATTCGCCGCATCATCGCCAAGTTGCTTGCGAATATCCTTTATACACTGCGTCAGCGCCGCATCCGTTACGATGACCCCCTCCCACACTTCATCAAACAGGCGCTGCTTTTCGACCAACTGCCCGCTTTCACGCACCAGCAACAACAGGACATCGAAATATTTGGTGTTCAGCGGCACAAGTTGCCCGCCGCGCCAAAGCTGGCGATTGCGCGCATCGATATAAATGTCGTCAAAATGATAACCGAATGTTGCGATTTCGTCTTTATTTTCCATGAATTTGAATTGCTCAGAACTTTCTCAGAGGTCGCTCACGCTTCTCAGCGCTTATTTGCATATATTGGATCAGCACTGGTGAAAACAATACGCAAAGCAGATTTTAAAATCAAGCGTTTTGTTACAACATGGAGTGAAAGATGAACCTGAAAAGTCAAATTGAAGGGGCAAGAGCTGATGCGGCAGGAATGGAACGGCTCTACAAACACGCCCTTGCCGCCGGAAATGAGGCTGCCTTTAAAGAGGTGATAGGACGATGTGCCGGAGAACATCCGGAGAACGTTCTCTTCTCAGCATGGGCTTACCGACTGGACGTCTTAACTCCACCTCCTGTAGTGGGGCCGGAAGACCAAACCGTGAATCAAAGCCAGACCCGACGCTGGTGGACAGCCGTTGCGACGAGCGTTGTCGTGGGTGTCTTGTATGCGCTTTTCGCCCGTGATAAGCTTCCAATTCCGATACCCGGTGAAGCAGATCCTCTGTTCTGGATTGGGTGGGGCCCGCTGACCGCACTTGGTATCCTTTTTTATCTGGCAATGGTTGATCGCTCAGAGAGACGGATTTATCGATACGCCAGTCTGGCGGTCATACCAATTGCTGTGTATACGGCAGTGACAGTCTGGAGCAGAACAGACGACATCGCGAATCTGAGCGCCCTCCACCTTCCGTTTGTTGCCTGGGCTGCAATAGGAGCCGCTCTAATCCTGGGGCATCCTGATCCTGCCAGGCAATGTTATGCGTATCTTGTCAAATCGGTGGAAACCGTTCTGGTCGGCGGCATCTATTTCGCTGCTGGCGCCATCTTTCTGGGCTTAACCGTCGGCATATTTGCTGTGCTCGGCATCAATCTCCCGCAGAATGTCCTGCAAACCATGGCGGCATGGGGCATCGGCGCCATTCCCGTGCTAGCGCTGGCCAGTGTTTACGACCCGATGGCTGCGCCGGTAGCACAAGACTGGACCACCGGTCTCACCCGTATTCTCAGAATCCTAACCCAGCTTATCCTGCCGCTGGCCCTCGGTGTGCTGGTCGTCTACGTCTTCTGGTTTGTTCCCGCCTACTTCTGGCGGCCATTTCAGGAGCGGGAAGTCCTGATTGTTTATAACGCCACCATCCTGGCCATTTTGGTTCTGCTCACCATTGTCGTATCAGGCCCAGTCGAGGAGCGATCCCCGCGCCACGATAAGATCTTGCGCTATGCCGTCCAGGCCTTGGTGGGGTTAACCTTGTTCCTCAACGTCTATGCTCTGGCGGCGATCGCCAGCCGCACGTTTAATTTCGGTCTGACCCCGAACCGCTACGCCGTACTCGGCTGGAACATTGTGACATTACTCATGCTTGCCGTGGTCGGCTTCCGGCAGTGGCGAGGCCGATCGGAGCCGTGGGTCTACATCTTCCGCGAATCCATCGCCCGGGTCTCGGTTTTGGCCATCGCCTGGGCGTTGTGGGTGCTTAGTGGTCTTCCACTGTCATTCGATTAATTCTATATGATCTCGCAAAAATTTCAAAACTTCTTGGCTACCGCGCTCGCCATTCTGTCGGGCTTATTTACGGCTTATATCGATTCACGCGGCGGGCCTTTTCATCTGTTCATCACCGGCTTGCTGCTGACGTTTTTTGGCGCCTTGCTCAGTTTCATCCAACCACAACGCGTCTGGCGCTGGGCGTTGATCATCGGTGGTTGCGTGTACATCGTTTTTCTAACCAGACGCGTTTTCGACTCAGTGAGTTTGAATTTCCTCAAGGCCGTGCCGACGTTTATCCCCGCCTTCATCGGCGTCTATTGCGGCGAGTTTTTGCGGAAAATTGGCGCCACGGTGAGAAACAAATGATTCGATTTTTCATTGCCAATATGTAATCAAAATTTATACACGCCGGTCATCCCAGCTTTGCACGATGCACTGAGGAGGATCGGAATCATCATCAGGACAATCATCCAGAGATCACAGTATGAAAACAAGCACTGAAAAACTCAAACCCTCGGGTTTGCATGTCGCCATCATCATGGATGGCAACGGCCGTTGGGCGAATGCGCACGGGTGGCCGCGCGTCGCCGGCCATCGCGCCGGCACCGAAGTCGTTCGTCAAATCGTCGAAGCGGCGCCGAATCTCGGCATCACCACCTTGACGCTGTACGCGTTTTCGTCGGACAATTGGCAGCGCCCCCCGCAAGAAGTGAGCGCGCTGATGAAATTATTTCGCGCCTATTTATTGTCGGAAGCCAAACGCTGCGTTGACAACGGCGTGCGCTTGAACATCGTCGGCCGCCGTGATCGCTTCCAGCCTGCCATCGTCGATTTGATCGAAACCGTCGAAGCGGCCACGGTGAAAGGGGATTTGCTGCATCTGCGGGTGGCCGTTGATTATTCGGCGCGCGATGCGATTCTCCGCGCGGCCGCGAAGCTCCACGGCGCAAAAGAAATTTCACGCGAGAAATTTTCGCAATGGCTCGCCCACGTCGATCACAGCACCGGCGGCGGGCCGGATGTCGACCTGCTCATCCGCACCGGCGGCGAGCAGCGCTTGAGCGATTTTCTGTTGTGGGAATGCGCCTACGCCGAGCTGTTTTTCATCAAAAAAATGTGGCCGGAATTTACCGCCGACGATTTTGCGGCGATCATTCAAGACTTCCGCTGCCGCGAGCGCCGCTTCGGCCGCGTCACCGAGACGGCGCCGCCCGCGCCCTCTCGTGAATCCAATGGCAAATTCAAAGACACTACGCTGATCGATGACAGCAAAACAACTCCCTTAATTTTGCACGTATAAAAGTCAATGACTGAATTTGGGAAGTTGAGGATTGCAACAAAACAGGATGAAACATGGATCGCGCCCTGCTGACGTTCTTTAACCAAACGCTGGCCAATCCACTATTGGATCGGCTCATGCTCGCCGCGACCTTTGGCGGGTTGGCCTTATTTCCTATAATTGGCATACTCCTTTGGCTTCAACAAAGACGCCAAATCGCTGCGGCCATTTTCATTCTGACTTGTGATGTATTGGGGATGATGGGGTTCTGGAAAATTAGCGAACTATGGCGAATGAATCGTCGTGTTTCAATTTCGAAGTGAGCAATTCCATGCACTCGGAGAAAAAACGTTGGCTCCTCGTCGTTCTGTTTGCCGCCGCTATGGCCTGGGTCGAATCGGCGCTCGTGGTTGATCTGCGCACGCTGGTCAACCGCCTGGAGCCTTATCAAGCCAATCCGCTGCCATTTGTGCCCAAGTTGGGCGAGGTTGAATTGATTCGTGAAATTGCCACGCTGATTATGTTGTGCACTGTCGGCTGGCTGGCCGGCCAAACGCGCGAGAAGAAATGGGGCTATGCGTTTCTCGCATTCGGCGTATGGGATATTTTGTATTATGTGTTTCTGAAAATCATCATCGATTGGCCGCATTCGCTATGGGATTGGGATATTTTATTTTTGCTGCCGCTGCCGTGGTGGGGGCCGGTGCTCGCGCCGATGCTGATTGCCGCGCTGATGATCATCTTCGGCTCCGTGGTGACCCAATTCGGCGATCACGACCATCCGCTCTGGCCCTCGCGCTGGGCATGGATTTTCAACTTGAGCGGCTGCGTCCTGGCGCTGCTGGTTTTCATGGCCGATGCGATTCGCGTCATCGATGGCGGCGTCGAAGCCGTGCGGCAAGTCCTGCCCCGCAAGGCGGGGTTCAACTGGCCGGTGTTTATTCTGGCGTATCTCTTAATGCTGGTTCCCGTCATTGAGATCGGTCAAAAAATATTGCCGGGGCGCTTCAAAAAAGAGAAATTAACCTTAGTTGCCGAAAAAAACAATCTCGGCGCGAAAGCTCTTTTCTTGTTGCTGCTTTATAAAATCATTTCACGCAATACATGAAACCGGCCCGGCTATTCATGTTTGCCAAGACGCAGACCAATTTAATAAAGGAATCCGGCAAGGATAAAACGACATGAGCATATTTGACCTGCTGTTCATTCTTCTATTCTTAACCAGCGTGATCACCCTTGCATTTGCGGCGCTCGCGGCTCTGCGCGGCCGCCGCACACGCGCCATGGCCATCCTTCGGCGTTACGCGATCGGCGCGGCCATCTATTTGGGAATTGTGCTCATCGTGTCGTTGGCCGCGCCCCGCCGATTATTGCGCCTTGGCGAACCCCTGTGTTTTGATGATTGGTGTATCACGGTCGAAAATATAGAACGGACGGTTTCCCCATCGGAGGCCAACTACATCGCCAGCCTTCATCTTGCCAATCGCGCCCGCCGAGTGGCTCAAAGCGAAAATGAACTTGTGATTTATCTGAGTGATACTTTCGGACGTCGCTACGATCCGTTGCCAGACTCCACGGCCATCCCCCTGAATGTGCTGCTGCAGCCGCAGGAATCTGTGACCACCCGGCGTACTTTCAAGGTTCCTGCCGGCGCCACGGTATCAGATCTGGTCATCGCCCACGAGAGGAAATTTCCGGTTGAATGGTTCATCATTGGCGGCGGCCCGTTCCGGAAAGAGCCGCTGGTGAGAATTGATGCAGAAAAAATTCCTTAAGCCAGGCGAATGTGCCGACATTACTTGATCAACCCCGGCTCCACATACGTTCCGTAGCGCGTGGCGTTCCCCAGCCGCCAGAAATAATCATACAGCGTGCGCGAGATTGCTTTCATGGCGGTCGTGGCTTCGTCGCCAAGAGCATAATTTTCCATCACGACGATGATGTAAGGCCGCTCTTTCAAATAAACAATCGCCCATTCGGTGGAAACGCCGGGAATGCCGCCAGGTTTGAATGCCACGGGAATATCGGATGGAAGCCCGGACTTAATGCTGCCCGATTTTGGCTTCTTCAAAATGGTCAAAATTTCATCACACACTTGCTGATTCAGGAACTCGCCGCGATAGAGAAGCTCCATAAGGCGCGCGGCTTCTGCTGGGGTCGAAAGATTCTCTTCGCCCCTGCCCGAGGCTGCCGAACTGATCATCTTGCGCTGTAAACGAGTTTGCGTGAGGCCAAGCGTTGCTAAAGTTTTGTTGACGTTTTCCATTCCCACCAACTCGATCAGCATGTTCGTCGCCGTGTTGTCGCTCAAAACGATCATCAAAATGGCGAGATCGCGAATGCTGAGCTGCGAGGTGTGATCGCCCAATTCCACCAGCACACCGCTGCCGCCGACTTGCTCGGCCTTATTCACCCACCGCAAATCCGTGAGTTTGAATTTGCCGGTATTGGCTTGTTTGTAAACCTCCATCAAAATTGGAATTTTAATGGCGCTGCCTTGCGGAAAAACGAAATTTTCGTTAAAGGCAAAGCGCTCGCCGCTGGTTAAATCAAGCCCGCAATATCCCAGCGTCCCACGTACACCGTCCCCGCTTTCCCGCAGTTTCGCGGCGGTTTTGTCGCGCACCAATTGCCAATTTTCCGGCTGGGCCCCAACCGGAGAAATCAGCAAAAGCGAAAAAACGAAAGCACAAATCTTCTTGTTCATTTTAATTTCCGCTTAGAATGCCAACTGCATTTGCTCACCGGATTTCATACTTTCCAAATTTTGCTGAGTCAATTCGTGAATCTGCGCTTCCAGCCAATTGATGTACAAACGATACGTCGCGCGCTTGGCAATCGCCGCCACGCAAAGCGCACGCACTGCCCGGGCATATCGCGGCCAATGGGCGCGAATGGGCGGCGGCAGTTTGAGATACGTCGGCGCCTCGTCACAAAACAACTCGCTGCGCGCCAGCGTCCAAATATCACAAGGTTTTTCTCCGCTGGGAATGCGCTCGCTGACGGCCGGATCATCCAAATGCGAGAGGCCCTGCACCAAATGCATCAGCTCGTGGCCGATGGTGTTGTAGGAGAGTTGGCGCACTTTCAGCCGAATCGTCAATTCGGCGTCCATGTTGAGCGGGATCAACGCGCTGCCAAGATGGGCTTTGGTGTAACCGACGGTGATGGTCTTGCCTTGCAATTCCGGGAAGAGGCGCAAGGAAGATTGCAGCATCACGTGCGTGCGCCGATTCAGGCGCTTTTTCATCAAGGGTGTGAAACGAAAAGGCATCGCCAGGTTTGAGCAAACAAAGTCGCCAGGAACAGTTTTTCCTTGACGTTTACCGGCCCGCGTGTTATCTTGCAAACCGAATCAACGAAACAATTCAAACTTGCATCAGGTCCCCTCATGCCGAGCTATAAAATCACCAGCGTCGAACCCGTCATGGCAGAACCGTTCACTATCAGTGCCAGGCTCCGCCAGCAGCTCAATTATTTTGTAATCGCCAAATCTGCCGAGGACGAGCAGCGGCTCGCGGCAAATGAGTTTGAAGTCGATCTTATCGACGTCGCGCGCTGGGCTGAAAGCGGCGTGATTCGCCTGGTGTCGCCGTTGGACAGCCGTAACTTCGCTGAAATCGAGCTGAGCTTCGAGCAGCTCGATTGGCTTGATTGGCTGCTCGCCGGTCAAGTCAAACGTTTTCGGGTTGAAGCAATCGGTGGAGAAATTACTGATCCAACGCTTCCACCATCGTTTTGAGATTCAAAAAAATCAGCCCTTTCATGTCGTCGCGGATTTCGGTGTCTTCGTCATCCTCTTCCATTTCAAACAAGGCTTCGACGATATAGCGCAAAACATTGAGCTGATTATGATTTTTAAAAACCTGTGTTGCCACCGCGACAAAATCGCCCTCCGACTCCCCCATCAGCGATTCGACCATTTGGTCCGTGCGCTCGACAAGCTGATAGAGCCGTTCTTCACTAACCTGTTGCGGCCGCGGCGTCCCTTGTCGCATCATTTCCCAAACCACCATCCCCAGATAAAAAACCAATTCTCTTTCGTCTTGATTAAAGGTGTCATAATCAGCCGCCATGAGAAAAGCCATGATCTCCGGCTGCTCTTTTTCCATCCGTTCGACCACCTGCTGCATTTCAGCATCCGCCAATTGTGCCATCTTTTTCCAAGTGCGCTCGACGGTGGTTTCGGAAATAGTTTGCATGATCGCACACGAGATTTTAAACAATACCAATTTAACATTGAAAATTCAGTTCCTTGCAAATTTTCAATATTCCTTATTAACAAGACTACAGCGGCATGAACGCCAGTCCGAATGCGCGTTCGACGAACCAACCCAGGCCGAAGAGCAGAATCACGGAAGAGAAGGCCAACACGACTTTGCGTTGAAACTTTTGTTTCGCAATCCAAACGGTGAGGGGAAAGAGCACCGCGACGATGCAGAGCTGGCCGATTTCAACGCCGGCGTTAAACGCGAGCAGCGAAGGCACCAAGCCGGTGGTGGGCAAGCCGAGATCGCGCAAAACGTTGGCAAAGCCAAAGCCGTGCACGAGGCCGAAGATGAAGGTCAAAATCCAGCGATGATCGGATTGGGCGATCACAAAATTCTCGGCGGCCACGTAGGCGATGCTCAAGGCAATGCCGGTTTCGATAATTTGCGGCGGAAGTTGCAGAATTTCCAGCGCGGCGAGAATCAGCGTCAGGCTGTGCGCCACCGTGAAGGCGGTGACGATTTTCACCAAATTGCCGAGGCGCCCGCCGATAACGATCAGCGCAAAAAGAAACATGAGGTGATCGTAGCCGAGGAAAATATGTTCGATGCCCAGCTTGACAAATTCACCCATTTGCGCGAACAATGAAACTTTGCCGCCGATAACAAAACGTTCGCGGGGGTTGGCGGCGGAAAACACGGCTTGCTGCGTTTGCTCGCCGACCACGACCTTGGCGAGATTCTTGTGTTGCGCACCAAATTTCTCGAAGAAATCGACGCTCAACGAAATTTCCGCCGGCAACGCATTCAGCATTTTGACAAAACTGAAATTAATGAAGACATTGCCAAAATCATCTTGCGTGAAGCCGCCGGCGCGCCGCGCCAATTTCACCGGTGAAAAGTTGATGGCGATGGCCGTGTGGGCTTCGACGTAATCATAAAGGCCCGGCATTGCCGCGAGCAATTCGTCGCGTTCGACATTCGCATCGCCATTCGTATCGAGGTTGAAATTTTTCGTCAGGTCGGAAAGATCAAAGGTGAAAACGGCTTGCAGACTATCAGGCGTGACGACGACCGCCGAATAACTGGAGTTCAAATCGTGCGCGCCGGCTGGCGTTGCCAGTCGTATCAAGCCTGCCACCCCAAAAATTCCCCACCACCGACGCGTCAGCAACCGGCTTGCCAAAAAATTTTTTATTTTTTTCACGGGGTCAGTTTATCCAGAAAATAAAAAGCGGCATCCCTTAGCCACTCGAGCGACTCCGGTTCCTCTAATACCTTATCGGTCGTCACCACTCCGTTTTGAGTTGCGTCACATTTCCGTAGGCCACGCGCTCGCGACGAAACTAAGCAGCTTGCAGGGATGTCCGCTTTTCCACCTTCCTCCGAGTTCCTCTTTCAAAGTGCGGCTTTACCAAACCATCTGTAAACCAAAATAAAAAAGTCCGGTTGGAATGTCAAGGGTAAATTTTCGGTTTGGGAGAAAATTTAAGGCGCGGCGATGGCCGTTTCAAGCGGTTGCAAAGCGTGTTTTACGGCTTGCGCCAACTCATTCATGATATATGGTTTCTGCACGAAGCCGATGATACCCTCATGCAAAATCGCTTGCGCATCGCCGTCGGCGCTGTACCCGGACGACAAGAGCACCCGCACTTCTGGATTGATGGCTTGCAGGCGCCGGAAAACCTCGCGCCCGCTCAGGCGCGGCATGACCATATCGAGAATCACCAGCGCAATTTCATGATGCCGCTCGGAAAAAAGGCGTAACGCTTCCTCTCCATTCTCCGCTTGCAGCACGACATAACCGAGACGCTTGAGAATGCGGCTCGCCACATCGAGAATGACGCGTTCATCATCGATGAGCAGAATGGTTTCATGGCCAAATGGCGCTGCGCGCGGCGGTTCGGGTTTGGAGACGGCGGCTTGGGTTGTCGTGGCCGGCAGATAAATATGAAATGTCGTGCCCTGGTTGACGATGCTGTCGACATAGATGCGGCCGCCGTGATTGCGGATAATGCCGTAAACCATCGCCAAGCCGAGGCCGGTGCCTTTGCCGCGCTCTTTGGTGGAAAAAAACGGCTCGAAGATTCGCGCTTGCGTTGCAGCGTCCATGCCGATGCCGGTGTCGGTGATAGTCAGATGAACATATTTTCCCGGCGCGAGATTGAAGTGCCGTGCCGAGTTTTCCGCGTCAATTGCCAAATTTTGCGTCGTTAGTTTGAGGGCGCCGCCTTCGGGCATGGCGTCACGCGCATTGAGGCAAATGTTCAGGAAAGAATGCTGCAATTGATTGCTATCGCCTTCGGTGGCCCACAAATCTTCCGCAAGCTGCGCGGTAACCGTGATGCGCTTTTCGAACGTGCGCGAGATCAGCCTCAGGAGTTCCTCGAGCGGGTGATTCAAATTCACGACGCGCACTTCATATTTGCCGGCGCGCGCGAAGCCGAGCAATTGTTTGGTCAGTTCCGACGCCCGCAGCGCGGCTTGTTCGATGGTTTGAATATGCTCTTGCAGTAAACTTTCTGCGTCCACCGTGGCTTTCATCAAAGAGGCTGTTCCCAAAATGCCGACTAAAAGATTGTTGAAGTCATGGGCCACGCCGCCGGCGAGCGTGCCGATGGTTTCCATTTTTTGCGCTTGAAAAAGCTGTTCCTGCAATTTTTGCATTTCTTCGCTCGTACGTTTCTTCAGCGTCACGTCGCGAATCACCGCGGTATAAACGATTGCGGCGGCATGGGCGCCGGCGGGAATTCGTCCGGTTGCCGCAATCGTTAATTCAATGGGAAAAAGCGTTCCATTTTTATGCTGGGCTTGCAATTCGTAGACCTGGCCGGCGCCGGGGGTTGCAACCTCCGCATGATTTTGCATGAGCCGTGCGAAGGCCTGCGCCGCCGCAACCGGGAAAAGACGCGCGACGGCATGACCCGCGATTTCCGCCGGTGCATAACCAAAAATGCGCTCCGCGGCGCGATTAAAAAAAGCCAAACGCTGTTGCGAATCAACCGCGATAATCGCATCCTGCGCCGCATCGACCACAGACCGAAAACGCGCTTCGGAATAAGCCAGGGTTTCTTCCACGACTTTACGCACCGCCAGCATATCATTGAATCGGCGTATCAAATTCGTTACCTCCGGCAGGCCGGTGGCGTCCGGACAGCGGGCGGTCAAATTGCCCTCGGTCACTTCGCTCATCACCCGGCTCATCGACCGCAGCGGCCGAATCAAGAAAATATGCACGACCAGGTAAAACGCGAGGGCGCCGGCGAGTAGAATCAATCCGCCGAGCAGCAAAACCTGGCGCCAGCGTTCAGCGGCGCGCGACACGACAAATCGACTGTCATAGCCAAGCAACAAGCGGCCGCGCAGCGTGCCGGCAGATTTCGCGCTATCGGTATCCGCGACGGCCTCGTGAAATTGGCGATCAATGAGATACAGATGTTGCGCCGGCAACTCGCGAAAAAACGTCGTCGTCGTATTGGGTTGAGGAATTTCCACCAGCTCCAACTGCCGTTCCTTCCCAAACTCACGAAACGGCCGATTTTGCCACGTGTTCAACATGCTGGCGACAATCACGCTGTCGGCATCCACCACCAGAGCAAAAGCAATTTCACCCTGCGCCGCGAACGTTTGTAATGTGTTTTGCAAGAGATCGTAATTGCGGCGGCGGTAAGCTTCCCGCACGAGCGGGGCCAGGCCGTCGGCTAAGGCAATAAACGGGGCGCGGACGTATTGCGTTAGTTCCTGCTTTTCGTAACGATAAAACGCAATGGTTAAAACGGCGCCCACGCTGCCGATTATCGTTAGCAGCACCAACGCGATAATGAGGGGAACATTAAAAATGGCCGGTCGAGCCCACGGCCATTTTTCTTTTGGTGGCAAGGTGGCGTTTTCGTGCATCGATTTTCCTCCCGTTCCATGAACGTGGGAAAGGCGCGTTGGGACACGCTGCTTGTGTGTGATTTTAAATTTGGAAATTCTCACCAGTGCCAGCAAGGACAATTTTCACTTTGCTGGTGCCGCAACATTACTTCGGCGCACAGCGCGCAAAAATCAAGCGCAGGCCGTCGAGCGTCAACGCCGGCTCAACCGCTTCCACCGTGGTCAAATGCTCAATCAAAACGGAGGCCAAACCGCCGGTCGCAATAATTTTGGTGGCGGGGCCGAGAAGTTTTTTGAAGCGGCGATTGAGGCCTTCGACCATTTCCACGCCGCCGTACATCAAACCGGATTGGATGCTCGTTTCCGTGGTGCGGCCAATCAATTCCGGCGGAAAACGCAGCGCCACTTTAGGCAGTTTCGCCGCGGCGCGATGCAGAATCTCCGCCGTCGTTTCCGGGCCGGGCGCGATTATGCCGCCAAGATATTCCGCCTCGGCATTGATCACATCATACGTCGTTGCGGTGCCAAAATCGACGACGACGAGCGGGCCGCCATAGCGCGCGAAACCGGCGACGGCGTTGCAAATGCGATCGGCGCCGACTTGCTGCGGATTCTCATAGAGAATTTTGATGCCGGTGTCGAGATCGGCCGTGACGTTGACGAGCGGCACTTTGAGACGGTTCACGCCGACGCGCTCGAACACCGCGGTCACATTCGGCACGACCGAGCTGAGCGCAAAGCCGCTTAATTGTTTCAGTCCGAAACCTTCCGATTCCAGCAGCATTTTCATCAAAATCCAAATTTCATCATCCGTGCGCGCGACCCCGCTGCTGAGACGCCACTGCGCGCGCAGGTTCTTTTCTTCATACAATCCGAAGGTAATGTTGGTGTTGCCCACATCGGCGACAAGAAGCATAGCTGGCTCCAAGTTAATCATTATCGTTTAGCATATTTGCCATTCATCCCCCCGACTCACCCTCCTATTGATTCATTTTGAGTAACTATTCAGCTATTTTACCGCCCGGGCGCTTATTTTTGAGATTTGTTATATCGCGCGAATTTATTTTTGCACGCAGATTTGAGCGCCCGGGCGGTACTGAATAGTTACCATTTTGAATTCAAAACGACGAGTAAGAATAAGAGTAAAAGTACGAAAACGAACATGCAATGTTATTTCACCAACGACACTTCCCCGGCCGCAAATGCGCGGCATTGTCCATCTGCCAAACGCAGAATCAACTCCCCCCCGGCGCCGATATCCTCGAATATGCCGGCCACCGTTTCCTGCGCGTGGCGTAAATTCACACGCTTTCCCAAATTCGGACAAAGGGCACGCCAGCGCCACAGCAAGAGTGGAATATTTTTTGCCAAATTTTCAAACAAACCGGCATCGAGCTGCCGCACCAATTCCAAAAATATTTTTTGCCGATCTAAAATTTTTCCAGTCGCTATCGCCAGCGAAGCGGCGCGGCCGCCCCAGGCGGAATGAAAATCACGCTCGTGCTGATTCACGTTGACACCGATGCCGGCAACGATATAATCAACGGCGTGAGAATCCAGCACCGGCGAAATTTGTGCTTCACAAAGAATACCGCACACTTTGCGCTGCTGCCACAAAATATCATTCGGCCATTTGACGGCAAACGGCTGGCCGCCAAGTGAAGACAAAGTTTCTGCGACCACGACGGCAATGGCCAATGGCAAGGCGCCGATATTTTCAAGCGCGACCGCCGGCCGCAGAATAAAAGAAAACCACAGGCCAACTTGCGGCGACGATTGCCAGGGGCGGCCCAAACGTCCGCGCCCGGCGGTTTGTTGGTCCGCCAACACCAGCGTTCCGGCTTCGGCACCGCGCCGCGCCAGACGCTTAAGAAAATCATTCGTTGAGGTGATGCGATTGAAAACGATCAAGCGCTTGCCGAGCACGGCCGTATGCAATTGGGCCTGCAAAGCCTCAGGATCCCAAAAAGGTTTTTCAGTTCGACGTGACAAAGGATTGGGAATTTACGTTTTTACACCCTAATGCTCCGGCTTATAGACACCAAACACTTTTCTTAAGGAATCGGAAATTTCGCCAAGTGTCACAAAATTTTCGACACAGGCAATAAGGCAAGGCATCAGATTCTCTTCTTCAGTAGCCGCTTTTTCGAGTTGCTGGCGTAACGCGCTGACACGGGCATTGTCGCGGCGTTGCCGCAAACTTTTTAACCGCGCCATTTGCTCGGCGCGCACGGCCGGGTCGACGCGCAGCAGTTTCATAGGCGTTTCTTCTGACGTTTGATGCGCATTAACGCCGACAATAACTTTCTCGCCGCGCTCGATGGCCTGCTGATATTCCCAGGCGCGGCGGCTGATTTCTTGCTGAAAAAAGCCCAGCTCAATAGCACGTCGAGCGCCGCCGAGCATTTCGATTTTATCGAGATACTCTTGGGCGCGTTTTTCAATTTCACCAGTGAGCGACTCGACTAAATAACTGCCGGCCAGCGGATCAGCCGTGGCGGTGACGCCGCTTTCGTTGGCAATAATCTGCTGGGTCCGCAGTGCAATGCGCACCGCCTCCTCATTCGGCAATGCCAGGGCTTCGTCGCGCGAATTGGTGTGCAGCGATTGCGTGCCGCCGAGCACGGCGGCGAGCGCTTGCAGCGTCACGCGCATGACGTTGTTATCCGGCTGTTGCGCCGTGAGCGTGCTGCCGGCCGTTTGCGTATGAAAACGCAGCATCATCGCGCGCGGATTTTTTGCGCCAAATTTTTCTTGCATGATTCTCGCCCACAACCGGCGCGCAGCGCGGAATTTGGCAATTTCTTCAAAAAAATTATTGTGACTGTTAAAAAAGAAAGACAGGCGCTGGCCAAACTCGTCAACATTCAAACCGCGCTGCACAGCGGCGCGCACATACTCAATCGCATTGGCAAACGTGAACGCCACTTCCTGCACGGCGTCCGACCCGGCTTCGCGGATGTGATAGCCGCTGATGGAAATAAAATTCCATTTCGGCACTTGTTGCGTGCAATACTCAAATAAATCCGTGACCAGGCGCATCGAACCGGCGGGCGGATAAATGTACGTCGCGCGCGCGATATACTCTTTCAGAATATCGTTTTGCACGGTGCCGCCAATTTCGCGCAAATCCGCGCCCTGCTTCTTCGCGATGGCAATGTACAGCGCGAGCAAAATCGGCGCCGTGGCGTTGATCGTCATCGAGGTCGTGATGTCCTGCAGACGGATGCCGTCAAACAACACTTCCATATCTTCGAGGCTGCTGATGGCGACGCCGACCTTCCCGACCTCGCCTTCGGCGAACGGGTGATCGGAATCATAGCCCATTTGCGTCGGCAAGTCAAACGCCACCGAAAGTCCGGTTTGGCCCTGCGACAACAAATAGCGAAAGCGCGCATTCGTCTCGCGCGCCGAGGCAAAGCCGCTGTACTGGCGCATTGTCCAAAAACGGCTGCGGTACATATCGGCATAAATACCACGCGTGAAAGGGAATTCGCCGGGTTTCTGCGCGGCTTGAAAATCTTCAGGCAAATCGGCGGCGGTGTAGAAGTTTTTTATTTCGATGCCGGCATCGGTTTTAAATTTGGCATTTGACATTTGGAGCAAACCTTGATATGTTTGCAAGATGACGTGACAGAATTGTTGAATTCAAAAAGCCGTTAAAATCATCTTGCCACTTTTATTTTGCGTCTTGGTCAATTTTTCACTTTCGCCGCAAACGCCTTTTCGCGCGGATGAAATTGGCGGTGCACTTCCTTTAAATAAGCGCGATCGAGATGGGTGTAAATTTGCGTCGTCGTCAGGCTCGCATGGCCGAGCATTTCCTGCACGGCCCGCAAATCGGCGCCGCCTTCGAGCAAATGGGTCGCGAACGAATGCCGCAGCGTATGCGGCGAAGCATGCTGCTTGATCTTGGCCGCGTCGAGATACCGCCGGAGAATTTTCCAAAATCCCATCCGGGAAAGCTTGCCGCCGCGGCCGTTGAGAAACAGCACACTTTGCGTGGCGCGGCCACGCGCTAAAGCTGGCCGAACCGTTTCGAGATATTTGATGATCCAATAAATCGCCACGTCCCCCACCGGCACCAGGCGTTCTTTCGAGCCTTTGCCGAAAATCCGCACAAAACGCTCATCGAGAAACAGATCATCGAGCTTGACGCCAATAATTTCCGAAACGCGCGCGCCGGTGGCATAACCAAACTCCAGCAGGGCGCGGTCGCGCAAACCGAGCGGCGTGTTGACCTCCGGTTGGGCAAGCAGTTGTTCAATCTCGGGAATATTGAGAACGATGGGCAATTTTTGCGAGCGGCGCGGCAGCGTCAGCGCCACGGTGGGATCATTTTCGCAGTAGCGCTCGCCGAGCAGATAACGATGAAACATGCGAATGGCCGAGAGTTGGCGGGCGACGCTGGTGGTGGCATACTCGGCGAGAACCAGCTCGGTGAGAAACTGGCGCACGTGCCGGCTGGTGATCTGGGCCGGCGCGTTGAGGTCTTGCGCGGTTATAAATTGCAAGTAACGCCGTAAATCAAAGCCATACGATTCCACGGTGTTGGGCGCCACATTTTTCTCCGCGCGCAAATAATCGAGAAACTCCTCAACATAAAGCTGTATTACTCGCATCGAGATTTTAAAGCTGGCTTTGCAACGACAAAGCAAAAAACCAAGCGCGCAATATTTATTTTACCTTTTAGTTTTGCGTTTTACGTTTTTGCTTGCGCTTTTAGGCTTTACATTTTTTCTTTTTAGCATTTTTTCTTTTTTGCTCTTCTTGTTTTCTGGCAGCAAGGTTTCCGCCAGCGACAGGGCGATACTGGCGGACATCAACTCCGGGCTGAGGCTCGTCAAATCGCCGGAAAGGACTCTGTTATCCACATTCGCAAACAGCGAACAGCCGGTTTCTTTCTCGATCGTCAATCCCGAAATCTTGCCACGATGTTCGGCGATGAACGTCACTTCGCCGAGCATTTTGCTGACCACGAAGCCCGTGCAAAAATGCAGTTGCAAATGCGCCGTGGGTGTGAAAATGGAAATCAAATTACCCGACTGCTTGCCGTTTTTGTTCAGATGAACTTCCGGATAAATCTCGATAGAAAGCCGCCGCCCGGCTTCGGGGTTCTCCAACACCAGCCGATAATTATTGCCCCGCAACTTGGCTTCCGCACCCAACACCGCTGCGATTTTTTTTATGTCCCGCTCTGAAAATAACACGATCCAACCTCGAGGTTAATGCCTGAATTTTATCCAGCGTCAATTTTTCCGGTGGCTTTGAGATGATAAAAAACCCCGCTTTGACACCCGATTTTCTTTAATTAAAATAAAGAAGAAAAGCGGGAGGCAAAATCCGCGGGGTTCATAACGTGCTCCAAAAAACTGCTTAAACTTTGACCACTTTGGTGGCCTGCAATCCCTTTTCACCTCGCACAAATTCAAATTCGACTTCAGCTCCCTCCGGAAGCGTTTTGAAGCCTTCCATTTGAATTGTGGAAAAATGGACAAAAACATCCTCTTGCCCATCCGGCTGTTCAATAAAACCATATCCCTTGTTTTCGTTGAACCACTTGACACGGCCTCTCGCCATACTTAATTGAACCTCCGTAAGATGCGACACGTCCCGTCTCCTCTCCACCACTTTTTCTGAAAGAAAGCACAGGTTGTGCCAGTTCAAAACTCTGGCAATATATATAGTTTTTTCAAAATTGTCAAGCTCTATTTTATTGAAAAAATTCAACGAAGACTTGACTTTGGGAGAAGAAATCAATATTTTTAAATGAAGTCTGCAATCGGAGGAAAGGATTTACAGCACACCCTGATGTTACGAGAACAGATCGCGCGTCCCATTAGCACGGTCGGACGATTAGTCATCACGTTGATCGAACAAAGCGGGGCGATTTTCATTCTTCTGGGTAAAATTCTGCGCAGCAGCATCCATCTCTGGCGGAATCGTCACCTCGTTCTCGATCAAATGTTGCTCATCGGGGTTTACTCTCTCCCTCTGGTCAGTATTATTGCCGTTTTCACCGGGGCAGTTTCGGCATGGCAGGCGGCGTATCAATTTGAGGGACTCGTTTCACTGGATTATCTGGGCGCAGGAACCAGTACAGCGATCTTTATCGAGCTTGGTCCGGTACTCACGGGAATCATTTTAGCCGGTCGTGTCGGCTCGTCGATTGCAGCCGAGTTGGGCACGATGAAAGTGACAGAGCAGATTGATGCGTTAGAGTCGCTCGCCATCGATCCGGTGCATTACCTTGCCCTGCCGCGTTTTTGCGCCGCGACGATCATGACGCCGGTGCTCACGATTTTTGCGGACTTCGTGGCGTTGCTGGGCGCGTTCATTGTCACGAACGTGCTGCTGGGTCAATCCGCGCATATTTTTTTCGACAGCGCGCAATCCACCTTTGAGCTGCGCAGCTTGCTCGGCGGGCTGACCAAAGCTGTGGTCTTCGGCGCGACGATTGCGCTCATCGGCTGCTACGTGGGCTTCCAAACCAGCGGCGGGGCGGAAGGCGTCGGCCGCGCCACCATTCAAGCGTTTGTGTTGTCCTCGGCAGTGATTTTGATGAACGATTATGTTTTGGCGACGATTATTTTTTGATATTGGGCTGTGATCGAAATACGCAACTTACAAAAATCGTTTAACGGCAAACCGGTGCTGCGGGGCGTCGATCTCGAAATTCAAAAGGGCGAGTCGCAGATTATCATTGGCCGCAGCGGTTGCGGGAAAAGCGTGCTTTTGAAACACATCATCGGTTTGGTCAAACCGGATGCCGGGCAAATTTTTATCGATGGTGACGAAGTGACTTCCGCCTCGACGCGCGATTTATACCGCCTGCGCCGCAAATTCGGCATGCTCTTTCAAGGCGCGGCGCTGTTCGATTCGATGACGGTCGAAGAAAATGTCGCACTCGGGGTGCGCGAGCATCGCATGTTCGACGAAGCCGAAATCAATCGCCGGGTGGCGGAAAAATTGGAGCTGGTAGGACTGCCGAACACGCAACCGCTAAAACCTTCCGAGCTTTCCGGCGGCATGAAAAAACGCGTCGGCCTCGCCCGCGCGCTGATGATGGACCCGGAATTTGTGCTTTACGACGAGCCTACCACCGGCCTCGATCCGATCACCTCCGATGCAATTAACGATCTCATTATCGAATGCAACCAGAAACTCGGTGTCACCTCCATCGTCGTCACGCACGACATGACCAGCGCATATAAAGTCGGTAACCGTTTCGCCATGCTGCATGAAGGCCAGGTCATTTTTACCGGCACCACGGAGGAAGTGCGCAACACCAATCATCCCGTGGTGCGGCAGTTCATCGAAGGCCGCGCGGAGGGGCCGTTGCAAATAGATTAAAAACCGGATTGATGGATTGTGGGATCGATGGGTTGAGGGATTACTGAATTTCTCGAGTAATGCTCAATGCGTCCGGTCAGCAAACCAACTCTCCAAGACTCCAACAATCCAGTAAATCAAAGCCATGCCCCGTTTCACCAAAAAAACCTCGGTCGAATACGTCTGCCAATCCTGCGGCCACAAAAGCCCGCGCTGGATTGGCAAATGTCCGGCCTGTGGCGCGTGGAGCAGCTTTGTCGAAGAGAAAAGCGCGCCGGAGCCGAAGCGCGGTGGCATCAAAGTTCTGGAGCGCGAAAAGCCGCTGCCGCTCGCGGAAATCGCGCACGATGAAAATGCGCGGATCAGTTGCAGCAGCCAGGAGTTTAACCGTGTGCTCGGCGGCGGCATTGTTCCCGGCTCGTTGATTTTAGTCGGCGGCGATCCCGGCATTGGCAAATCGACGCTCATGTTGCAGGAAGCGGCGGCGCTGGCGAAACCGGATTTTTGCGTGCTCTACGTCACCGGCGAAGAATCGGCGCGGCAGACGAAAATGCGCGCGCAGCGGCTCGGGCTTGACTCGCTGTATTTGTTCATTTTCTCGGAAACCAATCTCGATCTCATTCTCGACGAAGTGCAGAAACTCAAACCGAAATTGATCATCGTTGACTCGATTCAGACGATGTATCGCAATGAGTTCGAGAGCGCGCCGGGTAGTATCAGCCAGGTGCGCGAATGTGCCCTGGCATTTTTGAATTTGGCCAAGCAGCACAGCCTGCCGATTTTTCTCATCGGCCACGTGACGAAAGAAGGCTATCTCGCCGGCCCGAAAACGCTGGAGCATATGGTCGACACGCTGCTGCAATTCGAAGGCGACCGCGATCATTTCTTCCGCATTTTGCGCTCGGTGAAAAATCGCTTCGGCAGCACGCGCGAGATCGGCGTGTTTGAAATGCACGAACTCGGCCTGCGCGAAGTGACCAATCCCTCGGAAATTTTTCTCGCGCAGCGCAAGGAGAACATTTCCGGCTCCGTCGTCGTCTGTACGATGGAAGGCTCGCGCCCGATTCTTGTCGAGGTGCAAGCCCTGCTCACGCCGAGCAGCTACGGTTTGCCCCAGCGCACCGCGAATGGTTTTGATGTGAAACGTCTCGCGTTATTGCTTGCAGTCATTGAAAAAAGGGTTGGGCTGCGGGTTGGCACACATGATGTTTTTTTAAATGTCGCCGGCGGCGTCGATCTCGAAGAACCAGCGGCAGATTTGGGGGTTGTGGTGGCCGTGGCCTCCTCGCTTAAAAACAGCATTGTCAATCCGCACACGATGGTCATCGGCGAAGTCGGCCTCGGCGGCGAGATTCGCGCTGTGCCGCAAATCGACAAGCGCCTCACCGAGGCCGCGAAGCTCGGCTTCAAACAGGCTGTAATTCCCAAACTCGCGGCGAAGGGCTTGGCGCCGATTGCGGGCATGGAAGTGATCGCGGTGGAGAAGGTGGAAGAAGCATTGGATCGACTCTTATGAAGACAGAAAAAGCTAAAGTTCATATTTACGAACCCTACTTGGGCGAAACCATGTTCATGGCAACCGTCATGATCATTTTGTTGGGAATATTCGGCAGCAGGTG
>JAJVHT010000015.1:0-1393 GCA_022072515.1 bacterium
ACCGTTCTGTCTTTTACGATGGTTTGCCGGAATATTATTTTCAGCGTGACGAATCCAGGCGTTTGTTGGGAACTGGAGGAAATACTTATATTTTTTTCCATCCTTGAACTAGCATTTTCCGCTTCCGTACACCCACCGTTCGGAAATGAACGGTCCACGTCTCGTTTATCCCTCTAATTCTTTTAAAATCAAATACTGCGTTCTGGAACACCCTTTGCGTTAGTTGATGATCAAAAAGGCAAAATTTAAACGCAGTGATTCCGCAATCCGTAATCATAAATCCGAAATCAGAACATGGATCGCCCTCTCGACGAAACTTTTCTTAGGCAGCAACTCACCAAGCGCGTGGTGCAAGGTTCCATTGCGCTGGCGGTGGTGGTGGCCATCTTCATTTGGGTGCCGGGGTGGATTTCACCTTCACTCAACCGCAACCGCATTCGCACCGCGAAAGTCGATCGCGGGCCAATTGAGGCGACGATCTCCGCGTCAGGCACGGTGGTGCCGGAGTTCGAGCAGGTGATTCCGAGTCCGATTGAAACGCGTGTGCTCAAAATTCTCAAGAAACTCGGCGCGAAATTGACGAAAGGCGAGCCGATTTTGGAATTGGAGGTCAGCGCGACCCAATTGGCGTTGGAGAAACTCAACGACCAAATCATGCTCAAGGAGAACGAGCAGAAACGCCTGGCGATCGATTTGGAAAAAACCATCACGGATTTGCAAACCCAGTTGCAGATCAAGAAGCTCAAACTGGAATTTCTCAAATCCAAAACCGAGCAACAACAAAAACTGTTCGAAATCGGCGGCAGTTCGAAAGAGCAAATGCGCCAAACGAAGCTGGAAGAAGACATTGCCAATCTCGAATTGCAGCAGCTTGAAATCTCGATTCGCAACACACAACAATCTTTGCAAAACCAACTCGAGGGGATTGTCACCGAGTTGCGAATTTTGCAGAATGAACGCGCGGAAGTTCGCCATCAACTGGAACAAGCTTCCACCAAAGCCGAGCGTGAGGGCGTGCTGACGTGGGCGGTTTCACAGGAAGGCGCGACCATTCGCCAGGGCGAGGTGATCGCCAAAATTGCCGATTTGAATGCGTTTCGTGTCGACGCGACGGTTTCCGAAATTCACGCGACGCGGGTGGTGGTGGGCTTGCCGGTGAAGGTCAAAGTCAATGAAGATTATTTGGCCGGCACAGTCGCGAGCATTCTGCCCACGATTGAAAACGGCATCATCTCGCTGCAGGTGAGCCTGACCGACAAATCCAGCCGGCTTTTGCGCTCGAATCTGCGCGTTGATGTGTTCATCATCACGGCGCAAAAAGAAAATGCACTGCGCATCAAAAAGGGCCAATTCGTCAACGGCGAAGGCGATCAGGAGGTGTTTGTAATTCGTG
>JAJVHT010000015.1:1493-22649 GCA_022072515.1 bacterium
CTCAATAACATCAATCTGCAAGTGCGGGAAGGCGAGTTCATCGCGGTGATGGGACCATCGGGATGCGGCAAAAGCACGCTGCTCAACATCATCGGCTTGTTGGATGCGCCGACGAAGGGCGGGGTGCAGCTCAACGGCACGGCGATCAACGGCTATCGTGACAAGCAGTTGGCGAAGCTGCGCAACGAGCATCTCGGTTTCATCTTCCAAAGTTTTCATCTCATCAACGATCTCAGTGTCGTGGACAATGTCGAAATCCCGTTGCTGTATCGTCGTCTCTCCGGCGGCGAGCGGCGCAAGATGGCGCTGCAGGCGTTGGATCGCGTCGGCCTCACTTCGCGCGCCTTTCATTTCCCCTCGCAGCTTTCCGGCGGCCAGCAGCAGCGCGTGGCGATTGCGCGCGCCATTGTCGGCAAACCGAAAATTTTGCTGGCTGACGAGCCGACCGGCAATCTCGACAGCCAAATGGGCGACGAGATTATGCACATCCTGATGGATTTGAATAAAAACGAAAAAACCACAGTGGTGATGGTGACGCATGATCCGCGCCTCGGCGAGAAGACCGAGCGGATTGTGCGGCTGTTTGATGGACGGCAGGTAAACTAAACTCGGAGTTGCGGATTGTTGGAGTTTTGGATTGATGGATAGTTGGTTCAATGGAATTGCGGAGTTACAAACTCCAATAATCCAAAAATCCATTGATCCATCACTCCGGTAACTTTGCAGGAGTGAATATGCTCAAAAATTATTTGAAGATAGCCCTTAAAGTTTTGCTGCGAAGAAAATTTTTCACCTTCATCAGCCTGTTCGCCATCAGCTTCACGCTGGTGGTGCTGATGGTGGCAACGGCGATGTTCGATCATGCGTTCGGCCCGTTGGTGCCGGAAATCAAAACCGATCGGATGCTCGGCATCTATACCGTTCGCATCGAAAATTCGGAAAAAGGGTTTGCGCGCACGGGGCCGTCGCCTTACTGGTTTTTGGATCGTTATGTGCGCACGCTGACCAGCGCTGAAGACGTCTCGATTTATTCCATGCAACGCTCGGTGAACGCCTTCAAGAATGGCGTAAAAAATAGTTTGTTCCTGAAACGCACCGATGGTCAGTTTTGGAAAATTTTTGATTTTGAATTCATTGAGGGCGGCCCGTTCACGGCGCAGGATGAAAAGGAGGCGAATATGGTGGCGGTGATCAACGCTGCGACGCGACAGGCCCTTTTTGATGGGCAGCCGGCGGTGGGCAAAACCATGGAGGTGGATGGGCAGAGTTTTCGCGTCATCGGCGTGGTGGAAAATGTCCCGATCTTTCGCGTCACCTCATTTGCCGATGTCTGGGTGCCGCTCAGCACGGCAAAATCGAATGCCTACCTGCGTGACCAGTCCGGCAATTTTTTAGCCATCATCCTGGCAAAGAACAGCGCCGATGTTCCCAAGATCAAAGAAGAGCTGCAAGGTTTGCTGCCAACGGTGGAAATTCCCAGTCCGACGGAGTTCAATCGGGTGATCACCGCGGCGGAGACGTTGTTTGAGGCCGTCGGGCGCGGCCTGTTTACACAAGATCGCATCGCCGGTGATTATTCCGCGCCGTTGTTCATACTGCTGCTGGTGCTGATGTTGCTCTTCATGCTGCTGCCGACGATCAACCTCATCAACATCAACGTCAGTCGCATCATGGAGCGTGCTGCCGAGATCGGCGTGCGCAAAGCCTTCGGCGCTTCCTCCTGGCGGCTGGTCGGACAATTCGTCGTGGAAAATCTGGTGTTGACGCTGGTGGGCGGCGCGATTGCCTTTGCCGGTGCGCTGCTGATTTTGCAGATGCTGACCAACAGCGGCCTCGTACAGTATGCCGTATTCGAAATGAATTATCGTATTTTCTTTTATGGCCTGGCGGTCGCAATCGTGTTCGGCCTGTTTTCCGGCGTCTATCCGGCATGGAAAATGTCACGCCTGCACCCGGTTGAGGCGCTGCGCGGGAAGAGTTTATAATGCCGTGCGGCTGTAATTGCAAATTTAAAATTGAATATTTTCAATTTAAAATTTACGATCAATTTGGAAAAATTTATGCTCAAACATCTTTTCAAACTCGTGTGGAATCGCAAGCGCTCCAACTTATTGATCATGCTGGAGATTTTCTTTTCCTTCATCGTCATGTTTGCAGTGATCACGTTGGGCGTTTATTATGCGGACAATTATAATCAACCACTGGGTTTTTCCTATGAAAATGTCTGGAATATCGGCATCGATATGAGAAAGGGAACGGACGACGTGTGGTCGCCGGAGATGGTGAATACGACGCGGCAGCTTTATCTGGCCCTGCAGGATTTTCCGGAAATCGAAATCGCCGCGGGAGCCCATAGCGCGCCGTATAGTTTGGGCAATCGCACGTCAGTGAATATCTACGATGGCAAACGCGTGGAGATGGAAGTCAACGAAGTCACGGATGATTTTCAAAAAGTTTTGGGTGTGCAATTGGTGCAGGGGCGTTGGTTCGACAAAGGTGACGATGCCTTGAATTGGAGGCCGGTGATCATCAATCAAAGGTTGGCCCGCGAGGTTTTTGGCAACGAGGATCCGCTTAATCAACCGTACAAACCGTGGACTTCGGGCGGCGATGATTTTCGCGTCATCGGCGTCGTTAACGATTTCCGGAAAGACGGCGAGTTCGCCGGTTTGGGCAATTATCTCTTCGAGCGCAAGCGCTTGGACGATCCGAATAACCGGCCGCCGGCCAATCTCTTGATCAAATTGCAGCCCGGCACAACCGCCGAATTTGAGGAAAAGCTGATTGCCAAGCTGCAAGCGGTGGCCAAAGAATGGTCGTTCGAGGTTCAGCCGATAACGCACATGCGTGAAACGGCTTTCAAGTTTCGCCTCCTTCCGCTCATCATTCTCGGGCTGATCGCCGGCTTTTTGATGCTGATGGTCGGCCTCGGCTTGGTCGGCGTGCTTTGGCAAAGCGTCACCCAGCGCATCAAGGAAATCGGATTACGGCGCGCGAAAGGCGCGGCAACCCGCGACATTTACAAACAAATTTTAGGTGAGCTATTGGTGCTGTCATCTTTCGGCCTTGCCTTGGGCGTCTTTCTGGTGGTCCAATTTCCTTTGCTCGATTTGATTAGCTTCATCCGCCCCACGGTTTATTTCATCGGCATGGTTTTGGCATTGTTGGTGATTTATGGTTTGACGCTAACCGCGGGCTTATACCCAAGCTGGCTGGCGACGCGCGTGCAACCGGCGGAAGCGTTGCATTACGAATAACGCCGTGTCCAGTAATCAGTATTCAGTGAAACAGTTTACGATCACTGAACACTGATTACTGGTTGCTGCGCTTTGCGCTCTGTCCCATGCCAAAGTAAAAACGATGCTGTTGCCATTACGTTAAAATTTTTCTCCGCAGTTTTTCCCTTTTGTCCGTACATACCGGCGTTAAGGCGAGCAGGGCTGTCTCGCTCTCTCCACCTCAAGGTTTTTTATTCCAATCTCCTGTCAAGAATTGACGATGACCGCGCCATGAATGGTGTGCTATTGGGTCGATGCTAACATCATGATTTGGGCTGATTGTTCACCATCCGGGAGATACCAAATGAAACGAATGCTATTATGTCTTGCTGCGGGCCTGTTGTTTTTCTCAACTCCAAGCCGGGCCCAAACCGAATTGTTTTTTTCCGAATATATCGAGGGGACTTCAAACAACAAAGCATTGGAAATTTACAATGACACGGGCGCGGCGATCAATCTCTCCACTGGCGGCTATGTGATCGAGATGTATTTCAACGGCAGCGCCACCGCCGGAACAACCATCGCCTTGACCGGCAGCGTCGTCAATGGCGATGTTTATGTTCTGGCGCAAGCTTTGGCCAACGCGACCATTTTGGCGCAAGCCGACCAGACTTCCAGCGCGTCGTGGTATAACGGTGATGACGCCGTGGTGCTGCGCAAAGGCGGGGTGATCATCGACGTGATCGGCCAAATTGGTTTTGATCCGGGCACGGAGTGGGGAACCGGCTTGACTTCCACCGCCGACAACACGCTGCGCCGCAAAGCTTCAATACTGGCTGGCGATACCAATGGCGCCGATGCTTTCGATCCGGCCGTTGAATGGGATGGTTTTGCAACCGATACCTTCGGCGGACTGGGGTCACATTTGACCAGTGATGCCGCGCCCTTTGTCAGCAGCACGACACCAACCAATGGCGCCGCCAATGTCACGACCAACGCAGATATTCTCATCAATTTCAACGAAGCCGTCAATGTGACCGGCAGTTGGTTCAGCCTCAGCGGGTCAATCAGCGGCGCGCACACGGCGGCGGTGAGCGGTGGCCCGCAAAATTTTACACTCAACCCGGATGTCGATTTCGCCAACAGTGAAACCGTGACGGTTACCATTTTTGCAGCCAATGTGACGGATCAAGATGCGAACGATCCGCCCGACAACATGACAGCGAATTCGGTCTTCAGCTTTACAACGCTCGCCAGCGTGGTGACCAGCCCGATTCGCATTAACGAGCTCAATGCCGATACGCCCGGCACCGACGCGCTGGAGTTTGTGGAACTGTATGACGGCGGCGCGGGCAACACCTCACTCGATGGCCTCGTTGTCGTTTTTTACAACGGCAGCAACGATCTATCTTATGCGGCGTTCGATCTCGATGGCAAAACCACCAACGCTGCCGGTTTTTTCTTGCTGGGCAACAGCGGTGTGCTTCCCGCGCCCGGTCTGACCTTCGCTGGCAACTTGCTGCAGAACGGCGCGGACGCGGTGGCGATTTATTTTGGCAACGCCTCCGATTTTCCAAACAATACGCCGGTGACAACGGCCAACTTGATCGACGCCGTGGTTTATGACACCGATGATGCCGACGATCCCGGTCTTTTGGTGCTGCTGAATTCCGGCCAACCGCAAGTGAATGAGGGCACTTTCAGCAGCGCACCCGACCAAGCGATTGCGCGTGTTCCCGATGGCGGCGGGGCCCGCAGCACTTCAACGTATGTTCAGCAAATGCCCACGCCGGGCGGAACCAATGTGCCGCGGGAAATTTGGCAGATTCAAGGTTCGGGGCTTGCTTCGCCGTTTGCCACGCAATATGTGCCGACTCAAAACAACGTGGTGACCGCGACGGCCTCGAACGGCTTTACCATGCAAACCCCGGCGGCGCGAACCGACAATGATGCACAAACTTCCGACGGCATTTTTGTCTTTACCAATTCAGCCCCAGCGGTGAATGTGGGAGATTTGGTTAATGTTTATGGACAGGTCATCGAATTTTTTGATTTCACCGAATACAGCAACAGCCCGAGCGTAACGGTGGTTTCCTCCGGAAATTCGCTGCCGGCGCCCGTGCCGCTTGATGCGTTCACGCCGTCGCCGAATCAACCGCAAGCGGCCACGGAATATGAGCGCTTCGAGGGCATGCTCATCCAAATCGCCAACGGCGTCGTCGCCGGGCCGAATCAGTTTTTTGCTTCCGATCCCCTCGCCGAGGTGTTTATCGTCGCCGGGCCCAATCGTCCGTTCCGCGAGCCGGGCATTGAATATCCGGGCCTGTCCGGACTGCCGGTGTGGGATGGCAATCCGGAAATTTTCGAATTCGACCCGGACCGTCTCGGCCAGCCGAATTTGTCGATACCCGCCGGCTCCACTTTCTCCGCCACCGGCGTCTTGGGTTTTGAGTTCAGCGGCTACGAGTTTTGGCCGACGCAATATTCCATCAATGCGGCGATGCTGCCGCGGCCGGTGCGGACCCGCAACCCGGGCGAATCGACGGTGGCGACGCTCAATTTGCATTTGCTCTACGACACCATCAATGATCCGGGCGGCGATGATGTGGCGACGTCACTGGAGTATGCGACCAAGCTGAACAAGCTTTCGCTTTACATTCGCACGCTGCTCGGCGCGCCGGACATTCTCGCCGTGCAAGAGGCAGAAAAGCTCGCCGTGCTGCAAGATTTGGCGAATAAGATTAACACCGACGACGCGTCGTTGACGTACACGCCGTATCTCCTCGAAGGCAATGATGTCGGCGGGATCGATGTCGGCTTTCTCGTGCGCAACACGGTGACCGTGAACTCGGTGACGCAATTTGGCAAAACGGATATCTTTACATTTGACGGCTCGCTGCTGCACGACCGGCCGCCGCTGTTGCTCGACGCCAACCTGCCGAATGGCACCGCGATTTCGGTGCTGTGCGTGCATCAACGTTCCCTAAATGACATCGATGATCCGGTTAGCGGCAATCGCGTGCGCTTGAAACGCCACACGCAGGCGGATTCAGTTGCCAGAATCGTGCAACGTTTGCAAAATAGCAAACCGTTCATCAATCTCGTGGTCACGGGGGATTTTAATGCGTTTCAGTTTACCGACGGCTATGTCGATGTGCTCGGCCAGATCATGGGCACGCCATCGGATGCCAGCCAGGCGCTCATTCCCGGCACCGACGAAGTGAATCCGGATCTGATCAACAAGGTGCTCGCGTTGCCGGCAGCGGAGCAATATTCGTTCAATTTCAACGGCAGCGCGCAAGTGCTTGACCATGCGCTGGTTTCGCAAACACTAAATCCGGCAATAACCGAGGTGGCGTATGCACGCGGAAATTCCGATGCCGCGGAAAATCTGGAGTCGGATGGCGCCACGCCGCTGCGGGCTTCCGATCACGACGGTTTGGTGCTCTACGTCATGCCGATTCCGGTGATCGCCGATGCCGGCGCGGATCAGGAGATTTGTTTTGGCCAGTCCGCGACCATTGGCGGCGCGCCCACGGGTTCCGGCGGCACGGGCGTGTTGACATTTAGCTGGACGCCGGTAAATGGCTTGAATGATCCGAGCGCTGCCAATCCCATGGCTTCGCCGGCTGCCACCACCACATACACGGTGACCGTTACCGATGCGAACAACAGCAAAGCGACGGATCAAGTGACGGTCACGGTGAATCCTCGACCGGCGGTCAATGCCGGCGCCGATCGCACCATCTTCGTCGGCCAATCCGTGGCCCTCGGCGCCAAGCCGACCGCGACGGGCGGCACGCCGCCATATACTTTCAGTTGGATGCCAACCGCCGGATTGAATAACCCCGCCGCGGCCAATCCGAATGCGCGGCCGGTGGTGACGACAAAATATTTCGTGACGGTGACAGATGCGAAAGGCTGTTCCAATCTCGATTCGGTGACGATCTCGGTGCGTGATGAAGTGTTTTTAGCGCAGGAGTACATTCATTTTCACGGACCGCGCGCTTCCGAGGGGAATATGCATGCGAACGGCTCGATTAATTTTCATATCGGCCGGCCCAGCGTGATCAAAGGCAATCTGGAGGCGGTGGAAGACATTCTCATCCGCGCCAAGAACACCATTGACGGCAATGTCACTGCCGGCCATCACGTCAGCCTCATCGGCAACGTGAAAGTGACGGGCGCGGTCAATATCGCGCCGGTGCCGAGCGTGCCTTTCCCGGTCATGACTTTTATCGCGGGAGGGAAAAGCATTACGGTCGGTTCCAAGCAATCGCTCAACCTGCCGCCCGGTTCTTATGGCGAGGTCAAAGTTTTGAGCGGCGGCAAGCTGTCTTTGGTGAGCGGCCAGTATTTTATGAGTAAATTCGAGATGAACAGCTCGACGCAGCTTACAGTCGACGTATCGGCGGGACCAGCCACGATCAATATCGTGGGCAATTTCAAATTTGGCGAGAAGGCCAAGGTGGTGATCACGCCGACCGGGCCCATGGCGAGCGCGCAAGTCGGATTCATCACATTGACTCAAGCCGGCATTGAAATCGGCGAGCAGGCGGTGGTGCGTGGCGCGATCATCGCGCCGAATGCGATGGTGACGCTGCAGGAAGATTGCCAGTTCAAAGGCTCGATTGGCGCCGGAAAAATCGACGTGCACAGCGGCGCCAGATTTTTTCCGCACGGCTCCGCCAGCTTGTTGAAAGCGGATCAGTTGGATGACGAGGCCGAAGTTGCCGATGCCCAGGCGCCCGTGACCAGCTATCAGTTGGAGCAGAATTATCCGAACCCGTTTTCCGCACCCGGAACCTTCGGCAATCCAAGCACGAAAATTCAGTTTAGTGTTTTAGCCGCCGGCGACGTGCAGTTGGCAATTTATAACCTACAAGGCCAGGAAATTCGCACACTGGCAAGCGGCAATTATGCAAGCGGCAAGTATGCGCTCCGTTGGGATGGAAAAGACAATCACGGCCAGCTTGTGCCGAGCGGGGTGTATTTGTACAAGCTGCGCGTGAATGGATTTGAGCAGACGCGGAAAATGACATTGATGAAGTGAGAACATAAGCCGTAGAACGCAACGCCAGGCAAATTTAAGTGTTATGTTCTGGCGTTTTATCTACAGCGCAGCGCCGCTTGTTCTGCATACGGAACCAGCGGCGCTTTTTTAATGAAATTTTTCCGCAAACTTGCCGGTGAGTGTGTAAATAAAGAATGGCAACAGGCATTTAGGTTGGTCTGCAAATTGGTGGCGTGGCCGGCGGTCGGGATAAAATCGCCGGGTTGCACGTTTCAAGGGCTGTACCTGTTGGGAGCGGTTTTGGGATAACGGGGATTGCGAGACTTACTCGCGATGATCAGTTTTAGGCACGGATACCGGGACCTTCGACGCGCGTGCTGAAACGATCATCCCCTCTCGCAGTCGCTGGGGCTCGTGCGGTGTGAGCCTGCTTTTCAAGTCGCTATTTACCCCCGCTCTACAATACTTTAATACTTTGTGGTCATCGTTGCTGTGCCAGTAGGAATGACCTATTTCCCCCCACGGATGGTTTGGCTTTTATGTAAATGCACCAAGAGCATTGGCCGACCTTTTTATTCATTGAGTTTTTCTTGAGCATGATCCGGATTTCATCCGCAGTTATCGTCTTTTGGTCAGACGCGAACCGCACAACAACCGCGAGGAGGTGAGGCACTGCATTGGGCCGGCAGCACATGAAGTTACGGAACGGTGGCGCCTGCCCATGAGCACAAAACGATCATTTTCAAAGGAGCTGGCCAAGCGCCCGGTATGCGAAAGGGAGTGAGCGCGCTGGGGAATTGCTTCACCAACTCCTGCACAACGGATAATTCACCCTTGGGAACTCTTTAATTGTGTAGGAGAATTTCTTATGAAAGCTAAAATAAAAATTTTGCTCGGCTTGGTGTTGGCACTCGCTGTGAATGCCGGGGCCAGGCAAACCATTACGCCCACCAATCTCAACGGCTGGGCACCGGCGAATGTGCGCACGAATGCCACAGTCGCCATTACGGGCGCACAACCGCGCTCCGGTTTGGGCTCATTGGAATTCACCACGAATACCATCACTTCCGGCCAAGACAAGGCCGATTTTGAAAAAATTTGGGGGGTGGTGCCGGGCAGAACTTTAGGCAGTCTCACTGCGTTGAGTTTTGAGTTTTATCGCTCCAACGCGAGCACCACAGCCGGACATTTCGCGCCGGTTTTGCGTTTTTACTATCAAACCACGAGCGGTGAAACCGGCCTGCTGATTTGGGAACCGATCTACAACGGCTACAGCACCATCACCACCAACACGTGGATTTCCGCAGATATTTTCACCGGCAATTTTTGGATGCGCGCCTTCACTCCGAGCCGAACCATCGACGATTACAACGTCAGCTTGGCGGAATGGATGGCAAATACCGATGAAGAGGGCAGTCCCATTGACGACGATGGCGACTCGGATGTGCCGCACGTTTTGTCGGCGAGCACGTACATCGTCGGTATTAACGTCGGCGTTGGCTCCGGTTGGGGTGCAACCTTCTTGGGTTATGTTGATAATGTGGAAATCAAATGGGGAGCGGATGAAGAAACCGCCAATTTTGAATTGCCGCCGCCCTGTACAACAGATTGTTATGTTGATGCGGCTACGGGCAACGATGCCAACGGCGGCACCAATCCCACCACCGATGCAAAAAAGACGGTTCAAAATGCGGTGAATACGGTGAACGTCAGTGGCAATGTGCACGTGGCTTCCGGCACTTACACCGAACAAGTCACGGTGACCAAGTCGTTGAACTTGATCGGCGCGGGTGCGGTGACCACAACAATAAAAGCTCCGTCGACGATTCCGGTTGCATCGAATCCTGCGTCGACGGTTATTGACATCAATGGCAGCGGCGTTACCGTTGATATTGGTGGCTTCACAGTCAGTGGCCCCGGCCCTACCGGTTGCGGCAGCATCGGCACAGGTATCTTTGTGCGGGGCGGCGCCCATGCCGATATTCACGACAACAAGATTCTCGATATTCGCGATAATCCCATCAGCGGCTGCCAAAACGGCGTCGGCATCCAAGTTGGGCGCAATCTTTACAGCACCACCGGTACCGCGACGATTAAGAACAATGAAATTTCCGGCTATCAAAAAAATGGCATCACCGTGGACAATACCGGTTCATACGCCGAGATCAGCGACAACACGATAACGGGTGCAGGCGCCGTCACTTTCATTGCACAGAATGGCATCCAAATAAGCCGGGGTGCGACCGGGGACATCAAAAACAACACCGTGCAAGGCCACTCTTACACACCGTTTACCGCGATTTCCACCGGCATGCTGTTTTACCAAGCCGATGCCAATACTGATGACAATGACGTATTGGAAAATCAAATCGGCATCTATCACATCAACGGCTCCGGCACGCATAAGTTGAACAACGTCAGCGCGTCAGGCGCCGGCACCGGCTCGCCGTCGTTTTGGGGCATCGTCGTTGATCCCGCCGGTATTCCGCGCGCCAAGCCCTCGCCGTTGGATGAGGAGACCTCCACTCTGGGCAAATCTTCTGTGACCTCGCAGCTCACAGCAACTTATACGACCATGGTCGACCAAAACACGATCACCGGCGACGGCGTCACCGCCAACTGCGTCGGCCTCGAGATGGATGCACTCGGCACCGATGTGCTGAACGTCACCGCCACGAAAAATACAATTACCAAGTGGGACTACGGTGTGTATCTCTACAAAGATGTCGGCGCAACATTGAATGCGAATATTATCGACTGCAATCAGATTTACGACAACATGTCGTATGGTGCGTACAACTCGACCGGTGTGACGGCGAATGCCGTGGGCAACTGGTGGGGTGCGGCAAGCGGGCCGACGCACGTCTCCAACCCCAGTGGCACGGGTGACGTGATCTCTGATGATCTCACCTTTGCGCCGTGGGGCGCCACCGCGAGCTGCGGCGGCCTCCTATCGAACAACTTTGTGTTCCTCGCCAACGAATGTATCACCATCACGCGCGCCAAGCAGTCCGCTTCGATGGGAAATATGCATTCCAATAATTTAATCTATTTCCTGCGCGGCGATCCCAACAAATTCACGGGCGATCTCACCGCCGTGGGCAATATCAAGATCGACAAAGAGATCAAGATCATTGGTGATGCCACCGCCGGGGGCAAAATCACCCTCGGCGAACATTCTTCTATCACTGGAACCAAAACTTCGTACGCAACGGTCGCCGCCATTCCGCTCCCTACGCCGGCAGGATGTACGCCGAGCGGCACGAACCGTACGGTCAAAAAGGACGGCTCGCTCACTTTGCCCCCCGGGTCGTATGGCAAAGTCATTGTCGGCGATTATGCCAAGCTGAAGCTGAGCGCGGGAAATTACTGCTTTGCTGTGCTCGAAACCAAAACGGAGTCTGTTCTGCAGATCAACGTTGCGGGCGGGCCGGTGAATATTACAGTGATGACGAGTTTGAAGCTGGGCAAGGAACTGGAGATGCAGGTTTCCTCCGGGGAAGCCGGCAGTTCAGCCATCACCTTCAATGCTTTGCAAAGCACGAAAGTGCTGATCGATCAAGGCAGCTATGTGTTAGGCAGCTTCATCGCGCCGAACGCGGAAGTGGTTCTGGCGAAAAACGTGAGCTTCCGCGGCTCGATTTGCGCCAAGAAGATCACGGTTGAACGTGATGTCGTTTTTCTGCACCATACTTCTCCGGGCAGCTTGCCCAAACCTGAGTTTGAAGGTAACAAGGAAATCAGCAATGCGCAGGCGCCGGTGACCACCTATGAGTTGGAGCAGAATTATCCGAATCCCTTTAACCCGAGCACGACGATCAGCTTTGCCTTGCTGCAAGCGGGTGAAGTGAATCTGGCGATTTATAACATTTACGGCCAGCTCGTGCGGCAGTTGGTGGCGGGCCAGATGACCGCCGGCCGCCACAGCGTGATTTGGAACGGCAAAGATGAACGCGGACAGCAAGTCGCGAGTGGGATGTATTTGTATGTTTTGAAAGCGGGTGAATTCACCGCGCAGCGCAAGCTCGTGTTGATGAAATAAGCGTGCGCAACCAAAACGCGATTCGTAAGCCGTAGGCCCGATGGTTTACGTTTTATGCTTCTACGTTTTACATTTACGCCGCTTGTTCTGCAACAAGAGCAAGCGGCGTTTGTATTTTCAGTAAAAAGTCGCCAGCGATTTTCCGCAAAATTGCCGATTGGTGTGTAGCAAAGAATAGTTGAAACAATTTGAGTGACGGAAGGATCATCCTACGCCTGGTGGCTGTGGCTTGTTGAGATTGGCAAAAGTGATATTTATTTACCCCTTTTTTCCCAAAACTGAAAAATTAATCTCAGGTGGTTTTTCCGATCCGCGCATAATATGTTGTTTTTTTTCTACAGACGCCGTGGCTTAATCTTTGCAATTTAATAAAACGTTATCGGCTTGTTTATACGCGGGTTCTACAAGCAGATGACTGTGGGACCTTATGTAATCAGCGGGAACAATTTGTTTCCACATTTTTCTAAAGGAGGTGATGACCTCAGGCATTCTTCATCCATTGCTTTGACGCGGAACCGGGAGACTTCAAATCATTCAAAGCAGTTGGACACATTTAAAATGTGGGAGATTTGTCATGAACAGAATTTTTAACGAGCATCGGTTGATCCTTCTTCTGGGTTGTATTCTCATTGCGGGGCTTTCTCTGTTTAGTCCCGCCATAGCGCAAACAACCAAGTGGGTTGACCAAGCGGCCGGCAATGATGCTAACGATGGCAACACACCGGGTACAGCATATGCTACTCTGCAATTTGCCATCAACAATTCCACCAGCGGCACGGCCGGCACCCCGTCTGTGATCAATGTCAAAGACGGCATCTACGAAACCACCGGGCAGACCAATGCCGGCGGCTACAGCACCGCGATATTGGTAAAAGATCTGGATTATTTAACCATTCAAGCCGTGCCGGGCCACAACCCGGTGGTAAAGCCCAGCGCCGGCGGTGTCGTATCAATCTCGATCGACAACTGCAATCATATCATCATCGACAATATCGATTCCGACCAGTCTATCGCGCTGTTTGATAACTGGCACGTGCGCAATTCCACCGACCTCACCGTCAGAAATTGCACTTTCGATGGTGGAGATGATGGCATCGATTTTGAGACCAGCCACACCACTGCGCTTATTGAGAACAACACCTTCAAGAACATCACCACCGGCAGTGGCGACGAAGCGCTGGACTTTACCGATGGCGCTTATTCCGACGTGATGATTCAGGACAACACCTTCCTCAACAACTATCGCCAAATCACACTCTTCAACGAAGCCGGCCCCATCAGCAATTTCACCATCCGGCGCAATTTCATGAATGGCACTACTAGCCAGGAAGCGGTCCGGTTCATCGGCGCCTCCAATATTCTGGTTGAAAATAATGTCATCATGAACAGCCTGCAGCAGGCTATTTATATCGACACCGGCTGCAGTAACATCACCATTCGTCACAATACGTTTTTCCACAACGATTTGGAGGAAATTCGCACCAAAATTAATTCGGCGGATATTGTTATCAAAAATAATATCATCTACGCCAATGGCTCTTATGCCGCACTCGCGGCTTCGGTCTCGCCCCTGCCTGGAGAAGATTACAATCTGATCTATAACTCTGGGACCCTGACCGAATCCGGCTCGCAACCGGCGGTGACGGCTTTCGGCAGCAACACGATTATCGGCATGGATCCGCTTTTTGTCAGCACCACGGCAGGCAGCGAAAATCTGCACCTGCAAGACGGCAGCCCGGCGCTGGCGGCAGGCGTCAATTTGGGCGTAAGTGAGGATATTGAAAAGAATCCTCGACCGCAGCCCGCGGCGTCCAATCCTGATATGGGCGCGTATGAAAAGGGCATGCCGCCGGGACCCTGCGATCTGTATGTGCTCCTCGCCGGCAATGCGATTACCATCCAGCGCACCAAGCAAACCCCGCCCGCGGGCGATATTTATTCCAATGGCAAAGTCACTTTCGAGCGCGGCGATCCCAGCGAGTATGACGTGAACGTTACTGCGGTCGGCAAAATTGCGATCGATAAAGAGAACACCATTAGTGGCGATGTCACCGCCGGTGGTGTGGCCTCCATCGCAAGCGGTTCAACCGTCACGGGCACAGTGACCTCCAACGCCTCGGTGACACCGATTCCGATCACCGCGCCCAGTTTCAGCGCCGGTGGCCAGAGCTTCAATATCCCCAAGAGTGGCAAGCTCACGTTATCACCCGGCTCCTACAACAAAGTCACCATGGCCAAATTCAGCAAACTCAATTTGAGCAGCGGCGAATACTTTTTCAACCAATTAATCGTCGCCAATGATGTGGTGATCAATATGAATGTCAGCGGTGGTAAGATTGTCATCAACGTTGTGTCGAAAGCCACTTTTGATAAGGATACTGAGTTTCGGGTTACACCGGGCGGTGAATCGGCCAGCGATCAGATCGCGCTCAACAGCTTGCAAGCGGCTGACTTGGCTTTTGGCGCGCAAAGCTACGTATTGGGTTGCATCACCGCGCCCAATGCCAAAGTGGTGCTGGGCAACAACACCCAATTCCGCGGCAGTATTATCGCGAAGTACATCACCATCGAACGTGATTGTTTGTTTTATCATCACGATTCTCCGGGCAGTTTGCCGGGACCGGGCAATCTTCCCAAAACTGCGGGCGATGAAGAAGTTGCCAGTGAGCAGTCACCAGTGACCAGTTATGAGTTGGCGCAAAATTATCCGAACCCGTTCAATCCGACAACGACAATCAACTTTGCCTTGCCGGAAGCGGGCGAGGTGACGCTGGCAATTTATAACATTTATGGCCAGCTTGTGCGACAGTTGGTGGCGGGCCAGATGACCGCCGGCCGCCACAGCGTGATGTGGAACGGCAAAAATGAACGCGGACAGCAAGTCGCCAGCGGCATGTATTTGTATGTTTTGAAGGCGGGCGAATTTACCGCGCACCGTAAGCTCGTGCTGATGAAGTAAAAGGTAAAATCACGCCTGATAAATTGCACTTGACGCAGTAATTAGGCCAACGCCACTTGTTCGGTATGCGAGAAAGAACAAGTGGCGTTTTTTTCTATTTTCCAAGCCAGACTTTCCGCATTCGCCGCCGTTTGTTGGTAATTAGCATTGTCATAAGACTGTAGAAGCACTGTGTAGAGGGAAGCCCACAAGGCTGTGATAAGGAGCGTTCACCTGCCTGGCAGATTTCCCTTTATTCGACTCACCTCGGCCATTGTATTTTTCACCTCTTTAATTGAAAACCCGGGAATAAAAATCCCGGATCACGCATGAAGGAATTTCCTCACGGCAACCGCCGGCCGCTGCAAGATTTGAACGGCCGCACGGTGTTGGCTGTTTTCAACGGCTGGCAATGATTGCCACGACCGGTGTATGCCGTGATTGGCTGTGTTTTTCCATCGCAGTTTTAAAATATTGACGTGAGGCCGGGCTGTTAGGGCCTTGCCCAACTATTTCATTGGCGCCGGCGTTTATCGTTTGGCATCTATCACTCATCACCCTTTATCACAAGGAGCGCTTTATGAAACGTTTCATCGTGTCACTGGCGATGTTGGCGATGCTGGCCTGGCTCGGCTGTGAGAAGCTCGAAAGCCCGCAATCACCCTCGCTGGATCAGCAGCAAGCCAAGCCCAACACCCTTTCCGATTCCCGCACTGCAGCCATGGCCAAGCTCAAGGCGCAGATCGAAACCGGGAAAGCCAAGATTGAAGAACGCGCCACCGCTTTAAAAGCCAAAGCCGTGGTGCTCAAGAAGCAACACCCGATGGCCAAAAGCTCGGCGGTAGCCGGCGCCAAAATCACGGTGCCGGATGATTACCCTACCATCCAGGAGGCAGTCGATAATGCCGCGCCCGGAACCAAGATTCTGGTCAAGGATGGCACCTACACTGAACAAGTGACTGTTTACACAAATAATTTGACCATCGTCCCGGCGCATAAGGGCCAAGCGCACGTCATTGGCGGCTTTGGTTTCAGCGGTGTCACCAAAGGCTCGCTCGAAGGCTTTGACATCATCGGCGGGGTGTTCCTGGAAGAATGCGCCAAAGTCGAGATCAAAGAGAACGAGGTGAAGGGCACTATTGATACAGAAGGATTCGGAATCATTCTCTTCGCCAGCATAGACTGCGTGGTGAAGGACAACAAGGTTCACGATAATACATTTACGTTTCTCTTCGCCCCCGCGGGCATCTCCATTTACTTTGGCGGCAAACACCTGGTGAAGGGAAATATCTCCCAGACCAACCTCATCGGAATTCTCGTTCTTGGCGGTTTGGATGTGTTTGGTGACCCCGGCCCGGGCAAAAACTCGATCACCTTCAATGAGTGCAGCGGCAATGAAGCAGGAATCGTGCTGTACGGGAGCCAAGAGAACACGGTCGGGGACAACAAGTGCAACTTCAATGAGTTCGCGGGAATCTACCTCTTCTTTGAAAGTGATCGCAACAAAATCGGTTCCAACAACCAGGCCAAGAATAATGGGGATTTTGGAATATTTTTAGATGATACTTCCGACAACAACTCCGTCACCAAAAACACCGCCAAAAACAACGGCACTTGTGATGCGGTTGATTTTGGCACCGGCAACACCTTCACCAAGAACAGCTTTGGGACGTTCAATTGCCCGTAAGCCCGGCTAAACCATTGCTGTGCCGCGACTTGACCCTGCTATTGCAGTTTTCGCTGGCGTAGAGAGTCTGCATACACTCATCGTTGTGGAAGTCCGAAACCATTATCGCGGCCGCAAAAATTGCTTAAACCGCGAGACACAAAGACACGAAGAAAAACCTGGTGAACTTCGTGCCTTTGTGTCTTTTGTGGTTAAATGAGGCTACGACCAAAGGCCACGCCAGGAAGCAGGATTGCATTTGTTGCTACTCGGCAGCAATTTTTAGACGCTTCCTAAATAAGCCTTGCCGTTGGGTCTCCGCACCACGCCGCGTTTGTTGGTAGTATCAAAAAGCAAAATGCTTTTGGCAAAAATTTCCATCTCCGTTTTTTTCATCATAATTATAAACCTTCCGTCAGGATTGACCGGGCGCCATCCAGGGTTGGATAAAATTGATGCGATTTAATCACCTCATGGGTCTGATAGTTGTTTTAGGGCCGCTACCTCATGCATATTTTTAGGATAAAAATTTTGCTACTATTGAACAGAGCGACATGACAACCCAAGTGACACCCGATTTTCCATACGCCGGCCCCAAAGGCTCATCCGTTGCTGCGTTTTTTGCCTTTTTGGCCTTCCATTTGTTTTTGCTCATGAATCTTGCCGGGCATGATGTGCAGGCCCAAAGCATTCCGGCGGAGATTACCGTTCAGGCGCGCGTCAATACCGGCGCCGTGACCGGTGATGCCGACGATCCCGCGATTTGGATTCATCCGACCGATCCGGCGCTCAGCCTGGTGATCGGCACGGACAAGATCGGCTATTTCATTGTGGTTTGGGACATGAACGGCCAGGAACTGCAGCGCATTGCCATCGCCAGAACGCCGAACAACGGCGATGTCCGCTACGGGATGATGGTCGGCGGCGCCGCGGTCGATATTTACGTGGTCGGCGCCCAGGATCCCAGCCGCCTGGTGGTTTTTAAAATTGATCCGAACACCCGGACACTCACCGATATTTCCGCCCCCAACGCCACCCTCATGCCGCAGGTGAAAGAACCATACGGCATTTGTTTGTATCGCCGCGTCCGCGATGGTGCGATGTTCGCTTTTGCCAACAGCAATGGCGGCGTCATGGGCGTTTTAAATCAATATCGTTTGTTGGATGACGGCACGGGCCGGGTCAAAATCGTGTTCGTGCGGTCGTTCGGCGGCAGCGTGAACGGCCTCCATTCGGAAGGCATGGTGGCTGACGACGAGTTGGGTTACGTGTATATTAGCGAAGAAGATTGCTGTATCCACAAATTTTACGCCGACCCGGATATGGGCGACGCCCAGCTCGCGGCTTTTGCCTACGGCGATGGCATCGCGCCGGATCGTGAAGGCTTGGGCATCTATGGCTGCGCCGATGGCACGGGTTATCTGGCGGTGGTTAGCCAAGGCAATAAGCGCGTCATGCTCTATCGCCGCGAAGGCGATCCCGGCAATCCGCACAGCCACACGCTGGTGACGACGATTTTTACACCGAATATTGGCAACACCGACGGCATCGATATCACCAGCCATCCGGCCGGCCCCAATTTTCCTCACGGTTTTTTAGTCAAGCACAACAGCCTCCCTAAAAATTTTGGCTTGATTGCGTGGGAAGACATTGCAAAAAATTATTTGACGACTTGCAGCATCATGGCGGAGTTTGCGGCGGAGATGACCTCCGGCTCAGAAGCCCTTGCGGGTTGCGCGCCGGTAACCGTCGCCTTCAGCGATCGTTCCTCCGGCCCGGTGACCGCGTGGAACTGGGATTTTGGCGACGGCGGAACTTCCACCGAAGCCAATCCCTCGCACACGTACACGACTGCCGGCGCCTTTACAGTGACGTTGACGGTGACGAACGCCTCCGGATATAGCACGACGAAGACACGCACAAACTATGTTAGTATCGGCCTCTCCCCCATCGCGGCTTTCACGGCAACGCCAACTTCGGGCTACCGGCCGTTTTCAGTAACGTTTACGGATCAATCCTCCGGCGGCACGCCAGATTCGTGGTTATGGGATTTCGGCGACGGCAACACTTCGACCGAGCAGAATCCAACGCACGAATATACCGCGCCGGGCAATTACACCATATCATTGACGGTGTCGAACAGTTGCGGCACCCACACCGAAACGAAGCCCGACCACGTCACGGCCACCGTGCCGGTCACCACGGATTTTTCCGCCGATACCACCATGGGCTGCCAGCCGCTCACCGTGCAATTCACCGATCATTCGATTGGCGCGGTGACGACCTGGCAGTGGGATTTCGGCGACGGCACGACTTCCACCGAGCAGCATCCTTTGCATACGTATTCCCAAGCCGGCGTCTACACGGTCAGCTTGACGGCGAGTCTGCCGGGGGGAACGGATACAAAAACCAAGACCGATTACATCACGGTAAAACAACTTTCCACCGTGGGCTTTGTTGCGACCCCGACGACAGCCAACGTCCCCGCCTTGGTGAGCTTCACCAACCAATCCACCGGCGCTCCCACCGCGTGGGCATGGGATTTCGGCGACGGCGCCACTTCCACCGAACAAAATCCCACGCATCAATATGCCGTGCCGGGAACGTATGCCGTATCGCTGACTCTCACCAGCGCCTGTGATACACTGACGGAAGCGAAGCCGCAATATATCGTCGTCGTCGATACGGTTTCAGCTGCATTTGTGGCGAATATTGCTGCAACTTCTCAATCATTGGTGGGGCAAACCGGAAAAAATATCGGAAAACCCCTCAACAGTAGCGTGGCTCACCTCACGTCTGAGGCGCCACTCTCCGGCTGTGCGCCGCTTACGGTGCAGTTTACCGATGTCTCGACCGGTCCCATCGCGTCCTGGTTGTGGGATTTCGGCGACGGCACGACGTCAACAGAGCAAAATCCTGTTCATATGTATACCGCCGCCGGCAAATACACCATCAAGCTGACGGTCACCAATTCCCTTGGTTACAGCAGCATGGAGACCAAAGATAATCACATCTCAATCGGCGCGTCGCCAACTGTCGAATTTTCGGCTGCATCAACTTCGGGAAGCAATCCGTTGACCGTGGTTTTCACTGATCAGTCCACGACTATTCCCAGCGCAACGGCCTGGTTGTGGGATTTTGGCGACGATAGCACTTCGACCGCACAAAATCCCACGCATGAATACAAACTCCCGGGCGACTACACCGTGCAGCTTACAGTGACAAATGCCTGTGGCAGCATCACCGCAACCAAAACGGCTTACATCCACGTTGAGCCTTGCACACCGCCAGCGCCGCTTTTTTCCACCTCCACGGCTTCCGGCAGTGTTCCGCTCACCGTCAACTTTACGGATCAATCCACCGGCGCCCCGCTTTTGTGGAATTGGGATTTTGGCGATGGCACGACTTCCACCGAGCAAAACCCCACGCATCAATATGCCGTCGCAGGAACATATTCAGTTTCTTTGACCGTTGGCAGCGCCTGTGATACGCTGACGGCCATCAAGTCGAATTACATCATTGTCATCGACACCGTCTCGGCCGAATTTGCAGCAGATGTGACGTCCGGTTGTGCGCCGGTCGCGGTGCAATTTACCGATCAATCCACCGGCCCGATCAATTCTTGGTTGTGGGATTTTGGCGACGGCGTGACCTCCACCGAGCAGAATCCTTCTCACAGCTACACGGCCGCTGGCGCCTACACGGTCAAGTTGACGGTGACGAATTCCGCCGGCTATACCAGCACAAAAACCAAAGAGGCTTACCTCGCCATTACCGCCTTGCCTGCTGTCGACTTTAACGCCACGCCGATTACCGGAAGCACGCCGTTGACGGTGGTTTTCACCGATCAGTCCACGGCCATTCCCAACGCCAGCGCATGGCGATGGGATTTCGGCGATGGCAACACTTCGACCGAGCCGAACCCCACACATGTTTATCAAGCCGCCAATGACTACACCGTCAAGCTGACGGTGACAAATGCCTGCGGTGAAGCGAGCGCAACGAAAACGGATTATATTCAGGTGCTCCCCTGCACGCCGCCGGCGCCGAGTTTTAACGGTGCGTCCACCTCCGGCAATGTTCCGCTTACAGTCAGCTTTACGGATCAATCTATCCCGCAAAGCGGGACTTTTTGGAATTGGGATTTCGGCGACGGCGCGGCTTCCACCGAACAAAATCCCACGCATCAATATGCCGTCGCGGGAACGTATTCAGTCTCGTTGACTGTTGGCAGCGACTGCGATACGCTGACGGCAACGAAGTCGAACTACATCGTCG
>JAJVHT010000202.1:0-17686 GCA_022072515.1 bacterium
GGATTTACCTCGCCGGCCAGCACGTCGGCGATGGCCGTTCCGCCCTCCATGCCGGGGCAAAAAGCCGCGACGATGGCATTGCTCTTCGCTTCGATTTCACGAATGAGACGAGGCCGGCCCTCAGCCAAGATTAAAACAATAGGTTTTCCGGTTTGCTGCAGTGCCTGCGCCAATTTCACTTGCTCAGCGGATAATGTCAGGTCGGGGATGTTACCCGGCGTTTCACAGTAGGCATCCTCTCCCAAACAAAGCACCACAACGCCAGCAGTTTGGGCCGCATTGACGGCAGCACGAATATCAATCTCTTTCGTAAAATCGGCACCGGGCACATATGTCACATTGCTTTTGCCGAACCGCTTCTCAATGGCCTGCAAAATATTGTCGCGATCTTTCGGGTACAGGGCCTCCTCATTGCCCTGCCAGGTAATCGTCCAGCCGCTATTGAGCGAGGACAGCCGGGTTGCGGTCGGGCCAGTTACTAAAATTTTAGTACCCGACGCGAGCGGCAGAAGATTGTTTTGATTTTTCAGCAGCACGATGGACTCTTGCGCCGATTGCAGCGCCACCTTTCTGAATTCCGGCGAGGCGAATTGCGCTTTGAGTGATTTATCAGGATAGGCCTGTTCAAAAAGCCCCAAAGCGAATTTCAACCGCAAAATGCGGCTCACGGCTTCATCAATTCGCGCGACCGGCACGCCGCCCTCACGGGCCAATTCGAGCAGCAAATCATAAAAACTGAAATCCAGCGGCACCATGCTCATATCGATGCCGGCCATCACGGCCTGCTTGACGGCTTCTTTGGGCGTGGCCGCCACTTTTTCGCGCGTGTACAAATTGATGATATCCTGCCAATCCGAAACCACCAAGCCCTTGAAACCCAACTCCTCGCGCAACAACTCCGTTAAATAATAATGGCTGGAATGCACCGGCACGCCGTTGATTTCCGACGAGTTGACCATCACCGAATGCGCACCGGCGGCAACCGCGGCGGCAAACGACGGCAGAACATTTTCTCTTAGCAAAATTTCCGGAATATAGGCGGGTGTGCGATCTTCTCCGGTCAACGGCAAGCTGTAGCCCAGATAGTGTTTGAGGCACGCGGCGACCTTGTCTTTCTGGTGGATCGAATTGTTGTCACCTTCCAGCCCTTTGACGTACGCGGCCCCTAGCGTCGAAGCCAAATACGGATCTTCGCCAAAGGTTTCGAAGAGCCGCGGCCACAACGGTTGCCGGCCAATGTCCAATACCGGATTAAAATTCCACGGAATGCCGCTGGCGCGCACTTCGTAAGCCGTGATTTCTCCACTCCTCTTCATCAACTCCGCATTCCAGGTTGACGCCATACCCAAATTTTGCGGAAAAATAGTCGCGCCGGTGGTATAATTCGCGCCGTGAACCGCATCGATGCCGTAAATGATTGGAATCTTCAGCCGCGTCTCTTTGGTGGCAACATCCTGGATTTGCGTGATAATCTGATGCCAATTGTCAAGTGAATAAGCCGCGCCCATCACATTAAGAATTGAGCCGACATGATGCTTGACAATCGCGGTACGGAGTTTTTCCGGATCCAAATATTGCGGGCCGCCGGGAGCGCGATTCAGGTTGGCCACCACATCGATAGTCACTTGCGTCATTTGCCCGACCTTTTCTTCGAGCGTCATCTTGGCCAGCAGCGCTGTAACCTGTTCATCAATATTCGGCTGGCGCGGCTTGTTATCGCCGGCAAAAACGAGCATCGTGGCCGTCACGCCCAACAAAAATATGAGGCCGTAAACCAGTTTTTTCATTTTCCTTCCTCATCGTGTGAGAGATCATCATGCGAGATAAAAAGTATGTTCACTCTTGGTATGGGTAAATCTCAAGCGTGATCTGCAGTATTTGAAGAAAATAGCCAATGCATGACACCATTTTAACAAAAACTGCGCCACGCTGTGGTGGGAAATTCCGGTTGCAAATACAATGAATTAGGTGGGATATTACTCTGGCAGGTGTACAAATTTTATCAAATTGATAAGTGTTGCCTTATTGATTTGATAATTGTTCTCCTAAATTTGATAATTGCTCTCCTAAGAATAAGAAAAGTGCCTTTCTTGAATTGGGATAAACTACGGCCGCAATTTCTGCAAAAAGATGCGGGCCGGTTGAAAGTTTGGATCCTCCCGCAAAAGCGCGATCAGAATTTCCCGGGCGTGCACAAAATTTCCGGCCTCCGCATAAAATCCCGCCAGATAATAACGCGCATTTTTTTTCTGTGCGGCATTTAGATCCGGAAAATTTAATGCCTTGGTCATCGACTCGCAGGCCGCGGCGAAGTTTTTTTGCTGCCACTGCGCCATGGCGATTTGATACATAATCATGCCTCTCTGCTCCGAGAATGGCAAGGTCTTTTTTAGATAAATTTCGCGCTGATCCCACGCCCCCTCGCTTTCGTAGGTCTTCGCCACTTGTTGGTAAGGATAGGGATCGTCTGGCGCAAAGACACTGACGGCGAGATACTCCCGGCGCGCACGCTCAAAATCTTTGCGGCGCAAATATTCTTCCGCCATTTTGTAATGGGCCCGCGACCACACATTATCCGCCAGCAAATACGTTTTGGCAATGGCCGTGGCCACCGGATCGCCGTAAGGTTGATAATCGTCAAACTGCACCGGTTTTTCTGGAAAAGGCCAGCGATGTGTCAATTCAAAAATTTTGAGCAAACCGATATCCCAATCCAAATCCGTCACGAAATAGGGCGTCGCCGCGGGCCGAAAATTTGCCTCGGCATTTTTCAGCATGTTGGCCGCGCGGATGGCCTCATAAAAAGTTGTCGCCATCAGGTAGTAGCCGTTGGGGTCGGGATGAAGATGATCAACCATGATGTTGTTGCCAATGAGCCCATGTGGCGAGCGCTGCGTAAAGGCAGCTTGCATGTTCACGAACTGCGCCTGCTGCCGTTGCGCTGCGACGCCGATGATTTGATTGATCTCTTCACTGGCGCGAAATGGAATAAGGTCGCGATCTTTGGCGCCGTAAAAATAATAAGCCGCCGCGCTCGAATCATGCCAAGCTGCCGCGGCTTGTCCGAGTTTATACCAAAGTTGCGCCGCACTCGAATCCACTGTAAAAGCCTGGCGATATGCCGCCGCACTTTCCGCATAGCGTTGCTGCGCGAACAAACTGTCCCCAGCCGCCACCGCTTGCTGATACTTCGTTTCGAGCCGGGCCTCGGCCAAAGCAGGATTCGCGCTCGCAAACGGCGGCAGATCGCGGAGGTTGGAAACTAAATTGCTCAAAATAACGGGAACCCGTTTTTCCGCGCATTGTTTCAAGATCAAAATGAGATTGTTTTGAAAAGCGCGCAGCGTCCGGCGGTATTTTTCACCGCCATAATAAACCGCCTGATCTTTAATCACGCTCGGCATGAGGTTGCGGTGTGACGGCGCCGGCGTGGACGAAGAAAACAGCGCCATGAAGCGCTTCAGCATCTGGACGATATGCAGCTTTTGGAGTTTTAAATAAAAACGAATAAATCCGTCGCTCTGCCCGATGGCAATGGTTGAGGCGCTGCCATAAGCGCCGTAAAACTCATTGTGGCCCATATAGATTAGAATCAAATCCGGTTCGCGCGCCAGTATGTCCGGGAGCAGATCAATCACCGTGAAGCTGTTGATGGCGGAAATGCCAACGTTGATCACTTCAAAATGATATTGCGGGTAAGCCTGTGTGAGCAGATAGCGGAGCTGGGCGGGAAACGGCACTTGGCAATCAAACGGAAAACCCGCCGTGGTGGATTCGCCCAAACAAAAGATGCGAAACGTTTGCGGAGTTTTGCCCTTCAAAAATTTTTCCGGCTGCAAGCCGGGAACCGTCACTTTTCCGGAATCAAAATAGCGTTTCGCCACCCACTGATTGAGCTGATAATACTCGCGGCCGCCCTGACTGATTTCCCGTATGAACGGCTCCTGTTGAAACAAGCCGAAGAGCCGGAAAATCGCTTCGAGCATGATGAAGAATATCACCGGCAATGATGCGGTCAAAACAGTGAAGACGAATTTTTTGCTATAGCGGTTCATTTCTAATCCGGTCAAATGCGCGTCAGGTCGTTAATCAGATTTCCTCTTGCCTCGGTGCTGGGTGAAGCAAATTACCTCCCGGGCGCTTTAATGACAATTTATTAGGCGCTATAGCGCCCGGGCGGTAACTTTTCTCTATGACTTTTTTTCCCTTATCTCAAAACAAGCATTTTCTTTTCCGCCGTAAACTTTCCAGCTTGCAGCCGGTAGAAATAAATTCCGCTGGCCAGAGCTTTGACATCAAACCCGACTTCGTGCCGCCCGGCTGGCATTCGGTGATTCAGCAAACTCGCCACTTCATTGCCGGCCACGTCAAAAATCTTCAGGGAAACCTGGGCCGTTTGCGGCAAATGGAAAACGATCGTCGTGCCGGGATTCACGGCGGAGGTTCGCAGCGGATTAGGATAATTTTGCTCCAACACAAAACTCGCCGGCGTTTGGCCGCGCGGCTCGGCAACGCGGGTGGGCTGCCCCGGCATTGACGCATCCATCCACAGCACGCGCAAATTCACCCATTGTTTGAGATAGTTTAACTCTTCAGCATACGTTTGTCCGATAAAAGCATTGGGCCAAACGTATGTGCCCAGAATCGGCCATCTCGCAAAATTTCGTTGCTGGGCTTCATCCAAAAGCTGCGCCATGGAGTCGATATAGGCGTGAATGCGCGGAACCTCCAAAATATTTTTGCGCAGCTCGCGCCAACGCGCGTTGATGCGCTTGGTAAAACTGGAATCCTGCATCAGCTTCTGCCACCAAAACGGTATCTGATAACTATCCGATTGCACGCGAAAGTCAACCTGCCAGTCATACAGCTTGGCGCCGTTATAATAATCCGCATTGCCAAACGCCAGATCATAATCCCAAATCGGCCCGATGGTCAGCTTGCCGTTTTTGCTGTCGCGATCTTTATACATGAACGCGCTCAAACGATAGCCATCGACATTGCGCGAGATTTCATTGAGAATAAAAACGTCCACACATGAGGCGACCTCGAGATACCGCGCGTAGCCATTTTGCGGATCGGCATAATCCGGCCCCGTCATCAACCCTTCAAACGCATACATATAGCTTTGAATATACGTTTTCTGTTGCGCGACCATGTCGTCTTGCTTGGGATAATCATATTGAAAATAAATTCGCTGCCGGGCCCCGGGATAGGGCGGAAATTGCGAGTACCAGCCTTGAATATTTTCGCCTTCCAGTTTGTCAATCTTAATGATGTAACCGCCGGTTACCGCATCGCCGGAAATGTCACCCGCGCCGATTTTGGTAATGTTGACGCGGTTCTTATCGCGCTTGATTTTCTCCATGAACACATAAACGCCTTTATAATCGCCATTCAAGACCACTTCACAAAAGCGTGTGCGGCTGGCGTAACGGCCTAAATCATTGGCCAGTTTGTAAGCCAGCACGTTGCGCAGCAACGATTTGTCGGTGTACGGTGCGTATAAAACCCAGTCACTCTCTTCCGGAAATCCCAATAATGAGACCTCCAATTCATTCCCGAGGGTGTCGCGCGTTTCAATGGCGTACTGTTTTTTGGGAAACATTTGCGAGCTGGAACCTCTCACTTCGATACCGATTTTCCCGTTGTAATGATTGAACGGATCAGTCAGGTTGTTGCGCACGCCCGGGCCATTGTCAATGATGCCCATGTCCGCGGTGATCTTCGGCTCATCGGGAATCGTTTTACCATGCGTCTCGATCACGATAATCGGCAGATTCGAGGAAGTGAACGCAACGGGGGTGAGCGGAGTGGCGGCGGGAAGCTGGACCGGAGGCTTGGGATAAAAGGCGGCGCTCAACATGAACGCCAACAGCAACAAGGGTCGGCGGACACGATTCAGCTTTTTCATAAAAATACCCTCGCTTTCAGTGTTACAACCTGGGCGCTATTTCAAATACAACGCTTTCTTTGCCATCAGCATTTGCCCATCCAACAATAATCTGACCCAATAAACTCCCGCGCTCAAATCATCCGCCTCCAGCGTCAAGGTATGCGAACCGGCCTGCTGCTCGGCGCTGAGCATATTTTTGATCAATTGGCCGTTGCCATTGAATAGGTCAATATCGACGCGGCCCCGCCGGTTTAGACTGTACGCGATCTTGGCCGCTGGATTAAACGGATTCGGAAAAATCTCGAGGCCGAAACGTTGCGGCAACACCTTGTTCATTTCAATACCGGTCGCCAAAATCCGCTCGATTTTTAATCCACTCAATGTCGCCGTGCCGGTTTCCGGTTTGAAATAAATGTCGAGTTGGCCATCGGTCACGGCAAAATCGGAAATCATCTTTTCGAGGGCGACGTTTTTTCCGACTTCGGCAACAATATCGACATTGTCAAAAAGCAATTGGCCTTCGCCATAAATATCAAAGACACGCTGCCCGGCACGATCATGATCCGAATCGGCCAGCATCAACGTGATCCGGTATTTTCCAGACGGCACGCGCACTTGATAAAAGCTGAGCGCCTCGCGTTCGGTTTGATAAATCGCCGGCGCGTTCGTACCGGTGATGGTCGTGCCCGCCGGCCGGGACTTTTCTATTCCGCCAACGGCGCCATATTTTTTGTAAGCGTCCCAAGTTTGATCCGGCAAAAATCCTGCTTCCGCTTGTCCCGCCACATTGATGTTGATAGGAAACGGTAACGCATTGATCACGTTCGTATATTGCAAGCGCATTTGCCATTGTGACGGTGAACGATCCTTAAGCCCCGTTGCCACTAACAAGTAACTCTGCTTGAGATCTAAGCTATCGGTTTGCAGCGCAACACTCTTGTTGCCTGGCAGCAACGTAGCGGAGTGAATCGTCACCCCAGCGATCGTGTAGTTGGAAATCGTCTCGGCGGAAGCCTGCTCCAGCTCCTCAGAAAAAAAGGCGATGAAGCGCTTCTCCTCCGCTCTGGCCCAAACCAAATACGGCGGGTCGAGATCGAGATCAACAACAACGCCGCCGCGATAGCCTGTGGCGCTGGGGCTGGTCAAGCAGAGAATCAGATAGCCATTCCTAAACGCCGCGTTATCCGCAAGGAATTGCGCATTGTTGCCGTCAAAGGTATGTGTTGCTCTATCCCACCGGCTCTGATCCCAACTGTCAAAGTTGTCGGTCCATTGCAAAGTAAAATTGTCACCAACACCCGGCGTGTAGGCCGAGTATTTCACCCAATCATAAAATCCATGAAACGGCAAACCGGCCGGATCGAACGGACCGCCCCAGTTGACGGAATTCGGCTGCCAAATATTCATCATGATCTTCTGCTCGCGGTTCAGCGTGTTAATGTGACTCGCGGTTTGGCGGTAAACTTCATAGCCATCCACGCGCCAAGCCACATAATCCGGCGTCCACTCGATGGCGTAAACATGAAACGACAGATGCGGGTTGAATTTGATGACTTGACGTTGCACATGATCAATCCGGCCGGGCGTGATGGTGTTGAATTGTGTCTCGTTGGTGTAGCGCCCCAGCGTCTCAATGTCGATCTCATTCCAATTTGCCGTTGAAAACGGCGAAGGATCGTGGTAAGTGAAAAACGAGGTCAAGATGCCGTTGCCGGCAGCGGATTTCATGCGCACTTCAAAGCGGCCATATTTGTACGAGGCTTTGGTGCGATACTCGGCGCCGCGATAAGGCTTTTCCTGCGCAGACAAGGGCGAGAGGAAAAACAGAATTGCGCTAAGAAGCATGCGGCATGACACCAAACGATATTTTATGTGCATAGACACCAATCGGCAAAAGTTAGAATAAAATTTTGATATTATCGCGCACGGAAACAGAACAATGTTCATCCCGTGAAATAAAGCCACACCAGGCCGACCACAGCCGCGAGGATAAAAGATAGCTTAATATCCCGGCGTTTCCAAGCTGGATTCGTCACGGCAAAACGGCGCGTTGAATACGTCAGGTTCGCCAGCTTTTCTTCCGAAGCCGGCGGCGCGGTCAGGCTCACGCCAACGAACACCGCCGCACAAACGATAAACAAAAAAACGGCGAAATGCAAAAAATTAATGTCGGCGAAGTGAAACCAAAACCCCGTGAGTTTATCCTTGTTGATTTCGGCGATCAAGCGCCCGAGGCCCAAAACAAAACCGGAGAGCAACGCCGCCATGGCGCCGCGGCTGTTCAAACGCTTAAAAAAAATTCCCAGGAGAAATACCGCGGCGATGGGCGGCGAGATGTAGGCCTGTACGCTTTGCAGATATTGATAGAGCTGCTGGGAAATCGTCTTCATAAACGGAATCCACATCAGGCCGCAGATCACCAACAATGCCGTCGTTAGCCGGCCGACCAGCACCAATTGCTTGTCGGTGGTGCGAGGGTAAATTCTTTGGTAAATATCAAACGTGATCAACGTTGAGCAGGAATTGAAAATCGCCGAAAGCGAGCTCATCAGCGCCGCCAACAATCCGGCTACCACCAAGCCGCGCAATCCGGTTGGCAACAACGCGCCCACCAAAGCCGGCAGTGCGTGATCCGGCTGCGCTAATTCCAGGCGGCCCTGGTGCGCCAAACAATACGCGATGATGCCGGGCAGCACGAAAATAAAAATCGGCAGAATTTTTAAATAGCCGCCGAAAATCGAGCCGCGCCGGGCATGGCTCTCGTCTTTCGCCGCGAGCACACGTTGCACCATATACTGATCCGTGCACCAATACCACACGCCAAGAATCGGCGCACCGAACAAAATGCCGGTCCAAGGGAAATTGGGATCAGAAACCGGCTGCCACATGTCAAAGAACCGGCTGCCGGCGGTTTCATACATCACCTCCCACCCACCCACGGCGATGAGGCCGGCGATGGTGACTGTGATCGCGCCGATGATAAACACAAACATCTGCATCAAATCGGTGTAAATCACCGCCGGCATGCCGCCGAGAATCGTGTACAGGCCGGTTGCCGAAACCACAATGAAGGCACCGGTCCAAAAATTAAGCCCCATCAAGGATTCAAAGACGATGCCGCTCGCTGCAATCGTCACCGAAATTTTCGTCAGAACATAGCTGATGACGGAAACGGTCGAAAGCCATAAGCGCGCCCCGGGCGAATAGCGGCGCTCGAGAAATTCCGGCATGGTGTAAACTTGGCTTTTCAAATAGAACGGCACAAACATCCAACCCAAGATCAACAAGATGAGCGACGCCAAGATTTCAAATTGGCCGACCGCGACGCCGTTTGCCGCGCCAGCTCCGGCCAAGCCCACCCAATGTTCTGCGCCGATGTTGGAGGCAAACAACGAGGCGCCAACGACGAACCAACCGGCATTGCGGCCAGCTAAAAAATAGCCCTGCGAAGTTTCGCAAAGATTGCTCTCGCGATGTGTGGCCCACCACGCCATCCAAAAGACGACGATAAAGTAAAGCACAATGACCACGTAATCGAGAAAACCGATACAGCCTACCATGTGCGGTGCCTGATCCATACCTCGTTCGCATTGTTGCCCCACGCTCCTCCGTGCCGATTAAAAGGAAAATATCAAGAATAGTGCCAGAGGCGCAGCACCGCGATATTGTTGTAAATGCTATCTCTTACATATTTCTTTCGGTGGGTTTGTTATTAAATCAATAATAGTATGTTATCAGGATAATAACTATAGTGGATATAACGAAAAAAGCCAGCCCAGGCAGGCGCTGCCCAAGATAATCCACGCCGCGTTGAGATTCCATACCACCAGAACAATAATCGCCAGACCAAAGATCAACCCGCCCGCTACACTCGTCAAGCTGGCGAGTCCCAAGGAGAAACACACCGCCAGCATCAGGCCCAGTGCGCCCGCATTGACGCCATCCAAAAAACTGCGCGCAAGGGGAGAACCCCGCAATTTCGGAATGAGCGGACTGCTGAGCATCACAAAAATAAAAGAAGGGAGAAAAACGCCGATGGTTGCGACCGCCGCTCCCGGCAAGCCGAGCAAGACGTACCCGATAAAAGTTGCCGTCGAAAGAATCGGGCCCGGCGTAAATTGTCCGATGGCGATGGCATCGAGAAGTTGTTGCTGCGTGAGCCAGTGATAACTCTCCACCAACCCACCTTGCAAAAAGGCAACGAGCACGTATCCGCTGCCATAAAGGATCGCGCCGACTTTGAGAAAGAAGAGTCCCAAAGTTACCAAACTCGCGCTCGCGGCGTTCACTTCTTTTGTCAATGGCGAAAAAAACATCGCAAAAACTGAAACCACGTTGACATTGAAAAGAGAGAATGCCCTTTGCCAAATCCGTTTGCGCTGCTCCCAAACGATATTCACCAGACCGGCTCCGAAGAGCAGAACGATTTCATCGAGATGAAAAACATTGCAGACGGCCACACTCAAGCCGATGACGATGAGATGCCGTTTTTTGAGCAGCGGCCGGCTGAGACGGTACACCGCGGCCAGGATGACGGCGATGATGGCGGCGCGGATTCCGAACATGAACGCCGCAAGCTGCGGCACCGTGCCGAAATGAACGTAGAGATAAGCAAAAAATAGTGTGATCGCCACCGCCGGAAAAATGAAACAGCTTCCGGCAACGGCCAAGCCGCGCCAGCCGGCTTTCACGTAGCCCACGTGAATCGCCATCTCGGTGGAATTGGGGCCGGGAATGAGATTGGTCGCGCCGAGCAAATCGAGAAATTGCTCGTGCGTCAGCCACTTTCTGCGCTTGACCGTCTCCTCCTCCATCATGGCGATGTGCGCTGCCGGGCCGCCAAAACCGATAACGCCCAATTTAAAGAAAACTTTGGCTAATTCTGCTAAACTCGTTCGAGCGTTCATAAATAAAGTCTTGTTTCGATTACCTGCTTTGAAATAATTTCATCGGTATCCTCATTTTTCAGACGAAGGCGTTGGCGGTTCCCATTGTTAATTTGGTACCGGCGGCGCTGCCGGCACGGTGATGACAAAAGAAGGGCGAGTGGTCTCTTCATGGCATCCATTACATAACCCAATCGCTTCGGTGTAGGTCGGCTGAAAAGCGCTCCAGGCTGAGCCGCCGTTCCTAAAGCTGCCAGTTGCGTCTACTTGAAGCCATCAGCGAGGTCGACCAGGATGGAAATTTTCCGGCTGCGAAGAGGCCACACTTATTTGATCCCCAAGCGCTTGCACATGCGATAGTAGTTGGGCGGCGCTAAACCCAAGAGCCGCGCGGCCTCGGCGTCGGAGCTGGCCTGCTCGCGCACGAAGCGGAAATATTGCTCTTGCAATTGCTTCTCCATGTCGTGCCACGGCAGAATGCGGTCTTTGCTCCACCAACCCCGCTGGCTGGACACCGGCAAATCAGATTGCAAGCCCAAAGCCATTTTCACTTGTGTCACCGTGATTACTTCCGAGCGGCTGAAGAGCAATCGTTGCACGACATTTTGCAACTCCCGCACATTGCCCGGCCAGGCGTATTCCATTAAAATTTGGCGCGCTTCTTCAGAAATGAGTGGCGGCGCCAGATTCATTTCAGCGCTGAAAATCTGCATGAAATAATCGCTCAACAGCGGAATATCTTCCCGGCGCTGGACCAGCGGCGGCACGTTAACGGTCACGACATTCAACCGGTAAAATAGATCTTCGCGAAAACGGCGTTCGCGAACTTCGGTTTGCAAATCTTTGTTGGTCGCGGCAATCACCCGCACGTTGACTTTGATGTTGCTGGTGCGGCCGATTTTGTCGATCTCGCCTTCTTGAATGACGCGCAACAGCTTGACCTGCGCCGGCGGCGGCAGCTCGGTGATTTCGTCGAGAAAAATCGTGCCGCCATCCGCCACTTCGAACAGTCCTTTTTTCTCGGCGCTGGCGCCGGTGAAAGCGCCCTTGGCAAAACCAAAAAGCTCGCTTTCAATCAGATGATCGGGCAGGCTGCCGCAGTTGATCGGCAAAAAGTTTTCGAATTTTCTTTTGCTCGCATAATGAATATGCATCGCCACCAGCTCTTTGCCGGTGCCGGAGGCGCCCTGGATCAGGATCGTGGCGTTCGTGCTCGCAAACCGCTGGAGGTGTTCGCGCAGCCACTGCATGGCCGGCGATTCTCCGATGAGGCGTTTGCGATTGAGGATTTCCTGCACATTGTCCTGCCAACGTTTGACCGACAATTGCTGTTTGAGCAGCAGCCGTTTTTTTTCGTAAGCATTGATAATGTTCAACACGAAATCGGTGGGTTGGTAAATAAACGCCTCAATGTCACCGGGGTATTTCGTGCAATACCACATCGCGCCGGCTTCCAGCAGTTTGCTGGCAAAGATGAAATCCGTGACATTGATCGTCATTTTAGTCATGACGATGATCTGCAATGCCGGTTCGATCTCCTTAATGCGGCGAATAAGATTTTCTCCGATCAGCGCGCCGGGAATTTGAAAATCCATAATGACCACATCATACGTGCCGCGGTTTCTTTCGATCAATTCAACCGCTTCCCGGCCATCAGAAACGACGTCAACGAGACGCAGGCGCTCGGCAAAAGGTTGCAGGGTGTTGCGCACCCGCCGCACGTCGAACGCCTCGTCTTCTATCAGCAAAAGATTGATCGGCTCGGTGGTTTTCATGGGTTTGTTCAATTGGGAATCACCAGCGTGAATCGGCAGCCGCCTGCCGGCAAATTTTCCGCGTCCAAATTCCAGCCGCAGCGCTGTTTGGCAATTTCATACGCGAGGTAACAGCCATATCCCGAGTGTTGTTCATTGCCCTTGGTCGAAATATTTTCGAGAAAGAGGCGCTTGACGCCGTGCTCGTTGGTCCGCAGCAAATCCGGCAAAATGCCTGGTCCGTTATCCGCCACCATTACTTTCGAAATTCCACTGGTCTGGTCGTAGCGGGTTTGTACCGTCACTGTCACCTCACCGTTGCCGCCATGATCCATGCTGTTTTGCAGCAGCGGCTCGAGAATTTCCCAGACAACGAATTCATTGATCGGCACCGGTGGAAGCTGCGCCTCAAGATCGAGAGCGAATTTGTATTTCCCGGATTGTGTCGCCACCCGCAAGCAAATATGCTCGACGACAAAGCGAATGACGTCATTGAGTGAAGTTTGGAAGATGGGGTTTCGAATCGCCTGCAAGGGCGGCTCATACCATTTCATGTCGTAAATAACACGCGACATAAAATTGGCATAACGGGTCACGCGGTATTTGACTTCTTCGATATTCGGCGCGGCGAGGGAACGCAGATCTTCTTTGATGAAGCCCATCACTTTTTCGGCTTTGTGATGGGTGTGATAAATCCGTTTGGTAAATTGCGCCTCTTTTTGGTAATGTATCCTTTCCTTGAGCTGCTCCTCCCGTTCTTGAAACAACAGCTTTTGCGCCTCATCGCGCTCTTTGACGGTGTACGAGGAAATGTAAAACATCGCAATCATGCCGAAAAAGATCATGCCCATGAACACCAAGCTCGATTCGTTATAGCTGGATTTGATTTCCTGCGTCACAAAGCCAAAGTCGGGGGCGTTCTTGATGTAAACCGCGCCGGCAAACTCGCCTTTGGGCACGAATGGCACAAACACGTGGAACGTTTGTTTGTCTTCCAACAGATTGCAAATTTGCTCGCTGGCGATGAGTTGATCGCGCACCTGGTGATATCGCCGGAGGGCGCCTTCGTGCGGAATGTCGGTTGGCGGCAGCACGGTCAAATTTTCAAAAAAATATTCATACAGCACTTCCCCATTATCAATCGCAAAAACTTTGTCACCAGTGGACACCAGCACGCATGTTTCTTCGACCTGTTGCAGGAGCAGTTGTTGGCTGAAAATAATATCGAAGGCCTGCACGATTTTCCGGCGCTCGGCGTCATTTTGCTGGTGCGCCGGCGATGCCGTTTCCAGCAACAGCTCCAACGAGGTCGCGGCTAAATTGGCAAACCGTTCCGCCGCATCCCGCTGATACCATTCCTGCGTGCGGACGAGAAAATTTTGCAGCGAAATTTTTTGCACCAGCGAGATAAGCACCTGCGCGGCGACCAGAATGATAAAGACCACCAGCACGTGCCGCAATTCAAAATGATACTGCTGGAGCTTGGCGAAGAGGCGGCTTGTTTGGCTTGGCATACTTCAACCCGCAAAGGCTTTCTAATTGATCATCACCTTTTGTGAACGAATCATGGCTTCCGCGTTCTGCAAAGCAGCTTCCACGGAAATTTCATTTCTAATGGCCCGGTTGGCATAGAATGAAAGAATGTCCGAAATTTTTGTGTATTCCACCAGGGCCGGCCGATGCACGCCGGTCTCGAGCAGCCGGCGAAAATATTGGAGATCGGCGTGGCGATTATAAAATGCGGTATCAGCATAAGCCGCTTTGATGGCGGGCAAAAAACCCATCTCCGCGTAAATGAGCTGCTGCATCTCCAGGCTGGTGGCAAATTTGAGGAATTGGACTGCGGCCGCTTTTTTATCCGAATCTTTGGCAATCATCAGATTCCAACCGCCAACCGTCGCCGCCGGTTTCGCGCCGGCAAAATGCGGCAATGCCGCGATCGCGGTCTGCCGAATTTTGTCGGGATATTGCCGGCGATAATCGAATAAATTTCCGGGCCAGCCGCGAAAGAACATGGCGTCATGCTCCAACGCGTGACGATAGACATCGTTTTCTTTGTAACTCACCACCGCCGGCGGGGTCAGCCGATATTTCGTAACCAAATCGACCAGCAACTGCAGCGCGCGCCGGGCTTGCGGCGTGTTCACGCGCAGGGAATCGCCTTGCAGCACGGGCGTATTCTGGCTAGACACATTTTCAATGAAACAACAAATCAACCCTTCATAGCTATCGGCCGGAAACAAATAGAAGGCCTGACCGGAAGGCGTGAGGCGGCTGCCGAGCTGGATAAAATCTTCCCACACCATGGAACTGTTGAGTTTTTGCGTGAGGGACTGATAATCGGGTAGCGTGCGCAGCAGATCCTGGCGATAATACATCACCCCGATGTCGACATACAACGGCACCCCGACCAATTTATTTTCAAAAACTCCTGAAGCCAGCGCCTGAGGCAAAAAATTTTCCTGCTCGGCTGGAGAAAAATATTGGGCAAGCGGTTCCGCCCACTTGACGAAGCGCGGCACCCAAACCAAATCCACGGCAAAAATATCGAGACGTGTACTTTTGCTGCGCAGCGCCCGCGTGAGCAACTGTTTTCTTTCGTTGGTGCTGAATTTGGTGAAGGGCAAATTGACCGGGACAACTTCGAGGCGCCCGCGATACGTGGCGTTGAAACGATCGATGATTTTTTGATGCGCCGCGGAGATGTTGTCGGCAAAATAAATTGTGGTAACCTTTGCGGCCGGCGGCTCAGAAACACCGATCGGTGTAAAGATAAAGATGAAGAGCGCGGCGCCGGCAATAACGACCGACACGATCAATAAGTTGGTGCCGGTGAAAAGGCGATTGAACATAACTGCCCTCAGCATGAGCGGTTGATAAAAAGCGGAAGCCTCGCGGCCTGGTTAGAGAATGCCTGGGTGGCGCTGCCGGCGCTGTATCTCAGCCAGGCAGCAGCGTGCCTCTCACGCTGCCACAAATTTTGCCTGTCGCTTTCACTCCCCACGGACCTGTCGTTTGAGCGCCATGGCTTCTTCCGTCAAGCGCGTAATCTCGGCAAATTTTCCTTCGTTAATTAATTCACCTTTCACCATCCAACTGCCGCCGCAGGCCAAAACTTTTTTGAAGCCGAGATACTCGCCAAGATTGGCGGCGCTGATACCGCCGGTGGGAATGAATTCGACATGCGGGAAAGGCGCGCTGAGGGCTTTTAAAGTTTTTAATCCGCCAAAGGCATCGGCGGGAAAAAACTTCAAAGCCGTTAGCCCGGTTTCGATGGCGTTTTGAATATCCGTCGGCGTGCAGACGCCCGGAAAAACGGGAATATGTTTATCCTGGCAAAAGTTCACCACCCCGGTTGAAAAACCAGGCGAGACGATAAACTTCGCGCCCGCAGCCAGCGCGCGGTCGATTTGCTCTTCATTCAAAACTGTTCCCGCGCCGACCAAAATTTCAGGGAAAGCTTTCGTGATGGCGCGAATCGCCGGTTCGGCTGCTGCCGTTCGAAAAGTAATTTCCGCGCAGGGCAAACCGCCGTTTAATAATGCTTCCGCCAATGGAATCGCCGCTTCCACGCGATCAAGACTCACGACGGGGATGATACCAAGCTGGCGCAAGCGCGCCGGAACATTGACTAAATGCATTGCACTTCCTCTCCGAGCAATGGGCAAATTGCAAAGGGCAAAATGTTTTACCCGAAAAATTCACAAACGCCGAATGAATATGCCAAGGCGCAAGGTAACTATTCCGTACCGCCCGGGCGCTTAGTTCTGTGAGCGAAATTAAATTTGCAAGATTGAACACGTCTCATAAAATAAGCGCCCGGGCGGTAAAATAGCTGAATTGTTACGGCGCAAGATTCTAAAAAGTGATTTGATCATCTTTGTGGATAATACCGCCACGAATGACACGAGCACGGATGCCGCCCCGTCCCGACAAGGCGGTAATGGCTCCGACACCAATGCTCCTCTCCATGTTTCCACAAGGTTCGCAGAGCGAGACGCCTTCCAATTCGACCGCGCCGAGTTGAAACCGTTTGCCCAGCAGGTCATTCAAGGAAACGTTGCGCACGGTAATGTTGCGCCGCGACATGCCGGGACGATAGGAAACGTCTAATGCCTCGGCGGCAGCGACGAGAAATTCTTCTTGCACCAACGTCACATTCACCTTGGGTTTGCGCCCGAAATAACGATCGCCTTCAATCCCTTTATCCGCTACCAAGGCCGCCGTTGAAATTTCCTGCATCGGCGCCCGCTCTTTGGCGGCAATATGAATGGCAACAACGTGACCCAAAAAAACCTCCGCAAAAAAATTTTCTATATTTGAAAACGCTACCGCTTAAACGATATTTTAAATATCCCACCGAAATTTGAAATGTGCAAGTGGAATTTTTGCGTGACGCGTCTGGGCGGTTGCCAATGATTCTCTCGCTATTTGCTTAACAGATGCTGTCAAGCAAATTAACACACCTGCTTTACAGCACTCCTCTAAATTCACAGCGCATTGCAGTTTATGCAAAATCACTTTGAGAGACAGTTGCAGTAATTGCGTTCGGGGTTGCGTAAATGCCGCGTCATTGTTGTGAAAAATGCCCAGTCGAAAAATTCCGGTGTTCGCCGGTGACTGGCATGACGCTTGCGTAAAGTCGAGACGAAAATAAAACTCATCAAGGAGAGATCGTCATGAAACCAATCGCAAGAAACTTGCGCGCGGCAATGACGCTGGCGCTCATGCTGCTGGCGCCAGTGCTGTTGGCGCAGCCCGGTTATTATTTTGGCCAGAACAAAGTGCATTACAAAAACTTTGACTGGAAAGTTTTCCGGACGGAGCACTTTGACGTGCATTATTATTCCGAAGAAGCCGAAGCGGCGCACGATGCGGCGCGCATGGCCGAACGGGGTTATGATTATTTGAGTGACGTGTTCGAACACAAAATCGCCAAACGCATTCCGCTGATCTTGTACGCATCGCTAAACGATTTTCAGCAAACCAATGTCGTGTCGGAGATGCTCGATGACGGCACGCGCGGCGTTACCGAAAGCTTGAAGCACCGCGTGACCCTGCCGATTACCGGCTCTTATCGCGAATTCAATCATGTGTTGGTGCATGAGCTGGTGCATGCGTTTCAATTCGACATTCTCACGAACACCAAGGGC
>JAJVHT010000202.1:17786-22571 GCA_022072515.1 bacterium
CGTTACCGAAAGCTTGAAGCACCGCGTGACCCTGCCGATTACCGGCTCTTATCGCGAATTCAATCATGTGTTGGTGCATGAGCTGGTGCATGCGTTTCAATTCGACATTCTCACGAACACCAAGGGCGGGACGGGATTGGCGAGTTTTAATCCGCCGCTGTGGTTTATGGAAGGCATGGCCGAGTATCTTTCCATCGGCATGGATAACACCACTCGCCTGTGGGTGCGCGACGGTCTGCTGACCGATAAGTTGTTAACCGTGGACAAACTCAACGGCACGTTTGATATTCGCGTGTATCGTCTCGGCGAATCGCTGTGGCATTACGTCGGCGAAACATACGGCAAAAAGAAAGTCGGCCAAATTATGAAAACCGCAGTCAATTTGGGCGATGCCGAGCGCGCCTTCAAGGCGCAAATCGAAATGGATTTCAAAAAATTGACGGTGGCCTGGCACGAGGCGGTGCGCCCGCAGGTGTTGCCCGGCGACAGCACGCTGCAACGTCCCGAACAAATCGCCCAACAGCTCACCAGGCAGGAAGGCTATTTTCATCGCCTGAATCTCGTGCCCGCCGTCAGCCCGGATGGCAAGCAGATTGCGTATGTGGCGAATAAAAATTTAAGGGACGAAATTTATTTGCTCTCGCAAAAAAGTAACGGAGAATTCGACGAGCGTCGCCTCGTCAGCGGCGGGCAAAGCCGCGATTTCGAATCGTTGCGATTTTTCGATACGACCATCAATTGGTCGCGTGATGGCAGCCGCATCGCCTTCGTTTCCAAGTCCGGCAAAGATGATGCGATTTACGTGATGGATCCGCCCAGCGGCGCCATCATGCATAAATTGGTTTTCGTGGAATTGAACGGTTTGGTGTCGCCGAGCTTTTCGCCAAAGGGTGACGAGTTGGTTTTTGTCGGCATCGCCGGCGGCCGTTCCGATTTGTACACGGTCGATCTTGCCGATAAAAAGCTGCGCCGTTTGACGCATGATCGTTTTGCGGAACTGCATCCGCAGTGGTCGCCCGACGGCAAGACCATCGCCTTTGCCACCGACCGCGGCAACGGCACGGATGAAAGCAAGCTGCTTTTCGGCGATAATGATTTGGCGCTGTATTCTTTTGCCACCGAAGAAATTTCGCTGCTCACGGATTTGCCCGGTAATGTGATCAACCCCCAATGGTCGCCGGATGGCAAGGAGATTGCCTTTGTTTCAGATCATCAAGGCATTCCGAATATCTATCGTCTCGAATTGAACACGAAACAGCTCACGCCGATCACCGCTTTAAAAACCGGTGTGGCGGGAATCACGGAAACCACGCCGGCCATGAGTTGGTCGGCCGATGGCCGCGTGATGGTGTTCTCGGCTTTCGTGAAAACAAGCTGGCAGCTTTTCCGCATGCAACTGCCATCAACCGCGCCGCATTTGACCTTCGATGCCGCGCGCAAGGGGATGGCGCTGCCAGCTACTTATGTTGAAGCCACGTCGCCGGTGCAGTTCAGCTCAGGGTCTACGGATTCGCTCTGGCTGCCGGCGATTCCAGATTTCAACAATTTATATGTTGGTTATCAGTTGGCGAGTGCGGATTCCATCGAACCACGAAAATACAGCCGCACGCCAAAACTGGACGGCATTGCGCTCGGTGCGGCATTCGGCGGTTATTTCGGCACGGCCGGCGGATTGCAATTTTCGTTCAGCGATATGATGGGCAACCACAATGTGATTGCCTCGCTTGGCGTGGCGCGTGATCTGCGCAACTCCGATCTTGGCATCGGCTATTTGAATCAGGGCCATCGTCTCGGTTATGGTTTTGAGACCTTCCAACAACGCCAGGCCTACGGTGTGTTTATCGCGCCGACCGCCAACGGTTTTGTGACGCAAACATATCGCGGCGTCAATGGTTTCGCGTATTATCCGTTCAGCCGTTTCGCGCGTCTTGAAGTGAGCGCCGGCTTGAATCATGTGAGCCAGGATTTTGTGGTTGAAAGTTTGGATTTTTCCAACGGCAAAATTCGCCGTGATAAGCAAAATTTGGGTGGATTCAGTTTTGGGCAGGTGGGTGCGGCTTTGGTTTATGACAACACCGTCTACGGCCCGCTTGGCCCGATCAGTGGACGGCGCAGCCGCTTCGAAATACAACGCGCCACGAATGATTTCAACCTCACCACCGTGCTGGCGGATTATCGCAAATATTTCAACGTCAACAATCGCACGGTGTTGGCGTATCGCTTGCTGGGCGGCGCGAATTTTGGCCGCGACGCCAGCTCACAGATTTTCCGCATCGGCGGGCCGTACACGTTTCGCGGCACGGATTCGGCGGATTTGCTCGGCACGAACTTCGTCGTGCAGAATATCGAATACCGCTTCCCGCTGTTGCCGTTCTTGCCGCCGACCGCGGATTTCTTGAGCGGCGTGACGTTCGCCGATGCGGCCGCCGCGTGGGGCCTTGACGTGCCCGGTCTCGTTAAAGAAAAGTTTCAACCGTTTTCGACTGCCGGCGGCTTGCATTTGCAAGATTTGCGCGGCGCCTTCGGCCTCGGCGCGCGGCTCAATCTCGGTTACTTGAGCTTGCGGTATGATCTGGCCTGGCCGACTGATTTGAAAAGTGTCAGCAAACCCGTCAAGATGTTTTCGATCGGCACTGATTTCTGATTACTGCAAACTGCTTACTAAAATCGGCCTCCTTTCCTCCTCAAGGCGAGCCGGCGGCGCCATGATTGGCGTCGCCGGCTCTTTTTTTTTCTTGGAAACCAAAACCGTGTTGGTTATATTGCGTCACCCGCACGGAATTCATAAAATCTGAATACCGTAACCATCTGGACATCAGGAAAGGGTCGTTTTATGCTGAAGTATTTATTTCCGGTGGCGAAGGGGGCGGAAGGTTTGCCAGTTGGTCGGAGAGATAGAAATTGTAAATTGAAAATTTAAGATTTTCAATTGAATGAACAAACTCAAATTCGAACGCACACTCTGGGGACAAGGTCTCACACACGTCGCCGGTGTTGATGAAGCGGGACGCGGGCCACTCGCGGGACCGGTCGTGGCTGCTGCGGTTGTTTTTCCACGCGAATTTTTCCTTCCCGGCGTCGATGATTCAAAGAAGCTTTCACATGAAAGGCGCGAGCAGCTATATCCGCAAATCCTCGCGAGTTGCCTGACCTACGGCGTTAGTATAGTGCCGGTTGAAGAAATCGATCGCATCAATATTTACCAGGCCGCAATGCTGGCGATGCGCCAGGCGTTGGCGCAACTCTCCCCTGCTCCGCAACACGTGCTGGTCGATGGCCGGCAGAATCGAATGTTGGATTTGCCGCAAACGGCCATTGTCAAAGGTGACAGCCTTTCATTTACCATCGGCGCGGCCTCGATTATCGCGAAAGTGGAACGGGATCGTCTTATGCTGGATTATCATCGCGTCTTTCCGCAGTACGGTTTTGACAAACACAAAGGTTACGCGACACGTTCTCATCTCGCCGCGCTGCAACAATTTGGGCCGTGCGCAATTCATCGGCGGTCGTTTCATCCAAAAGCGTTAGCCGGTTAACCCGTTAGCTGGTTAATTCGTTGTCCAAAAACTGGCCAACCAGCAAACAAGCCAACAACCCCAAACACCATGCCAACCCCCACCAAAACTCTCGGCAATTGGGGCGAACAACGCGCCACCGAGTTTTTAGAAAAATTAGGCTATCAAATTATTGACCGCAACTTCCGTTACGGCCACGGTGAGATCGACATCATCGCCGATGACAAAGGCATGCTGGTTTTCGTCGAAGTGAAAACGCAAAAATCTGACGCCATGGGCGAAGCGTTTACGTGGGTGACGCGAAAAAAACAGCGGCAAATCGGGCGCGTGGCTTTGGCTTATTTAACCGTCAATGGCATCAAAGACCGTGACTGCCGCTTCGATGTGATCGCCGTCGCGAAAGGCTTGAACGGCGTGGAGATCAAGCATATTGTGAATGCGTTTTGGTTGTGATATTTTCAATCGCGATGCAGCTTGTGGATCGCCTCAATCATGGCTGGATCAGTTGTCTTTCCCCAGACGCCTCCGATGATCATCCCCAGTGCACTGGCCGGCAGCGCAATCAAAATCGCCGAGAGCGGCGGCGCCGAATGGGAAAAATGGAAAAAAAGATAAAACGCAAAACCGGTAACCATACTGGCGATTCCGCCCAAAAGATTCGCTTTTTTCCACCACAAGCCGGCAATGACCGGCACAAACAATGACGCGGTGAGCAGGCCGATGGCCGCTGAATAAAATTGCGTAATCAACGCCGGGGGTGAATACGCCAGCAACATCGCGATTAAACCAATAAGCCAGGCGACGGCGACGTTGACATAATTCTCAAATTTTTGTGAGAGATTTTTGCGGATAAAGTTGCCGAATAAATCGTGCGTAATCGCCGAACTGCACGCCAGCAGCAGCGCGTCCGTGGTGGACATCACCGCGGCCAGCACAGCGGCAACGGCGAGGCCGCGCACGAACGGCGGGAATTCGTTTTGCATGACTTTGAGGAAGATCGTGTCGGCATCTTTCAAATCAGGGTAATGGATTTTGCCCATCGGCACGATGGTGAAAACGGCGGCGAGAATCATGAGGCTGTACAAAATCATCGCGACATTGAGCGAGAGACGCGCGCCGTGCGCATCTTTGGCGGTGAACACACGCATGACGATGTGCGGAATCACTGGAATCGCCGCCGCCCAAATGACAAAGGAGCCGAGATAACTGGCGAGCGGCTGGTGCGCGACTTGGCCCAATTCCGGCGCGTGCGACGCCGTCATTTGCATAA
>JAJVHT010000179.1:0-3929 GCA_022072515.1 bacterium
CGTTTCTCAAGCCGGGTTGCGAATTACGTTAAGTATCGGCCCAAGTATCCGCAAGCCGTGCTGGATACGCTAAGAAAAGATTGTCAATTGTCCGAGACTTCCATCATCGCGGATATCGGTTCAGGGACAGGAATTTTGACTGAGCTGTTTCTACAAAACGGCAATGACGTTTTAGCCGTTGAGCCTAATCCCGAAATGCGTGAAGCGGGCCAACGGCTATTACAACACTATTCGCGCCTGCAAAGCATTGCGGGCACAGCCGAGGCCACAACCCTCGCTGAACGGAGTGTTGATTTTGTGACCGCTGGTCAAGCCTTCCACTGGTTTGATCGTCCCAAAGCCAAATTGGAATTTTTGCGTATTCTCAAGCCGCAAGGCTGGGTGATGTTAGTTTGGAATGAACGGCAAACGGCCACCGCTTTTCTGACGGCCTACGAGCAATTGCTCCAAACGTATGCCACCGATTACGACAAGGTTGATCATAAACAAATCGATTTCCAGGTGCTGGAAAAATTTTTTGAACCGCTCGGTTTCAAAACGAAAACTTTCGCTAATCGCCAGGAATTTGATTTTGCCAGCCTCCAAGGCCGGCTGTTGTCGTCTTCCTATGCGCCTGAAGTGGGTCACCCCAAACATGAGGCCATGCTGGCCGAACTTTCCAGGATTTTTCAAGCCCATCAGGTCAATGGCAAAGTCACATTTGAATATCTCACGATGATGTACTATGGCCAGTTGCAGGATCGAGGCAGCGGCCCAATGATATAAAATTTGAGCAACGACCAGGCTTTCCAAAAACAAAGGGCAGGTGGCGATATTGCCAACCTGCCCTTTTGTTTTCTGAGATCACCTCATCAGTCACCCGCAGGTGACTTGAATTTTCGCATCAAAAAACCGCGTTATTTTGCCAGCACCATCCGTTTCACTTGCTTCACCTCGCCGGCTTGCAGGACGGCGTAATACATGCCGCTCGGCAGTTTCCGGGCGTTGAAGGTGACGCGATAGGCGCCGCGATCTTGATAGCCGTTCACTAAAGTGGCGACCACCTGACCGGCAATGTTGATCACTTTCAGCGTCACGTTCGCGCCCGCGGGCAACGAATAAGCAATCGTTGTCGCCGGGTTGAACGGGTTCGGATAGTTCTGCGACAGGGTGATGGTTTCCGGAATGTTCAATTCCGCGGCTGCCGCATTGGCCGCCTTGCTCACGCTGCTATACACTTCCATCTCGGCAACGCGGTAGTTCGATTTGTTGTTCTTTTTGCAATAAAGCCGGACGTATTTCGTCGCCACCGCGGTAAAGTTCGCGGTCTCAGTACCGCCAATACTAAGATTGTTGGTGTAAACGGTCGTCCAGTTGGTGCCATCGTTCGAGACTTGAATCTCGTACTGCTCGGCAAAATAAGTTTGATACCAAACGATCACAACCTGGTTGATGGTGATCGGCAGGCTCGGGTGCAATTCGACGCGCAGCCACTGAATGGCATTGGAAGAATTGACAAAGCCGCTGCGCCAGAAAGTGGTGCCGCTGCCATCCGTCGCCAGACTGGGGTTGCTGGTGCTGTCGGTCAGCGAAGCCGTGGTCGGTTTGCTCAAAGCGAAGTTGGCGTTGCTGTTCGGCGTCGCATTCGCTTCATTGGAGTAGGCCGAGTAACCGCCAGCGTTGCGCGCGCGTACGCGATAATAGTACGTCACGCCCGTCGTCAAGCCGGTGTTGTTATAGCTCACCACATTCGCGCCGACCGAGTCGATCACCGCATACGTACCGCCGGCGCTGATTTTGCGCTCGATCATGAAGCCGGTCTCGGTGCTGGCGTTATCCGTCCAGGCGAGGCTGACTTGATCGCCGCCCGCCACCGTTGCCGTCAAACTGCTCGGCGCGGTTGGGGCATTGGGCAGCGTCGTGGCATTGGCTTCGTTGGAATAGGCCGAGTTGCCGCCGGTATTGGAAGCACGCACGCGATAGTAATACTGCGTATTCGCGGTGCGGTTCGAGTCGGAATAACTCGTCACGTTCGCCCCGAGCGAGACAATTTCCGCATACGTGCCGCCGGCGCCGGTCTTGCGCTCGATCTTGAAATTGACTTCGTTGTTCGAGCTGTCGGCCCACGCCAGATTGATCTTGGTTTGGCTCACGGCCGTCGCCGTCAAGTTGCCCGGCGCTTTCGGCGCGTTGGGCAATGTCGTGGCGTTGGCTTCGTTGGCATAAGCCGAGAACCCGCCGGTGTTGGCCGCGCGCACGCGATAGTAATACTGTGTGTTTGCCGTCAAGCCGGTGCTCGAATAAGTGATCACATTCGCGCCGACCGAATCGATGACGGCGTACGTACCCGCCACGCCGGTCTTGCGCTCGATCAGGAATTTGACTTCGTTGCTCGCGTTGTCCGCCCACGCCAGATTGATTTGCGTCTGGCTGATCGTTGTCGCCGTCAAAGTGCTCGGCGCCGTGGGCGCATTCGGCAACGTCGTGGCATTCGCCTCGTTGGAATAAGCCGAGAAGCCGCCGGTGTTGCGCGCCCGGACGCGATAGTAATACTCGGTGAGGGCGGTCAAACCGGTGCTCGCATAGGTGGTCACATTCGCGCCGACCGAATCGATCACGGCATACGTGCCCGCCGCCCCGGTCTTGCGCTCGATCAGGAAATTGACTTCGTTGCTGGCGTTGTCCGTCCATGCCAGATTGATTTGCGTCTGGCTGATCGTCGTCGCCGTCAAGCCGGCCGGTGCGCCCGGTGCATCGGGCAGCGTCGTGGCGTTGGCTTCATTGGAATAAGCCGAGAAACCGCCCGTATTGCGCGCCCGCACGCGATAGTAATACTCGGTGACCGGGCTTAAACCGGTGTTGGCATAATTCGTCACATCCGGACCAACCGAATCGATGACGGCATACGTGCCGGCTGCGCCGGTCTTGCGCTCGATCAGGAAATTGAGTTCGTTGCTCGCGTTGTCTGCCCACGCCAGATTAATCTGCGTGTTGCTCACGGTCGTCGCCGTCAAGCTGTTCGGCGCGTCCGGGGCATTGGGCAGCGTCGTGGCGTTGGCTTCATTGGAATAGCTGGAGTAACCGCCGGTGTTGCGCGCCCGCACGCGATAATAATACTCGGTGACGGCGCTCAAGCCGGTGTTCGAATAACTGGTCACATCGGCGCCGACCGAATCGATCACGGCATACGTGCCCGCCGCGCCGGTCTTGCGTTCGATCAGGAAATGGACTTCATTGTTCGCATTGTCCGTCCACGCCAGATTGATTTGCGTGTTGCTCATCGTCGTCGCCGTCAAGCTGCTCGGCGCATCGGGCGCGTTCGGCAGCGTCGTGGCATTGGCTTCGTTGGAATAGCCGGAAGGTCCATTGGCATTGAAGGCGCGCACGCGATAATAGTATGGCGTATTCGCCGTCAAACCGGTGTTGGAATAAGTTGTCACATCGGCGCCGACCGAGTCGATCACGGCATACGTGCCCGCCGCACCGGTCTTGCGCTCGATTTTAAACAGGACTTCGTTATCAGCGTTATCCGTCCACGCCAGATTGATTTGCGTCTGGCTTATTGTGGTCGCCGTCAAGCTGCTCGGCGCCGTGGGCGGATTGGGCAGCGTCGTGGCGTTGGCTTCGTTGGAATAACTGGAGTAACCGCCGGTGTTGCGGCCGCGCACGCGATAATAATACTCGGTGACGGCGCTCAAACCGGTGCTCGAATACGTGGTCACATTCGCGCCGACCGAATCGATGACGGCATACGTGCCGGCCGCGCCGGTCTTGCGCTCGATCATAAAACCGGTTTCATTGCCGGCATTGTCCGTCCACCCCAGATCGATCTGTGTGTTGCTCACCGTCGTCGCCGTCAAGCTGCTCGGCGCATCGGGCGCGTTCGGCAGCGTCGTGGCATTCGCCTCATTGGAATAAGCCGAATGGCCGCCGGCGTTGTGCGCGCGGAT
>JAJVHT010000179.1:4029-8836 GCA_022072515.1 bacterium
CCCGCCACGCCGGTCTTGCGCTCGATCATGAACTTGACTTCGTTGCTGGCGTTGTCCGTCCACGCCAGATTGATTTGCGCGGTGCTCGTCGGCGTCGCCGTCAAACTGCTCGGCGCGTCCGGCGCGTTCGGCAGCGTCGAGGCATTCGCTTCATTGGAATAAGCCGAATGGCCGGTGGCACTGTAGGCGCGGATGCGATAATAGTATTGCGTCGCCGGATTCAAGCCGGTATCAGCATAACCCGTGGCGCTTGATCCAACCGAATCAATGACGGCGTAAGTTCCCGCCGCGCCGGTTTTGCGCTCGATCTTGAAGCCGTCGTTGTTCGTATCGCCCGTCCAGGCCAGATTGATCGCGACATTGCTCGCCGTCGTCGCCGTCAAGTTTTGCGGCGCATTCGGCAATGTCGTGGCGTTGGCCTCGTTGGTATAACCGGAAGCCCCGCCGGCATTATAAGCATATATGCGATAGTAATACTCGGTGTTGGCGCTCAAGCCGGTATTGGAGTAAGCCCGCAGCGCCGCGCCGACCGAATCGATCAGTGCGTACGTGCCGGCCAAACCGGTCTTGCGCTCGATCTTGAAGCCGGTGTTGTTGGAATTTCCCGTCCATGCCAGATTGATCACGTTGTTGCTGGCCGTCGTCGCCGTCAAGCTGCTGGGCGCCGTGGGCAGTGTCGTGTTGCTCGCTTCGTTGGAATAAGCGGAATTGCCGCCATTGTTGTACGCCCGCACGCGGTAAAAATACTTGGTGTTGGCGGTCAAGCCAATGTTGGAATAACTAGTGATATTGGCGCCCACCGAATCGATGACGCTATAAATTCCCGCCACGCCGGTTTTGCGCTCGATGCGGAAGCCACCTTCATTGGGCGAATTATCCGTCCACGCCAGATTGATCTGCGTCTGGCTGATGGCGGTGGCGGCCAAGGCACTTGGCGCTGCCGGAGCATTGGGCAGCGTCGTGCTATTGGTTTCATTGGAATAACCCGAGAAACCGCCAGTGTTATGCGCGCGCACGCGATAAAAATACTTCGTGTTCGGCGTTAGACCGGTGTTGGCATAGCTCGTTACATTCGCGCCCACGGAGTCGATCATCGCATACGTGCCGGCCGCGCCGGTTTTGCGCTCGATCTTGAAACCGACTTCGTTGCTCGCGTTGTCCGTCCAATTGAGATTGATCTGATTTTTGCTGATCGTCGTCGCCGTCAAGCCGCTCGGCGTCGTGGGCGGATTGGGCAGCGTCGTGCTGTTCGCTTCATTGGAATAAGCCGAATAGCCGCCGGTGTTATAGGCGCGGACGCGATAGTAATATTGCGTGTTCGCACTCAAGCCGGTGTTGGAATATGTTTCCACATTCGCACCGACGGAATCGATGACGGCATACGTGCCGGCGGCGCCGGTTTTGCGCTCGATCTTGAAGCCGGTTTCATTGTCCGCCGTGTCGCTCCATTCCAGATTGATTTGCGTCTGGCTGATAGTCGTCACCGCCAAACCGTTCGGCGCCGTCGGGGCATTGGGCAGGGTCGTGACCGCCGCCTCATTGGAATACGCCGACTGGCCGCCGGTATTGTGCGCCCGCACGCGATAGGTGTAACCGGTAAGCGCCGTCAAGCCCGTGTTCGAATAGCTCGTCACGTTGGCGCCCACCGAATCAATGATCGCAAAGCTGCCGGCGCCGATTTTACGCTCAATCCGGAAACCGGCTTCATTAGTGGCGTTGTCGGTCCAGTTGAGAATGATCTGCGTCTGGCTGGCCGCCGTGGCCGACAAACTGGTCGGCGCTGCCGGAGGAACGGGCAGCGTCGTCGCATTCGTCTCATTCGAGTAACCGGAAGATCCGCCGGCATTATAGGCGCGCACGCGATAGAAATATTCGGTGTCCGCCGTCAAACCGGTGTTCGAATACGTTTTCACATTCGTGCTGACGGAATCAATCACGGCATATGTTCCTGCCGCGCCGGTCTTGCGCTCGATCCGGAAGCCGCCTTCGTTGGGGGAATTATCCGTCCACGCCAGGTTGATCTGCGTTTGATTTACCGTCGTCGCCGTCAAAGCGCTCGGCGCCGCCGGTACATTCGGCAGGGTCGTGGAGCTGGAAGTGTTGGTATAGGCAGAATTGCCGCCGGTATTGTACGCGCGCACGCGATACGTATAGCTGGTGTTGGGCGACAAGCCCGTGCTCGAATAGCTCGTCACGTTCGCGCCCACCGTTGCAATCTGCGTATACGAAACCGCCGAAGTGACTTTGCGCTCGATTTTGAAACCGTCTTCGTTGGTGGCGTTGTCCGTCCAATTCAAATTGATTTGGGTGTTGCTCACCGTGGCCGTGGTCAACGTGCTCGGCGCCGCCGGTGGATCCGGCAACGTCGTCGCATTCGCTTCATTCGAGGCCGCGTTGCCACCCACGTTGTAAGAACGCACGCGATAGTAATACTGCGTGTTGGAGCTTAAGCCATTGTCGGCGTAAGTGGTCACGTTCGCGCCAACGGTGGCAACCTCGGCATACGTTCCCGCAGCGCCGACCTTGCGGTCGATCTTGAAGCCGGCCTCGGTGCTGGCATTATCCGTCCAGGCGAGATCGATGCGGCTGTTGGTCACCGTTGTCGCCGTCAAACTGCCCGGCGCGGCAGGTGGATCGATCGTCGTTGTGGCGCTGGCCGTATTGGAATAACTCGAATGGCCGCCGGTATTGTGCGCCCGCACACGATAGGTATAAGCCGTGGTGGCCGCCAAACCGGTGTTGGAATAGGTCGTCACGTTGGCGCCGACGGTGGCGATCTGCGTGTACGTCACCGCCGCGCTAAGCTTGCGCTCGATCTTGAAACCATCTTCGTTGTTCGAGTTGTCCGTCCAACTGAGATCGATCTGCGTATTGTTCACGGCCGTTGCCGTCAACGCGGTGGGTTTGGTCGGCGGATCGGGCAGCGTCGTGAGATTCACTTCGTTCGAATAAGCGGAAAAACCGGCCGCATTGAACGCCCGCACGCGATAAAAATATTGCACCCCGGAAGTCAAACCAGTATGCGAATAGGTAGTGACATTCGCGCCGACCGTGTCAATCTCGGTGTAAGTGCCGGCCACGCCGATTTTAAATTCAAGGTGAAAACTGATTTCATTATTCGCGCTGTCTGCCCACGCCAGGTTGATCTGATCGCTGCTCACCGGCGTGGCGGTCAAATTGACCGGCGCCTCGGGTGTGTCCAACGGCGTGGTGGCATTCACTTCATTGCTCGGGGCGGAATTACCGCCGGCATTGTAAGCGTATACCTGATAAAAATACTCCGTGACGCCAAGCAGGCCCGTGTTCGAATAAACCGTAACGTTAGCACCAACCGAATCGATCACGGCATACGTTCCCGCGGCGCCAGTCTTGCGCACGATGCGGAAGCCCGTCTCGTTGGTCGCATTATCCGTCCACGCCAAATCGATTTGGCCATTCGTCACCAGGGTCACATTCAAATTGCTCGCAGCCGCCGGTGGATCCACCAGTGTGGTGTCCTCCGCCGTATTGGTATAACCCGAATTGCCGGCGGCATTGTAGGCCCGGACACGATAGGTAAAGGCCGTGGAGGTGGGCAAACCCGTATTCGCGAAGCTGGTCACGTTGGCGCCAACCGTGGCAATCTGGGTAAAGACCGCCGCCGAGCTGAGCTTGCGCTCGATCTTGAAGCCGGCTTCACTGTTGGAATTGTCAATCCAGGTGAGATTGATCTGCGAATTGCTGACCGCCGTCGCTTGTAAGGCCGTCGGCGCCGCCGGCGGATTCGTCAGCGTGGTCGCATTGGCTTCATTTGAATAAGGCGAATTGCCGTCGGAATTGAACGCGCGCACACGGTAGTAATACTCCGTGTTGCCATCCAAGCCCACGCTGGAATAGCTCGTCACGTTCGGACCCACCGAATCAATTTCAGAAAAGGCGCCAACCGCGCCAATTCTGGCCTCGATGGTAAAACCCCACTCGGTGGTGGAATTATCCGTCCACGCCAGATTGATCTGCGAACTGCTCACCGGCGTCGCCGTCAAGCTGCCGGGGGCATCGGGCGCCGGCGGCAGCGTCGTCGCATTCGCCTGATTGGAATAAGCCGAGGGGCCGCTGGCATTGTAAGCCCGCACGCGATAGTAATATTGCGTATTCGCGCTGCCGGTATTGTCCGAGTAGTTCGCGACATTCGCGGCAGTGGTGCCGATTTGCGTAAAGGTTCCGGCCGCGCCGGTTTTACGCTCGATTTTAAAACCATCTTCATTATTCGCATTATCCACCCACGTCAAATTCACCTGCGTTTTGCTCACGGCCGTGGCCGCCAAGCTGCTGGGCGCCGCCGGGGGATCGGGCAGCGTCGTCGCGTTTGCCTCGTTGGAATAAGCCGAGGGCCCGGTGGGGCTTTTTGCCCGCACGCGGAAGTAATACTCCGTGCTCGCATCCAAACCGGAGCTGGCGTAGCTCGTCACATTCGCGCCGACCGAGTCGATTTCCTCATACACACCGGCCGCGCCAAGTTTCGCTTCAATATTGAAGCCGGTTTCATTACTGGAATTATCCGTCCAGGCCAGATTGATCTGGGTGTTGCTGATCGGCGTCGCCGTCAAGTTGCTCGGCGAAGGTTGCGGATTGGCCTGGGTGGTGGCATTCGCTTCATTGGAATAAGCCGAATTGCCGGCCACATTGTAGGCCCGCACGCGATAAAAATATTGCGTACTGGTGAATAAATTGATATTCGAGTAGGACGTCACATTGGGGCCGACGGAATCAACCTGCGCATACGTGCCGGCCGCGCCGGTCTTGCGCTCGATCCGGAACCCCGACTCGT
>JAJVHT010000179.1:8936-11294 GCA_022072515.1 bacterium
GCCGCCGCCGTTTTGCGCTCAATCTTGAAACCGCCTTCGTTATTCGCATTGTCCTGCCAGGTGATATCGATTTGGGTTTGGTTTACTGCCGTTGCGGTCAAATTGCTCGGCGCCGCGGGCAAATTGCTCGGCGTGATGGCATTGGCTTCATTCGAATAACCCGAGGGGCCGCCGGCATTGTAAGCCTGCACGCGGTAGAAATAGGTCGTGTTCGCGTTCAAACCGGTGCTGGAGTAACTGGTCACATTCGCACCGACCGAATCGATCAGCGCATAGGTTCCGGCCGCGCCGGTTTTGCGCTCGATCTTGAAGCCGGTTTCGTTATTCGAACTGTCCGCCCAGGTAAGATCAATTTGGGAACCGCTGGCGGCGGTCGCAGCCAAATTGCCCGGCGCTTTTGGCGCATTGGGCAGCGTCGTGGCATTCGCGTCGTTCGAGTAATCCGAATGGCCGCTGGCGTTGTAAGCGCGCACGCGATAAAAATACGGCGTGTTTGGGCTTAAACCGGTGCTCGCAAAAGTCGTCACATTCGAATCGACCGTCGCAATTTGCGCATAAGTTCCGGCCGCGCCGGTTTTGCGTTCGATTTTGAAACCGCCTTCATTATTAGCATTGTCCGTCCACGCGAGATTGATCTGATTCTTACTGATCGTCGTAGCGGTCAAAACGCTCGGCGCGGTGGGAACAGCGGCCAGCGTCGTGGCATTCGCTTCGTTTGAATTTCCCGATGCCGTGGTATTGAACGCGCGCACGAAATAGAAATACGTCGTGTTCGCGCTCAAACCGGTATTCACATAAGCCGTCACATTCGCACCGACGGTGGCAATTTTAACATAAGTGCCGCCGGCGCCGATCTTCTGAAAGACCGAGAAGCCGGTTTCATCGCTGGAATTATCTGTCCACGCGAGATCGATCCGCGCGCCGCTCACCGCTGTCGCCGTCAGGCCGCTGGGGGCCGTCGGAGCCGGCGGTGCCGCCGCGCTGGCGGGATGCCCAAAAAGATTGGGCGTGAACAACAAACTCATCAGCAGGCCGAGAAGCGCCGTACCGACGTAAAAAGTTGATTTGATCCCGTCCAGGCGACGGGCAGAATCGTAAAATCTTGGCATAACGTTCCTCACAAGTTGAACAGTGAGCCGGCGGTGAATTACAAATCGGCAACCGTTTAGCCCAAGATAAACTCACACCAATAAAAAACGCCTCTATTGGGGATAGAGTCGGCTAATGCAGTTACGATGCAGCCCCGCTCGCAGCCAAATTGTTGTCGATCCGTGACAGAAGAAGATTAAATGAGGTCAGCGATCGCGCGCGGGCGCGCCGCGCTGGCAAATCGTACAAAAAAAGAGGTGAAAAATTGACCTAAAATAAGGAGAGTCCATTCTCGGCGGAATAAATCTTGATACCATCCATCTCAACATGAGACAGGCTGGCAAAAAACGCGGATTCGCGTTTGCTCCTTCACAAAATTATTTCGTGTTATGATTACCTCTAAGAGTGAGTGATTGCGGAAAATATTTTGCAAGGAAATCGCCGGCAAAAAATGCTTCGCCAGGGTTGCATCTTTTTCTTGCAAATATGCCGTGAGTTTTGTAAAATGAAAGTTCTGGGGCGGATTTTCAAAAATTCTTAATTGTACTGATCTGCTCAAACCGCTGGCTGCAGCTAAAAATATGGCGATGCTCAAAACGATCAAAGTCACTTGCACCGGCGCCGCGCATCACGTCAACGAGATCGATCTCGACAAGCTGCTCAAACCCGTGATCGTCACCCGCAGCGCGACGCCGCCCCAAATCCAAGAAGTTCCGGCCCGTTCCGTCCTGCACTGCCAGTTTTGCCCGGAAGGCAAAGTGGTGATCACGCGTGCCATGGTGGAAGACGCCACCGCCTGACGGCAAAACTTTAAAGGAGCAACCGTGTCCGACAAAATCTACGCCAGCGCGCCGCTCGAGCCCGACGACCTGCTTTGGCTGGAAGAAGGCAAGCGCCTGGTGACGGAATCACTCGCCGCCGTCCGCAATGCGGCCAACTCCCTGATGGCATCGCTCGGGGTCTTGCAAAGTTTTTATTTGGGCATCCTGAGCTTCGGCAAACCGCTGCCGGCGCATGCCTGCTTTTGGGAACAAGCGCTGTTCAGTGCGCCGATGGTTCTCTGGTTGGTCGCGTTGTATCTTTGCATCGCCGTGGTCATGACCAAAAAATTCCCCCTCTTGCCAAACTCGCCAAGCGACATTCGCGACAAAACCATGCAACTGGTTTTGCAAAAACAAACGCAACTCCAATGGGCGGTGGCATTGTTGGCCGGCGGCCTATTGGCCGCCTTTGTCCTGTTTTATTGGCGGCTGCAATCTTCCTAAAATT
>JAJVHT010000179.1:11394-22535 GCA_022072515.1 bacterium
GAAAATTTTTCAAAAAATCCTTGACTTCCTCCTAATTTTTTAGTAGATTCTCCTAACATATTAGTAGGAGAATCGCAGATGGCAACACCCCGGCAAGAACTTTCCGCCGCCGAGTGGGAGATCATGCAAGTCATTTGGAACAGCAGCAACCCGCTGGCGGTGCGCGACGTTTTAGAGCAAGCCTATCCGCAGGCCGAAAAAGCCTATACCACGGTGCAAACCCTGATGAATATTCTCGTCGCCAAAGGTTTTCTTAAACGCAAAAAAAATGGAATGGTGAATTACTATTCGCCAACCGTCTCGCGCGAAAAAGTGTTGCACAAGTCGCTGCTCACGGTGGCCGGGCGCATGTTTGAAGGATCGTTCGGTGCGATGGCCTCGTTTCTCGTCAACACGGCGCCGTTGCGTCCTGAAGAAATTCAGGAACTCAAAAAGTTGCTGGATGAACAAACCGGAGGGCCCAGAAAATGAACGCAGCGATCCCATGGCTGAATGCCCACGCGCCGGCCATGCTTCGCACGCTCGGCTTGATGGAACTGCAGATCGCGATTCTCGCGCTGCTGGTTCTCGCGATTGAGCGCTTGCTGCGCCAGCCGCTACCGAAAATCCGTTATGCGCTGTGGCTGATCGTGCTGGCGAAATGCCTGCTGCCGCCGATTGTGCCGCTGGCGGGAACAACCTCAATTCCGGCGATAAATTTTTTACAGCCGGCCATTTTTCCCGATGCAATCATCAGCAGCGCGATCGTACCAATATCGCAGCCGGGTTTGTCCATCGCCGCCATAATTTTCGCCGCGTGGCTGCTCGCCTCCTTCGCCTTGGGGCTGGTCGCCCTGCGCCGTTATTGGGTGCTGCGACTTCAACTTCGCAAGGCGCAGCCGGTGGAATTTTCCGAAGTTGTCGCCGGCGAAGGGCAAAATTTTTTCTGGCCGCCGCTGTGGCGCGTCGAACATTTGTCGACGCCGCTTGCCGCCGGGCTGTTGCATCCGCGCATTTATTTGACGAGCAGCGTGACCCATGCCAGTCACACCACGCTGCGGGCCGTGCTCTATCATGAGCTTGCGCATGTACAGCGCCGCGACGGGTGGGTGGTGCTGTTGCAGACCATTGCCCAAATTCTTCATCCGTTCAACCCGCTGGTGTGGCTCATGAATCTGCGCCTGGCGCGCTATCGCGAGCAGATTTGCGACGATTTCGCGCTGCAGCACAGCGCCATTCCACCACGGCAGTACGGCGAAACACTCTTGCATTTTTTCGAAACCAGCGTGGCGCCGCGATTTGCTGGGTATGCCGGCACTTGCTTCTTTGAAACCACGAATGGCTTTAAACAACGTTTGCAATATCTTTTGACGCCAAAGGAGGCTAAAATGATCCGCTTCACCTGGAAACACAAAATGCTCGTTGGGGGCCTGTTGCTGATGCTGCCGGTGGTGTCCTGGCAGTATCAACATAACGTACAGCCGCCCGCAGCGCCGGCAACCTCAGAAGGAGAAACTATTTCGCCGGGGCATTCTGTTCAATTTGACCAACCGCCGCAAGTTGTTAAGCGCGTCTTACCGAAATATCCTCCACTCGCCCTGGAAACGGGCATCGGCAGCATCGTTTTGATCAAACTCAAAATCGACGAACATGGCAAAGTCGAGGAAGCGCAAGTGGAAAAAAGCACGAAACCCGATCTCGGTTTTGCGGAAGCGGCGTTAGCGGCAGCGAAGCAATTCGAATTCATGCCGGCGCAGTTAAAGCAGCAGCCGGTCGCCGCTTGGGTCACGCTGCCTTTTCATTTCAAATTAACCGCCGTCAAGGCGTCTGCACAAAACCGTATTTTTCAACTTGATCCGGCGGCGATCAGCGATCCCACGGCAATCATCGTTCGCCCAGAAGAAGGTTGTTGAAGTAACGATCCTCTGACCGGCACATTGGTGATTCGCTTTGGAACGCGCTAATTTGTGCCGGTCCGTCCTTTTATTGAATCACCCGCATCCCCCGCGTTTTTCCACCTTTTTTTTCCGAAGCAATTCACAGCCCCCGTTGCCGCACAATGTAAATCTGTACAATGGAAATCCCTTGACATTTCGTTTTTTCCGTTTTATTATAACAAGCCGGCAGCCGATCCACTCAAAAGGCGGCAAAGATTGAAACTGTACCAACTATTCTTCGTAGGAAAAATAAATTCCAAACTCTCAATTAAAATTCTTCTGTGAGAGTTCCCTTTCTGTGAACCGGATTTTGCAGCATTAAACATTTCGGAGTTGTGTGGTATGGAGTGGTTAACCGATCCGCAAGTTTGGATTCAGCTTATTACGCTCACGGCGCTGGAAATCGTTCTCGGCATCGACAACGTCATTTTCATTTCAATTCTCGCCGGCAAGCTGCCGCACCAGCAGCAAACCAAAGCGCGGCTGATCGGCTTGACCCTGGCCATGCTCACGCGCATTGCGCTGCTTTTTTCCATCGTCTGGCTGACCAAACTGACCGTCCCTTTGTTTACCGTATTGCACAATGAGATTTCCGGACGCGATCTCATTTTTATCATCGGCGGCCTTTTTCTGCTCGCCAAAAGCACGTTCGAAATACACGAGAAACTGGAAGGCGCAGAAGGCGCGTCGTCACGGCAAACCGGCGCCGCGTCATTCGCCGGCATCATCGTTCAAATTATTTTACTGGATATCGTTTTCTCGCTGGATTCAGTTATCACCGCCGTGGGCATGGCGAATTTGCTCGGCATCATGGTTGCCGCGGTCGTGATTGCGGTCGGCTTCATGCTCCTGTTCGCGGGTTATATCAGCAACTTCGTTGAACGCCATCCAACGCTCAAAATGCTCGCGCTCAGTTTTCTGCTGCTGATCGGCATCACCTTGCTGGCGGACGGGCTGGGCCAGCATATTGCCAAAGGCTACATTTATTTTGCCATGGCCTTTTCTGTGTTTGTGGAAATACTCAATCTGAGAGTGCGCAAGCACGCCGTCGCCCCGGTCAAATTGCGTCAACCTTATCTTAAAGCCGGCGCTCGCGATACCGCCCAATAAGCGGCGTTAAAAAGTTCTTCACTATTTCCATTAGGAGGCGGGATGGAATAAAGAGCCTAAGGCTATTTTATTTCGCCCCTTTATTTTACAACCATTCACGGAGGAACCATGCCTGTTAAAAAACGCGCGGCCAGCAAGGCCAAGCGCCCGGCCAAGAAAACGGCCAAACGTCCGACGAAAAAAGTCAAACGCGCCGCGCGCAAGCCTCAAGGCGTTCAACGCGTTCCGGAGCACATGCACACCATCACCCCGCATCTCGTCGTGAAAGGGGCGAATGGCGCCATTGAGTTTTACAAAAAGGCGTTCGGCGCGATGGAGCATTACCGCATGCCGATGCCCGACGGCACCATCATGCACGCGGAGATTCAAATCGGCAACTCGGTTTTCTTTCTGAACGACGAAATGATGGGCGCGAAATCGCCGCAGACGCTCGGCGGCTCGGCGGTCACCGTGCATTTGCAAGTTGAAGATGTCGATGCTTTGTGGAATCAAGCCGTCGCCGCCGGCTGCCAGGTGATGATGCCGTTGGCGGATATGTTCTGGGGCGACCGTTACGGGATGCTCGTCGATCCGTTTGGCCACAATTGGTCGATGGCGAGCCACATCGAAGATGTGCCGCCGGAGGAAATGGGGCAACGCGCTGCTGCGGCCATGGCCCAGATGGGCGGCGGACCGCAATAAACTATTTTTCACCAACTCCAGTAAGCGGATTGAACGGATGGCCAATTTAATTTGCGTATGCCATATCCGCTTACTGGAAGAATCCACAGCGGCTTGACCACCCTTACCCTTGGCGGTTCTTCCGGCGCAGAAAAAATTTGGGCCTTCACGCAAATGGCCTGTACCCGCCCGCGTCTGCGTCCCGTTTCCGGACTGCGCTTTTCGCCATTCGATCCAGCTCTCACCGCCGGTCGCATTGCCATTTTAACCCGCACCGAAAACTGGTATCGCGAGGAATTGCTTCCGTGCTTTGTGTCGGTGGCTTCGGAAGGGAGGTGGCAGGGAATTGATCCGTTAAAGAACGAACGTTGATTGTTGGTGATCCCTTTCATTTTATTCCTTTATTGTTGTGCATGAGGAGATCAACATGCGAACCACCCTTAAAATGCTTTTCTTTTTTGCCCTCACGTTGATAACGGCCGCGAATGCCGGCTGGAAAGTCGTTAAAAAACCGGTGAAACTGATTGGCGGCGCCGGCAAGGAATTCATGCAGCCGCGTTGGTCGCCGGACGGTGCGCGCCTCGCTTTCACCGGGGCCGGTTATCAAGGTTTGTGGATAATGCAAAGCGATGGCACCGGCGCCCGCCAGCTCAGTGCAGAACCCGCGGCCGGCTTTGGCTTTGAATGGTCTCCCGATTCCCAAGCCCTCGTCAGTCGGGTGGCAAAATTTGAAAAGCAATTTCGCTATAACGCCGTGAAGATGTTTGATCTCGAAAAGAACGAAGATCGGTTGCTCAGCGAGTATCGCACCTTCATGCCGGGTTTGCCCCATTGGGCCGAAACCGGTCAAAAAATTTATATGTTCAATCGCCAAAATTTGGAAATTTTTGATACCGGAACCAAAGCGCTGACGCTGACGAAAACTGCGGCAAGCAACCACATTCATTTTTTAAAAGCAGATAAAATCGCTGTCGGCGATATCACCACCGGCGCCTACAAAGTTTTGGAGCCGCTGCCGGGACAAACCTGCTTGAACTTGGCGCCTGCGCCGCAAAAAACCAAAGTTGCCTTCGAAATTCTCGGCGGCAACATGTATGTGATGAACGTCGACGGGACGGGACTCGTCGACCTTGGCGAAGGCCACCGGCCGCAATGGTCGCCGGACGGCGAGTACCTGGTGTACATGATAACGCAGGATAACGGGCACCAAATTCAAGACTCGGAGCTTTACGTTATTCGCGGGGATGGGCGCGAGAAAAATCAGTTGACGTTTACCAATGATAAAATAGAAATGAATCCCTCGTGGTCGAGCGACGGTAACAAGATCGCGTTCGACGTGATGAATGACGGCGCGATCTATGTGCTGGAAATCTCCAAGTAACCCGCCGGCCGAAAGGACCCACGACATGAAATTAGTATTAACGCTTATCCTTGCCATATTGCCGTTCTCCGAGCTTTCCGCGCAAGTAACCGGCTTGGCCGGCTGGAACATCTTTCTCGATCCCGGTCACAGCCAGAAAGAAAATATGGGCATCTACGGCTATTCCGAAGCCGAAAAAAATTTGCGCGTCGCGCTCGCCCTGCGCGACCTGCTGCTGCAAACCACCGACATCGACACGGTCTATATCTCCCGCACCAACGATCAACAAAGCGTCAGCCTTACCCAAAGAACCGATTACGCCAACAGTCTGGGCGCGGCGTGGTATCATTCCATTCACAGCGATGCGGGATCGGCCACCGCCAACAGCACGCTATTGTTGTGGGGACAATATCGCGATGGCCGGGAGAAAATTCCGAATGGCGGCAAAGCGATAAGCGCGCCTATCGTTAATCTGCTGACACGAGGCATGCGAACGACGACGCGCGGCGCTATCGGCGATTGCAGTTTTTATGGCTGCACTTTTGACGGCCCCTATCTGCACGTCAATCGCGAAAGCACGATGCCCTCGGAGCTGAGCGAGGCCGGGTTTCATACCAATCCCACGCAGAATCAGCGCAATATGAATGCCGAATGGAAAAAACTGGAAGCCAGAACATTGTACTGGGCAATCCTGCAATTTCACGGCATCGCGCGGCCTGTTGCCGGCTTCTGCGCCGGTATCATCACGGATCTCGAGTCCGGCGTTCCCGTCAATGGCGCGCAGATAACGTTGCACGGCCAGACCTACACGACAGACACTTTTCAATCGCTGTTTTCCAAATATACCAGCGACCCCAATTTGCTGCACAACGGTTTTTATTATTTTGACAATCTCCCCCAAACAACACTCGATCTGATTGTGACGGCGGAGGGCTATGGCGGCGATACGTCGCAAGTCGCGGTGGTGGATACATTTTTTACTTTTAAAGATATACAACTAATTTCGAATGTGCCGCCGGTGGTGCTGAATTCCACACCAACGCCGGGCGATACCCGATTTCCGGCCTGGGCCGATCTCATCATTGACTTCAGCCGCCGGATGAATCGCGCCTCGGTGGAAACCGCGCTCACGCTCACGCCGGAGGTGGCCAAAACTTTTGTTTGGTCGAACAACAACATGCGGCTGCGCATTCACAAAGACAGCTTGCAAACCGAAACCGATTATACACTGACAATCGCCGGCAGCGCCCAAGGCCAGTACGAGCATCGGCTCGATGGCAATGGCGACGGCCGCGGCGGCGATGATTTCGTTCTGCATTTCAAAACCGGGCCGCCGGATTTGCGCGCGCCGCTGTTGACGGCCGTTTATCCGCTCGACAACAGCACAGCAGTGGAGTTGCAACCGATACTGAATATGCGCTTCGACGAAGCGCTCGATCCAGCTTCCATCACCGCGGGCATTTTTAACCTGGAGCGTTTCCGGGATGTTCCCACCGTTGAGGGGACGCTGAAGCATTATCGCGTTGGCAACGAAAGTGTCTTGTGCTTTTTTCCGGCACAGCCTTTAACCGCCGCACGGTTTTATATCGCGAGAATCTTTCCGGGTTTGCAGGATGGGTTCGGCAACAAAATTGCCAGCCAGCAGATGTTCAGGTTTACCACCGGTAATGCCACCTTTGCAACCACCAACCTTGACAATTTCGAGGCCAATCTCAACAGCAACTGGTTCGTGCCGCAACAAAGCGGCAGCACGACCGGCATTATTACCGAGAAAACCAGCCGCGAGAGCAACACCAACGTTGTCAACCTGCTCACCACAAGCACGACGTCGATGCAAGTCAATTACGGCTGGGATGCGAACGCCGGCGCATGGTTGATTCGCCAGTATTTGTCCGGCGGGCCGCCGCGACAGGTTTTGTTCAACAGCAGCTACATTTTACAGGTCTATGTTTTCGGCGACGGCAGCGGCAACCAGTTTCGTTTCGCCGTGGATGACAATATTCCCATTGAAAGCGCGTCGAACCACGAGGTGAGTCCATGGTATACCATCGATTGGATCGGTTGGCGCCAAGTGTCGTGGGATATGTCGGCCGGCAGCACCGGCACGTGGATCGGCGACGGCAAGCTGGATGGCACGCTGCGATTCGACAGCATTCAGCTTACTTACAATCCAGGCAGCGCCACGGAAGGCACAATTTATTTTGACGATCTGCGTTTGCTGAGAAAAACTTCAGTTGGCGTCGATGAACCGGCGGCAACTTTGCCGAGCGCGTTTGCGCTGCATCAAAATTATCCCAATCCCTTTGGGAGCGCCGCGACATCCCCCGCTCTTAGCGGGGGAAATCTCGAAACCACGATTCGCTATCAAATACCCGGCGAGCGGCAGCATGTGGTGTTGACCGTTTATGACATGACGGGAAAAATCGTCAAAACCTTGGTCAATGCAGAGAAAGCCGCAGGCGATTACACGATTCGTTGGGACGGCAAGAATGCCGATGGCCAACCGGTCGCGAGTGGAACTTATCTTTACAAAATAACGGCGGGAGAATTTGTACAAACAAAACGGATGACATTGGTACGATAATATCAATGAAGCTTGCGCGTTCAAAAAGCGATTGCTTTAAAATTCAAGCCAGACGCTTGCCAAGTGAGAGTAATGCACGATTCCAAAGAACGGAAAATCCGTATGCGTGCCACGTCTAAAAGCGTTGCGGTGGGCGGGACGACGGCGCCAACGTTTCGCCGCTTGTACTTCCATGTTCCAAAGCTGAACCTCAAGAGAAGGGCAACCCACATGAAACCGTGGTATGAAGAGTTGTTTAAAAACTACGGGATGAAATATGATAACGAGAGTTTCACGCAAGGAACCCGTGGCGAATGCGATTTTATTGAAAAGGAAATCGCGCATAACAAAAAAACAAAAATTCTCGACATCGGTTGTGGCACCGGCAGGCATGCCATTGAATTAACCCAAAGAGGATACACGGTTGTCGGCATCGATCTCTCGGAATCGCAGTTACAACGGGCAAAGGCAAAAGCTGCGGCGCAAAATCTGCAAATCGTTTTTCAAAGGCATGACGCCAGAAACCTTCCCTTTTTGCATGAATTCGATTTGGCCATCATGCTCTGTGAAGGCGCCTTCCCGTTGATGGAAACCGACGAGATGAATTTTCAAATTCTCCAAAACGTCGCCCAGGCTCTGAAGCCAAACGGGAAATTGATTTTTACCACCCTGAACGGTTTGTTTCCTCTCTTTCATTCCGTCAAAGAATTTCTCAACGTCGAGACGAAAGTGGGAAATGCCACGTACGGCCAGAACACCTTCGATCTCATGACTTTTCGGGATCACAATGTGACGTCTGTTGAAGATGACACCGGAAAAAAGCAGGAACTGCAATGCAATGAAAGATATTACGTGCCCTCCGAAATTACCTGGCTGCTGAAAACACTGAATTTTAAAACAATCGATATCTTCGGCGCGAAGCTTGGCGCTTTTAGCCGCTCCGATAAATTGTCAACCGCTGACTTCGAAATGCTGGTCATCGCGACAAATTGAGTGAACCATGCTGACGTTATTGCGCCATTTGTTGTCTATCCTGCTCCTGCCTTTTATGGTTGTGGTGGTGGTGCCCAATTGGCTCGTCACCCGTTTTGCCGCCGGCGATAGTCGCTGGCTCGATGGCTCACCAGTCATGTGGCTATCGCGCTCCGCCGGTGTCCTATTGGGCCTCGCCGGATTGGGACTGTTCAGTTGGTGTGTCGGGCTGTTTGCCAAAGTCGGCCAGGGAACACTTGCGCCGTGGGATCCAACTCGCAACCTGGTCGCTGTCGGGCCGTATCGGTTTATGCGCAACCCCATGATTAGCGGCGTGGCTCTACTCCTGATTGGGCAGGCCTTGCTTCGCGGCTCATGGGCCATCGGCATCTGGGCCGGCGTGTTTGTCCTGATCAATCACATCTACTTTGTGTTATTCGAAGAGCCGGGACTCGAACAGCGATTTGGCGCGCCGTATCAGGTTTACAAGACAAAGGTGCCACGCTGGGTGCCGCGACTGAAGCCTGGAAACGGTAAAAATTAAACGCCTACACCTCAACGCAGGATGTCGATCCACAATCATATCAAGGAAAGGATGTTCTCTTACAATGCCGCAACCGAAAAAGACCTGCCGTCTGCAATGGACATGGCGGAGTGTAACCGCGATCTCAACCGGAGGTGACAATGGATGATTTCAGCGTCCTGATAACTTTCGCCGGGGGTCTGGCCGGAGCTTTGGTCTTCGGCTTTCTCGCGCACCGGCTGAAGTTGTCTCCCATTGTTGGCTACTTGCTGGCTGGTATTGCTGTCGGGCCCTTCACCCCGGGCTTCGTCGCCAACCACGAGATTGCGGAGAAGTTCGCCGAGATCGGCGTCATTTTGTTGCTCTTTGGCGTCGGGTTGCGTTTTCACCTTCAAGAGATGATTGCGGTCTGGCGTGTGGCCGTGCCGGGCGCCCTGATCCAAAGCGCACTTTCCACCGTGGGGCTGGCGCTGCTGCTGCATCTGCTCGGCTGGAGTTGGATCTCAGGCATCATCCTGGGAATGGCGATCTCAGTTGCCAGCACGGTCGTCATGGCGTTGGTGCTGGCCGAGCGGCACGATCTGCACGCGCAAATCGGCTATATCGCCATCGGCTGGACCGTTGTCGAAGACATTCTCACCGTGATTATGCTGCTGCTCCTGCCCATTCTCTTTGGCCCGAACGGCGGCGCCGACCAGAACATCGGGGTGGTGCTCGGCATCGCCGCGCTCAAGATTGTGGGACTGGTGGCCGTCGTTGTGATCCTGGGGCGTTGGGTGATTCCCTGGGCGTTGGAGCGCATCGAAAAAACGCGCTCGCGCGAGCTTTTCACTCTCGCGGTGCTGGTGCTGGCCGTGGGGATCGCGGTCGGTTCCGCCAAACTCTTCGGCGTGTCCATGGAACTCGGCGCCTTTCTCGCCGGACTGGCCGTCGGCCGTTCTGAGTTTGCCGCGCGTGCTGCCGGCGACGCCGTGCCGATGCGCGACGCGTTCGCCGTGCTCTTCTTCGTCTCAGTCGGCATGTTGTTCGACCCCAAGAGTCTCATTGAAGCGCCGCTGGTGATCGGCATGGTGCTGGCCGTGGTGATTATCGGCAAGCCGCTCGCCGCCCTGCTTACCGTGCGTGCGCTCGGCACCCCGCTGTCAACGGCCATCCCGGTCGGAGCGGCTTTCTCGCAGGTGGGTGAATTCAGCTTCATCCTCGGTTCAGTCGCGCGCAGCTTGGGGCTGATCAACGACGCCGGCTGGAACGCCTTGGTGGCGGCCTCCATCATTTCGATCGCGCTGAACCCTTCCCTCTATCGCTGGGCGCGCAAGTTCTCATCGAGAACGGCCAAGCACACGCCGGTGGTCGCCAGTCCGCGTCCGGCAATCGATCCCCATCGCTGCATCCTGGTCGGCTACGGCCCGGTCGGCAAGATCGTGCACCGGCTTCTGAGGGAGCGTGGCGCAGAAATCACAGTAATCGATCTCAATCTCGAGACAGTGCGCCGGCTGCGCGCCAAAGGTTTCTCGGCGCTCTACGCCGATGTCCTGCGGCCAGGAACGCTCGACGAAGCCGGCATCACGCGGTCCGGCAGTCTCATCCTGAGCGCTGATGTCGAAGACGCTGCCGAGATTATCCGGCAAGCACGTCTGCTCAATCCCGAGTTGCGCGTCCTCGCCCGCTGCGCTCATCTTCGCGACGCCCCGGCACTGCGTCGGGCCGGCGCCACGCTCGTCGCGGCTGGAGAAGCCGAAGTCGGCGTTGCTCTCGCCGAGGCCGTGACCGCCGGCGACGAGATGGACCATAGCGCGGTGACCGAACAGCGGGAAACGATTCGACGCAGCCTGTACGATACACCCCAAATCGAATAGACGCCTTCAAGTTTACTGGTTGCAACAGCGTGAACACAGCGTAAACCGTGACAACAAAGCGTAAGGGAGTTCTTCTTCGCGGTTTACGCTGTTTTCTTTGTTTGTGGGGTCAAAAAACACTTGCTTTAAAAAAAATTTCTGTGTTTATTGGGCCAGGGCAATTCGGTTAGAACCTTAATTT
>JAJVHT010000199.1 GCA_022072515.1 bacterium
ATGCCGGTGCGTTTGGCGATCACACTTGGCTCGCCGATTTGCAAGGTGCCGGAAGCGGGAATGCCGGCCAGCGGCGCGGCAAACGGCAGATGGTGAATCGTTTGCCCGTGTGAGCCGATGAGATCGAGGTCTGCCGGGGTGGCGCCGGCCTGCATAATAATTTTTAATGCGGCTTGCGCAAAACATTCACCCACCGCGATATTGAGGCGGCAAATAAGATCAACGGTTCCCGCGCCGGGCGACGAAGCGGCGAGCAGTTGCTCGCGCAGCTCGTGCGGATAGGGAAAAGTGGCAAAAGCTTCGAGCTGCAAGCGCTCACGCGGCGCCAGTTCAGCACCGGCCTGGCCGCGAACGCGCACCAGCGCGGCGTCGATGCCGTCCGCGGAAGTGCCGGAGATTAGGCCAACGATGCGCTTTTCAGGCTTGTGCGAAAGGGCAAGCAAGCGCTGCATCGGTGAGCCAAGCGCGATAGCAACATTTTTTGTAGATCCGGCCATGATTGTTTCGCTGATTTTAGCAAGGGGTTAGAATTGCGCTTGAGGTTTTTTGAGTTACTGAACATTCCATTCCTGAAGGAATCACTACGAACTTTTCGCCTGCCACGAGCGTTCCAACTTCATCAAAAAATCTTCATTCAATGACACGCCAGTCGCCATCATCGCCAGCAGCGCGGCGCCGACCACCGGCTCGAAGCGCGGCGCAATCAACGCCAACTCTTTTTCCGGCAGAATTTCCCACAAGCCGGGGAGCAACACGTCGCGGCGGCGAAAGAGATTGCCGATGAGCGCGAGCGGCACGGGGATTGGCCACGTGGCGCGTTGGAGCACGGCGCGAATCAAATGGCCGTGGGCACGGCCGCTGTTTCGGATAATTTCCTGCGCGACGGCGTCGCCTTGATCGGCGGCGCTAAAAACGAGCGGGGCCAATTCGGCAAATTTGCCGCGGTCAAATTCGGGGCTGTAAATTTGGGAGATGAGCAATTCGATGCTCACGACGTTAAAACGTTTTTCAAAAATTTCTCGCAGCATGGTTGGCGCGCCGCGACCGTCCCAATTTTTCAGCGCGGCGATCAGGCCGGCTTGCGCGACGGAAAAGCCGCTGCCTTCGTCGCCAAGCAAATAGCCCCAGCCGCCGACGCGAATGATTTCGCCGCCCGGCGCGCGGCCAAAACAGATGACGCCGGTGCCGGCGATAACGATGATGCCGGGGCCGCCGCCGAACGCGCCGGTTAACGCCGCCAAGGCATCGCTTTCGGCGATGATTTTCTGCGCAATGTTTTTCTCATTCAGCGCGCGCTCAACAATCGCGCGATCAGCCGGACGGCCAACGCCTGTGGAGCAAAAGCCGGCGGCAGAAATCGTTGCATGCGACAGACCGGCAATTTTTTTTAGCGCATTGGCCAGCTCGGCAACCGGCGCACCGATTTTTTCTTTTAGTTTTGGAAAACTCGCCGGCGGCTGCGCAGCCGCCGCGAGTACGCTGCCGCTTTCGTCAATCAAGCAGCCGCGCAGATGCGTGCCGCCGCCGTCGAAGCCGAGAAAATATTTTAGTAGCATAAAAGTTTCGTTTTTACTCTTACTCTTATTTTTACTCATACGCTTACTCCTACTCACATTTGTTAAGTTAAAAAATGAGTAAGAGCAGGAGCGTATGAGTATTATTTCCACTCCCCTCGAGCCAATTGCCCATAAATCTCGCCCAGCGTGTCCCAGATTTTCTGCGGATCATCCGGCTTGATATACGACATGTAAGCCGTGCCGTAAAAACTCCACGCCGCGAAGTTGCGTACACCGGCGGCATACGCCACGGCAACCGCCTCGCGAATTTCGTTTTCGCGGCCGGCGGGAATTTTGAAATTCTGAATCCAGATTTGCGGCTCTTTGTTGAAGCGCCGCGCCATTTGCATCACTTCGCGCGCAAAATCACCGACAAATTCGGCAACGGGCTTGTCGAACCAAATCCAGTACGGATCGGTGCCGAAAATATCGAGACTCGGAATCGCCGCGACTTTTGACCACTCGACCACGCCGTAGCGCCGTTCTTTATGGGGCAACAAACAGACGGCGTTGCGCACGCCTTTGCCATGCGCATAATCACACAGCGCCGTGAGAAACTCGACGATCGTTTCTTCGCGAAAGCGGACGAATTCATCCCAAAGTTCGGGGGATTGCGTCAACTGCGCGAAAGTCGGAAGGGCAACGCCGCGCGAAGCTTTAAATTTTTCCTGACAGCGCGGACACCAGCAGGACCAGCGTTCGTGCGGCGTGTCTTTATGCGTCCAGTCGATAAAAAAATGCGGCTCGTCCCAAAACAGAACTTCCGCGCCGATTTCGACGGCGTCGTCAATCCATTTAAACATGAACTCGCGCGCCTGCGGATGATTTAAACACGCGCCCGGCGCGGTTTCGCCGGTGTGGAGCATCTGGCAAATATCGCGATTTTTAAATGCAAAATCACTCGTGGCCTCGCCGCCGAAAATGCGCAACACGCCCCACGGATCGACATAAACTTCCAGTCCGGCGGCTTTCGAGAGTTTGATCAATTCGGCGAGGGTGTATTTGTAAAAAAGTTGATCGTTTTCCGAAAAGGTGTGCACGATAAAATTACAATGATGACTTTTCATTTCGGCGAGGTCGCTGAGAAAATGCCGGGGATTGCGATTGCCGAAATAGCTGACACCAGTATGAACGGGATGTTCCATAATTCAACCTTTGCATTAGAGTTTGGCGGCCGGATACGGCGGTGTTACGGCCGCGGGTTGGGTGAAAAACGCCAATCGGGATTGCAAGACGCGATACAGCCAAATGAGCGCGGCCATTTTCACCAAACTGCCGGGAAGAAAAACCAGAAAGCCTATATTGCAAGCGGCGGCAAAACTCACCGCTTTGTCGACGATAAAATTAAGCGCAAACCACAGGTAGAAAAGGCCCGGAATAAAAATCGCCAGGAGCGCGGCGACATTAGCGCCCAGCAAACGCGCCCAATGCACAGCCGGCAAGGAATTGGTGAGGGCCGGGCGGCGGTGGACGATAAGCCCGGCCACCAAGCTGGCGAAGGGGAAGCCCACTAAATACCCAAAGCTGGGATGTAAAACATAGGCGATGCCACCGCCTTCGGCAAAAACCGGCAAGCCGAGCAAACCCAAAAACAAGTAGGTGATTTGACTCAAAGCCCCGTAAAGCGGCCCGAGTAAAACTCCGGATAACACCACAAAAAAATCTTGCAGGGTAAAAGAGACGAAAGGCAAGGGAATTTTTATCCGCGCACCCACAGCGGTCAACGCGGTAAAAAGACTGGACAAAATTAAAAGCCGTTTTGAACCATTCATCGAGGTGACTGCTTTCCTTAAAATAACCGCAAGGCAAGATACAAAATTTCATTTCTAAAGTCAATTTTTGAAATACGAAACCCTGCGGATGGTTTTAGCGGCATCCCCGGTGGAGATAAAAGTCAAGACTTGCATTTTGTCGGTGGGTATCATAAATTACAAACTGGCGCACCGCAACTTGCGACAGGGCTTGAAGGAAATGCGCCGCTCAAGCTGGACTTAACAAGAGTTTTTTGCAGTGCTTTTGGTTTCCTTAGGACGGGGATGGGCAGTGTTGAAAGCATGCTGGTTGGCATTCATCGCGGTGGCGCGATGGTCGAAGCATTTGCCGAGCTCCCATCACTGGCGTCTTTGCTGCCGCTCCCAAGCGCTTTTCCTCATCTTTTTTTTAATCGCACCGGTTTGGAGAGCCGCCACCGCCCAGGAGCCTACCGCCACTCTGGAGGCGCCGCCCATCACTCGTTCCGATGATGCACCACCGCCCAGCCCGAGAAAAAATTTTTCCCCCAATTTGGGGCGCGTGTGTGGCCCGCCGAATTATTTTCTGGGGCACCGCGAGCTGGCCCGGCCGCGCGTCGGTCTGGCCTTGAGCGGCGGCGGGGCGCGCGGCCTTTTTCAAATCGGTGTTTTGCAGGCGCTGGAAGAGCAGGGCGTGGCGATTGATTTTATCGCCGGCACCAGCATGGGCAGCATTATCGGCGGCTTGTATGCCGCCGGCTACAATGCGCCACAACTGTGCGACATCGTCAACAAAATTTCGTGGGATGATATCACCGTCGACACCCCGCCGCGCACAAATTTATTTTTAGCGCAACGCCAGGAACGCGAACGCGCTTTTGTGCAATTGCGGTTTCGCGGCTGGCGGCCTTTCATTCCGCCGGCCATCACTGCCGGCCAGAAGATGCTGGCCGTACTCACCGACCTCACCATGCGCGCCAATTATCGCGCCGGCGTGAGTTTCGACAATCTGCGCATTCCGTTTCGCGCCATGGCCACGGATTTGTACGGCGGCACGGAAGTCGCAATTGCCGACGGCGATTTGGCCGAAGCCATGCGCGCCTCGACCGCGGTGCCGTTTATTTTTGCTCCGGCCGCGCGCGGCGACATGCTGCTTCTTGACGGCGGCTTGTTGAATAATCTTCCCGTCGACGTCGTGCGCCAGCATGTTGATGTCGTTATCGCCGTCGACGCCACGTCCAAATTGCGCCACAAAGATCAAATTAACTCACCGTGGGAAATCGCCGATCAACTGACGACGATCATGCAGCGCGACGAAGATGAGGCCCAGCGCCAGCGGGCGGACGTGGTGATCGCGCTCGACGCGCCGGAGCACATCTCCTCGGATTATTCGCAAATCGACTCACTGATTGCCCAGGGTTATCAAAAAACGCTGCAGCAAATGCCGGCGATTCAAAATTTAGTGCAAAATAAATCCACTGTTTCAACGAGTCCGGAACAAAGTTTTCCCCTTCATTTTATTACCATCGACAACGGCAAAGAAAAAATCGAGCGGGTCACTTTAGCCAGCAGCGCCGCTGATATGCCGCCGCTCACGTCTTTGCCGCTGCCGCCGTTAAGCGTGTCAACCAACAACAATGCCGGCAACGATCATGAAACGGTAATCCACGCCGGCGCCATTCAAAATTGGGTCGACGCGGTTTATGCGACCGGACAATTCCGCCGCGTCCGCGCGGAGTGGCGCGCCGATTCGCTGACGTTGGTGGTCCAGGAGAATCCCAGCTTATTGCAGGTGCGGTTTGTCGGCAACACGGTATATGCCGATTCCACGTTGCTGGCCAGCATGCATTCTCCAATCGGCGAGGCCATCAATCACCAACGCAGCGCCGACGATCTCGTGGCGATCATCGAGCGTTATCGGAGCGACGGCTATGCGCTGGCGGAAATCCGCGAGGTGAAATTTGACACAACCACCGGCGTGCTGCAAATCCACATCGATGAAGGCCACATCGGCGCCATCGAAGTGGAGGGGCTCGCGCGCACCCGGCGGATCGTCGTTTTGCGCGAGTTCCCGCAAAAAAACGGCGATATTTTCAATTCGACGGTGAGCAGCCGCGGCATTCGCAACATTCACAGCACCGGTTTGTTCGACCAGGTCACGCTGAACATCAAGCGCGGCGCCAACGGCGCGATCGTTAAAATTAAAGTGCAGGAAAAACCTTTCACCGTTTTGCGCCTGGGCAGCCGCTATGATACCGAACGCGACGTGCGCGGCTTTATCGAGGTCGGCGACGAAAATGCATTTGGCACGGGCAGCAAAATTTTTGCGTATCAGGAAATCGGCACGCGCGACCGGTTGACCCGCCTGGCCCTGCGCAACGATCGTCTGTTCAAAACTTATTTTAGTTTTTTAACCAATCTGTATCGGCAGGTGCGCAATAATTTTTATTACCCAAATTTTAAAAGCGCAGCGGCGGGCGAATATCGGGATGAACGGCTCGGTTTAAACGTGGCGCTCGGCCAGCAAATAGGACGCTTTGGCGCTGTGGCGCTCGAGCTCCGTTCCGAAGAGGTGAATATAAAAAGTTTGAGCGGCAGTGGTTATCAAACCGGCAATTCAACTTTAAACACGCTGGTTTTTCGCCCCTCAGTCGACACTCGCGACCGCCTGCCGTTTCCACGCCGCGGCCGTTTCGTGCAGGCCCTGTTTGAATATGTGAACGCAGAGTTGGGGGTAAAAAATTGGTTTCCGCGGTTTTCTTTGAAAATGGAAACCTTTCACTCGCGGGGACCGCACACTTTTCATCCCAAAATTTATTTCGGGACTTCCGATGAAACCACGCCCTTCAGCGAGCTGTTTCGCCTCGGCGGCCCGGACGAAGTTTTCGGCTTGCGCGAGCAAGAATTTATTGGACCCCACTTTGCCATCGGCAGTTTTGAGTATCGCTACAATCTCCGCCGCAAACCGCTGCCTTCCTTGTATTTGAGCTGGCGCTACGATCTAAACGGCTTGTGGCTCGACAAACGCAATGCCAACTATCACAAGTTTCGCCATGCCGGCGGCCTCAGCCTGGCGCTTGAAACACCGCTGGGGCCGATCAGCCTGGCGTATGGGCGTTATGAAAATATCCGCCAGCGCCTGTATGTAAGTGCGGGTTTTAATTTTTGAAATCAGCGTGAGGCGTGCAGAAGACAAAACTAAAAGCTTTGCCGTTCGAATTCAGCGCGCACACGTCAGTTGCCGGCCGCCGTCGATGCTAATCGTCTCGCCGGTGATCCAACCCGCCTGGTCACTGGCGAGAAAATAAATCAACTCGGCAATTTCCTCCGGGGTTCCCACCCGGCCCAGTGGGTGCGTGGTTTTGGAATGTTCGAGAAACGCCGCATACTTCGGCTCGTCAAAACCGCTGCGGCGGTGCAGATTCGTCACCACCACGCCCGGATTCACCGCATTCACCCGCACACCTTTTGGCGCCAAGTCCAGCGCGGCGCAGCGCGTGAGTTGATCCAACGCCGCCTTGCTCACACAATACGCCAGCACGTTCGGGAAACTGCGGGTTCCCGTCACGCTCGAAACATTGATGATGTTGCCGTGAGCGGCGATGAGCGCCGGCGTCGCGGCTTGCATGAGCTGAAAAATCGCGCGCACGTTGATGTCCATCATGCGATCCCAGTCGGCCAGTGTCGTATTCTCGATGGTGCCGTTGGCGATAATGCCGGCGGCATTCACCAACACCTCGAGATGCGAAAATTGGGCGAGCGCGGTTGTCACGGCTTTTGACGCCGCGCCATCACGGCACAAATCGACCGCGACGATCAAGCTTCCCGCGCCCTTTGCTTCAACCTCGCTCGCCACCGCCGCCAGGGCTTCATGATTTCTCCCAACTAAAACAATATTCTCCTGCGCTTCGGCAAATCGCAAAGCGGTGGCGCGCCCGATGCCGCTCGACGCGCCGGTGATCAGCACACAACGTTTACGCATGACGTCTCCATTTATTCCACCACCAGCAATTTCCGCGTCGCGCTGAAATTGGGCGCGCGCAATTGATAGAAATACACGCCAGCCGGCACCGCCAGCCCGCGTTGATTGCGGCCATTCCATTGGACGGTGTAGCGGCCGCGATCTTGAAAACGTTGCACGAGCACGGCGACTTCCTGGCCGAGCAAATTGAAAATCCGCATGCTCACCACGCCGGGTGCGGCCAAATTATAATGGAATGCAGTTGCTGCGGTTGTCCGCAACGCGAATGGATTCGGCGCGTTCTGCGCCAATTCGAACTGCACCGGCGCCGGCTCTGCACGCGGCGCGTCAACCGCAGTCGTCAAATACGCCCCGCGCGCGGCTTGCGCGTTCGCCTTCAAATCATTCAAATCCGTCCCGCCCAAAATGGCGAAGGCGACCGTAACGCTTTTTCCGGCAGCAAGATTGTATGGGCCGTAACCCAACAGTTGTGACCAATCATCGGCGGTCGCGCCATTTACCACTTGAAAACCGCCGGTGAGAAATTGATATTTCGTGGCGTCAGTAAAGCCGGGCCATACGAAACTCGGATTGTTGATGGCGCGATAAGCCGAGGCTTGGTTCGGCGCCACGGTGGTGATACCGTAATAAGCGCTGCCGCTGCCCCACTCATAGCCGAGTTGCGTCGCATTATCCCAGCCGGCAAAATTCGCATCCGACTGGCCGACATCCCAATCCAAATAATAACCGATATAAAGGCCGTTGAGAGTTTGCGCGGTGTTGTTGCGCACCGTGTATTCGAGAATCACAAAATCATTCCACGCCGGATTGCTCCACGCGTACGCTTTTTGATCGACGACGACACCGATGGGCGCTTCCGCGGCGCTGTCGTCAAAACGTGACACGGCTTCGAGCGTCGCTTTTGTTCCCGGCATGATATTCAACTCACCGCCCGCCACGGCGGCAAAATCATAGCGATCATGATCGGCGCTGCCATAAGAAACATCACTCACCCGGTTCGCCGCCGTCGCGACCAGCAGCCCGCCGTGATACAGCGCGGAAGTCGCCCCGAGGGGAAATTCAAAACCGCGGCCCAGATGGCCAAAGCCGCATTCGGCATAATCTTCATAACCGATCGCGCCAAAATCCGTAATCGTCGTGGCCACATTGCCAATGGCCAAATCGCCCACCGGCGCGCGCAGCAGCAAGGAAAGGCCTTGCCAATCATCATATCCGGCGGCAGTAAAGTTGAAATAAAAAGCTGCTTGATAATTGCCCGGCGCACTTGCCGCTACCCGAAAATTGAAGGTACCGGCGACTTGCACCGTATCGCCGCGGCCGATTTGGCTCACGGTTTTATTTCCCGACAAGTTGCTCACATATGGGCTGTTGCTGGCAAACGCCACGGTGAGATTATTGACCGGCGCCAAAAAATTGGTCAGCTTGACGGTGAGTGCGATTTCTTCATTCGGTTCAAAAATGCCGTCGTTGTCGCCGCTCACTTCCTTTGCCGAATAAGTCGCGAGCCGCACGGCCGGGCTATTTTGCAACGTCACCGCTTTGAAAGCATTGACCCGTCCGTTGCCGAGCTGGCGCGCATAAGCGGGATTCTGATTATTGATATTGTCACAGGTGAGCCGGACCTGCTCGGCAATGGCGCCCGGCGTCCAATCTTTGTGAACGGCCTTCACCAACGCGGCCACCCCGGCGACGATGGGCGAGGAAAACGACGTGCCGGTGCCGAACGTATAACGCGTGAGCGTCGATTGCCAAGTAGCGTAAATACTTTCCCCCGGCGCGGCCACGTCGATCCAGTGGCCATAATTGGAAAAACTGCTTTTTTGATCGCTGTTATTGGTGGAAGCGACGGCCAAAACATTGCGATACGCCGCCGGATAAAACAAGCCATTTTCATTATCATTGCCTGCCGCGGCGACAACCAGCGCGCCATATTGCGTGGTCACTTCGTCAATCACATCTTGCTCGAATTGGCTATAACCGCAACCGCCCCAACTGCAATTGATGACGTCGGCGCCGTTCTCGGCGGCATACACAATGGCCGCATAACCCAAATTATTCGGAATGGCGCCAGGTACATCCTGGCGGCTCGCTTTGACCGGCATGATTTTGCATTTAAAACCGACGCCGGCGACGCCGACGGCGTTATCAGCCGCGGCCGAGGCACAACCGGCGACCAACGTGCCGTGCTCTGCCACGTCTTCGCGCGGGTCGTTATCCGCCGTGCCGCTAAGGCCGCCAAAATCCCAGCCGCGAATATCGTCAACATAGCCGTTTTGGTCGTCATCCAGACGATTGTTTGCAATTTCTTTATAGTTTCGCCAAATATTGGCCTTGAGATCTTCATGCTGCCAATCGACGCCGGTATCGACAATGCCAATAACGACGCTGGTGTCGCCCTTCGTCACATCCCACGCCTCACGCGCTTTGATGAGATTGAGAAATGCCTGGCTGCCAATCGAGGGATCGTTGGGATTATAAACAACAGGGCGAAGATAAACCGGTTCGGCATAGAGAATGTCCGGTTGCCGGCGCAGAAGCTGCACGATTTGCAACACATTAACCGGGCGGCCAAAACGAACTTCATAGATGTTGTGCAAATTCGTCGGGCTGGCGCTCTTCTGCAACAGCGCGGGGCGCGGCGCAAAAAGTTGCTCCGTTTCAACGGCGCCGAAGCCGGAAAAAATCTTGGCCACCGCCGCCGGCATGGCATACGCTGGCAGCGCAGCGCGTTGGGGGCCGGCGATACTGCCGTTGGCAAATTTTACAATGACCCGATCCGGCAAGTATGACGCGGATGGCGAGGAAGTGAGGCCATGGGCGTGGGACATGCCCACGGCCAGCGCCATCATAACAGCAAAAGGGGCTTTCCGTTTTGCCAAAATCAAGGAATGCTTCACAACAACCTCCTGCTGATGAGCATTAAAAATTTCCGTAACACTGGGAAAAATTAGGCTGGCCGCATTCGGCAAGAGAATGTTACAATTCCGCAATGTCATCGCGGCCACGCTATGAAATACAGAATGACTAATCTATGCACCGGGGCCGAAAAAAGCAAACAAATTTTGTAGCGCATTGACTCACACGCATTGACTCATAAAAAAAGTAACCATGTCAAGTTGCTGAAGGGGCGCAAATATTTCTTGCTAATTTGTCGAAAAAGGTTAAATTCAAAAGTCAAGAAACCCCTTGCAGGTGGGGTAAATAATCACCCTTTTGTTGTGGACCAAATTCAACAGGAGGAACAGCAACATGATCATATCATCTCAATGTTTTATCAATGCAGAAAACCAAACTTTTCGCCACCCTCCGCGTGATTGCCGGTAATCTCGCGCTTTTCATTTTACTACTCATCTTTCGCTGGCTAACGGCTAAACAGGAACTATTGCATTCCAACCCGCCTCCGCCAGTCCATGTCGCCGCTGACACCACGGCCTTCGCGGCAGTGGTTCCCACCATCATGTTGGAGTCCACCATTCGCTACGGGGAAACCCTCGCCAATCTTTTAAAAGATTGCGCCGTGCTGCCGAGCGACATTACCCGCGCCATCTCGGCGCTGCAAAAAATTTTCGATCCGCGGGATTTACGCGCCGGCCATTCAATTCGCGTCGCGATTGATTCAACCGGCGCCTTGCATGAATTGATTTATCATCCCTCGCCGGAAATCTCCGTGCGCGTCGAGCGTGAAACCAGCGGCGAGCTAATCAGCCGTGCCGACACGCTGGCGCTCACGCCGGAGGTTTTTTTGCTGACCGGCAAAATCGAAAGCACGCTTTACGAAGCGGTTTTAGCGGGAGGGGAAAAACCGGATTTGCTGTTGGACTTTACCGACATCATGCAGTGGGATATCGACTTTTTTTATGAGACTCAACGCGGCGACCGGTTTCGGATGTTGTTTGAGAAACTCTTTGTCGCGGCGCCCGGCGGCAAAAAAGAATTCGTGCGTTACGGCCGCATTCTCGCCGCCTCTTATGAGCCGCAACAGGCGCAAGCCACGGGCGCGACCAACGAGTTTATTACCGCCTTTTATTTTCAATCGCCCCCCGGCAAGGGTGGCTATTTTGATCGCGACGGCAAATCATTCCAAAAAGCTTTCCTGAAATCGCCGCTCAACTATCGGCGCATCTCCTCGTTTTTCTCCTTGGGCCGCAAACATCCGATTCTCAACAAAGTGCGCGCGCACACCGGCGTGGATTTCGCCGCCGATCTCGGTACGCCGGTGGTGTCATCGGCGCACGGAACGGTAAAAGAAATCGGCTGGAAGGGCGGCTATGGCAATTGCGTCGTGATCGAGCATAAAAATCATTTCACCACTTTGTACGGCCATCTTTCCCGCTTCGGCGAGTCGCTTAAAGTTGGCGACGCCGTCGAGCAAAATCAGGTGATCGGCTACGTCGGCTCAACCGGCTTGTCCACCGGCCCGCATTTGCATTACACCATGTTTTTGAACGGCCAGGTTATTGACCCGCTCAAAATTCAACCGTCCTCCGGAGATCCCATTCCGGCGGCGCTGCTGCCGCGTTTCAGCGAGCAGCGCGAGGCGCTGTTGCAGCAAATGGGCTTGCTGCCGAGTCCGCCGCCGCTGGCAACAAGGCAGTGATCACCGTGCCCGGGGCAAAATCTTTATCAGCCGCGTGTCTTTAAAATGACAAGGGAACCGCAACCAAAATTTGGTTGCGGTTCCCTTTTTTTATTGTTGCATTTACGACGAAGTTACCTCAGTACTTCAATCCCCGCTTTTTTCGGCGGCTTTCTTCAATTTATCATTGGCCATCACGGCCAAATCGACGCGGCGATTCGCCTGCCGGCCTTCGACGGTTTCGTTCGCCGCAATGGGTTGCGTCTCGCCATAACCCATAATCGAGAAACGGCTGGAGCTGACTTGCAGCGTGGCGAGATAGTTGGCCACCGCTTGCGCGCGCAAGCGGGAAAGCTCAAGATTATGCTCGTCGGAGCCGGTGTTGTCGGTGTGGCCCTCGAGCAGAATGTTGGTATCCGGATATTTTTGCAAAATCGCGGCAAGCTTTTTGAGGTTTTCCATGCTCGCCGGTTTGAGCGTCGCTTTATCGACGTCGAACAGAATGCCGGAATCAAACGTTACCTTGATGCCTTCACCGACGCGCTCCACTTTCGCACCGGCGAGATCGCGCTGCATTTCTGCGGCTTGTTTGTCCATGTAATTGCCGATGTACGCGCCGGCCGCGCCGCCGACGGCCGCGCCCAAAATGGCGCCGAGCAGCGTGTTGCCCGCAGCTTTGCCAATCGCGCCGCCGACCACCGTGCCGGCGCCGGCGCCGATAACCGCGCCTTTACTTTTCTTGCTCCAACTCGAGCAGCCGGCGCTCATGGCCAGCAGCGTGACGCTTAACAAGAGAACAATCACCTTCTTCATAACAACGACTCCTTTCGGTTTGATCATCCAAGAAATTTAATTATTTTTTCTCGGTGCGCTGAACTATGACTCCGTAACAATGAATTTGATCGCATTTTTGAAACCGGCGGACAAGTTTTATTTTTGGGGCCCGAACTCTTTTTGCATTTGCGCCATCAGCGCACGACGAACTTCACTCACATTTTCGTTGAGCACTTTCAAATCCGGGTTTTGGCGGTTTAAAAATCCCATCCCTTGCTCATTGCCGGTGATCAAAAAATCGCTGAGTGCCGCTTTATAATTGCGGCGTTGATCGAGCGGCTTGCCGCCAATCAGCCAGTCGCCTTTTTCCTCGCTCCACCCCACTTTGGCGGTTTGCAAAAAACCGCCCGTGCCTTTGTTGGCGCGGCCTTGATCCAACACTTGTTTCAGCAGACGCCCGCGCATTTCCACCGCCACGACGTTGCCGCCAAACGGCAAAATACGAATCACATCGTACTCGGAAATATTGCCCGGCGGCAGCGCATCATCGATGCGCACCGAGCCGCCGTTGACGATCGCCAATTCCACATTGCCGGCCGCATTGAAAAATCCGTTGGCAATCAAATCCGTCAGCTTGCCCGGATAATTCCGCACGATGGCTTCGCGGCCGTCCAATTCGACGGGAGAGTTCACCACGAGTTTGCCCGGCTCGAAACCCATGGTGCGAAAAGCGCCAAACGCCAGATCAACCCAACGCTGCACTTCCTGGCCGGCTTCCGGATCTTCCGGAATTTTATCGGTAATCGGCTGCAAACGCGAGGCGATTTGCAGCTTCCGCGTTTCGGTGTCAAAGGTCAACTCATGAATGTACGCCGAACGCGCGTTCGCATCGGCTTTGCAAATCGGCGTAAAATTCGCGCCGCGCCGCAACTGCATGTTCTCGTGCTCGTGGCCGCCTAAAATCAAGTCAATGCCCGGCACGTTTTGCGCGAGCTGAATATCCTCTTCCACCTGCAAATGCGTCACCGCGATGAGAATGTCGGCCTGGTCACGCAAGGCCTGCACTTGCTGTTGGGCGGCGGTGAGCGGATCGGTAAAAGTCACATAGTCCGGTTTATTTTTGGTTGTGACCACACCGAACAGCCCGATGCGGGCCTGTTGATTCGAGGCGTTGGTAACGGTGAACACCACGTTTTCACTAACGCCGGGAAAAGCTTTCTGGTTTCGATCAAAGGCATTGCTGGAGACCCATTTGAAACGCGACTCGGACAGCCGCTGCAAAAATGGCTGCTCTTTCAAATCGAATTCATGATTGCCGAAGGCACAGTAATTCAAGCCGACGGCATTGAGCACCGCCACCATTTGTTTGCCGTCCAAACGCGCGCCTTCGACTTTGGCGGTTCCCAGCGCCGAGGGGCTGAGCAGATCGCCGGCCAAAAGCATGTACGTGTTCGGGTTTTGCGCCACGAGTTGTTTGCGCAAGGTCGCCAAACGCGCCATGCCGCCTTCCTTGCCGCCGCTCACCGGTGTAATTTCATACACATCGTTGATCTGCAGCAACGTTAATTTGACGATCGTATCATGCGGCAAATTCGGAGAAAATGCCGCACTGAACGCAAAAAGGATGACCATTCCCGCCGCGACCCCAATGGGCAACCGCGCCTGCTTTTTCATATCGTTTCCTCAAATTATTTTTGCAAAAATATTTTCTTCATGAGGCTGTTGCGCCGCCACAACTACTGCCGGCGCCGGCCGTGCAACCGTAACAATGCGCAGCGAACCGAATCGAACGGCGCTGCAAATCGGCCCAATCAAAATCGAAAACCGTCATTGGCTTGCCGTTGCAGATTTGCATTTCCAGCATCTGGTTGAAGTCACAATCATAAATTCTGCCGTCATAGCCGACACTGAGCAGCGACCGGCACATTACACCCCGCGCGGCTTCGGGATTGAAAGCGGCGAGCAATTTGTCCATGTATGCTTCGTAACTGCCCAACCGCTGGAGCTGCGCTTTGAAACGATGGATCGGCATGTTGGTGATCGTGTAAAGGTGATTGAAAAATAGCCCAAACCGGGCCGCCAGCTCGCGCTTAAAATCCGCTTCCAAACCGGCCTGACTCGCAGGCAAGAACGCCCCCACCGGATTATACACGAGATTCAAAAGCAAGCCGGTTCCATCTCGACCATATCCCTGTGTATTCAGCAAACGCATGCTGGCGATACTTTTGTTGAAGACACCGCGGCCTCTTTGTTTGTCAGTGAAAAATTCCTGATAATACGGCAGCGAGGAAATCACCTCGATTTGGCGGGCCGCGAAGAATTCCGGCAGGTAAGTTTTCGGTTCGCCGGTTTGCGGGTTGCCATCGAAAGTCACGGTAAGATTATGCCGTACCATGACATGTTTATCGAGCTGGCGGGCCCGCGTCACCAACGCCTCGAAATCCGGATGCAGCTCGGGAGCGCCGCCGGTAATATCGAGATTTTTTATTTCCGGATAGGCGCCCAAAATTTCCAAACATTTTTCCAGCGTCCGGCGGCTCATCATTTCCGTGCGTTTCGGCGAGGCGTCCACGTGGCAGTGCAGGCAGGCTTGATTGCACAGCTTGGTAATATTCATCTGCAATGTTGCAATCCCGGCGGGCGCGAGATTCAAGTTATGCTGCTCGAGCGAGCCGTAAAAATCATATCGCCGGCGGTCTTCCCGCGATACGGCCAGCACCCCGCTTTTCTCTGCAACCATTTCCATGACTACAACGCCCCATGTTCTTGCATGACATTGTGCATTTGAATGCCATGAATAAGCGCCATGCCGGCCTCCATCGCGGCCGCCACATGGATGGCCTCGGTCATTTGTTCGGGATTTGAACCGGTCTCCAAACATTGCACGGTGTAGGCGTCAATACAATAGGGACATTGTTTCGCATGCGCCACCGCCAGTGCAATGAGCGCTTTTTCGCGTTTGGTGAGCGCGGTGTCCGTGCCGGTCACCAGGTTGTAATAGTCAAAAAATTTTTGCATGAACTCCGGGTTGAATTTGCCCACCTCGGCAAAACGTTTCAAGTCTTTGGCATCATAATAGTGGCTCATATTTTCCTTCTCCGTTTCTCAATCAGGGTAAGGCGGCGGAATAACCCCTGCGCGCATTAATTCGCCGATCAAATAATGCGAACCGGTGACGCACAGCAAATCCTCCACACCGCATTGTGCGTGGGCTTTCATGAAAGCGTCGGCCGGTGTTTTAAACGCCTCGGTCTCGAAACCGAGCTGTTTTGCCGTCATGGCCAATTGCACCGCCGGCCAGCCGCGCGGCGTCGGCGGCGTGGCGAAAAAAAAGCGGGGTTGCAAAGTTCGCCAAGAGAGTAAAATTGGCAACAAACTCTTGTCATCAAGCAGGCCCATGACGACCAGTAAGTGACGAGGAGAAAACGCCTCGCGCAGATGGCGAATCAAAACGCGCATGCCCTCGGCATTGTGGGCGGCATCCACCAAGATAGTGGGTTGCGTTTGCAGAAGCTGCAAGCGCGCCGGCCAATGGCTATTTTGCAGCCCTTGCCGAATGGCCGCGGCCGACAGGGGAATTTTCTTCTCACGCAAAAGCGCGGCCGTTAAAATGGCCGCGGCCGCATTATTGGCCTGATGGGAACCGCGCAAAGCGCAATCGACATCCTGCAACTCGAGGCCGAACTCCGGCAGATACGCGGTCAATCGCAAGCCTTCGCTGCGATGCTCGCAATCACGAATTTCAACTTTCTCCCGAATGCCATAAAAGGGCGCTTGCCGTTTTTGGCACTGCCGCAAAATCTGCTGTTGCGCCGTCTTTTGTTGAACGCCCGAGACGCAGGGCACCCCGGTTTTAATAATGCCGGCTTTCTCACGCGCGATCTTGGGGAGCGTGTCACCGAGATACTGTTGATGCTCCAAACCAATCGTCGTGATCACCGTGGCTTCGGGCTGCACCACATTGGTGGCATCCAGGCGGCCGCCGAGGCCGGTTTCGATGACGGCCAGCTCAACTTTGTGCTCGGCAAAAATTTGAAACGCGATGGCCGTCAACGCCTCAAAATAAGTCGCCTGAATCGACTCGATCACGGGCCGGCACTTTTTCAGCACCGCTTCGATTTCTTGAAACGAAACCGGCACCCCATTAATTTGGATACGCTCGTTGAGCTGAAGCAAATGCGGCGAGGTGTACAAGCCCGTTCGCAAGCCCGCGGCCTGGCCCATGGCCGCCAACATCGCCGCCGTCGAGCCTTTGCCATTCGTGCCGGCAATGTGAACGGTCGGATATTGCCATTGCGGTTGGCCAAAATATTGGCAGAGATTTTCAATACGCTCCAAGCCAAGTTGCCAGCCGAAGAAGCCGAGGGAATCGAGAAAACGCTGGGAAGCTGGAGTTAAAGACGATTGACGAGGCTGACCGGTAGGCATATTTTAGAAAATCTTCGCGCCTTCAAGCAGATTGAATACTTTCGCAATGGCAAAACGCCGGTTGAATCAAACCTGATTGAATATAGCATTTAGTGCCGCGAAATGCAAGCGGTTTCACGTTCGCTGCTGCACGCCGGGCACAAGCCCAGAATGCCGATTTCGGCCTTGACAGCCTGAGGAAAATCGCCTATATTGTCCATCATCCAAAGCTCAGACGGAAGAGAATAGACGCTTGTTACCTTCTCATTTTACTCTGCGCGTCAGCGGCGTGGTGATGATCGGCCTGGTTGCCGTTTCGTTTGCTTCGATTTTAATTCGCTGGTGTGAAGCGCCGGCGCTGGCGATTGCTTTTTACCGGCTGTTGTTGGCGTCGTTGTTCTTTGCGATCTTTGCCGGCAAATCGGCCCTGCGTGAATGGCAAGCGCTGCCGCGAGCCGCGCTCCGGATCGGCGTGCTTTCGGGCATCGCTTTGGCCGCGCATTTTGCGACGTGGATCACCTCGCTTTTTTATACCAGCGTTGCCAGCTCGACGGTGTTGGTGAGCACGGCGCCGATTTTCGTCGCGCTCGGCACGCGTTTTATTTTACGGGAGCCGACCCGGCCGGCGCTTTTTGCCGGCATCGTCGTTGCCATCATCGGCGCGATCACCATTACGGCAACAGATGCCGGTGGCGGGCATAATTCATGGCGCGGTGATTTGCTGGCGTTGGGTGGCGCTATCGCCGGCAGTGTTTATTTTTTGGCCGGCCGCCATTTGCGCCGGCAATTGAGCACGCCGGCGTATGTCATGGTGAGTTACAGCGTCGGCGCTCTCACCGCCTGGCTGAGCGCCGTTTTGCTGCAAACGCCACTGGCGGGATTTTCCGGGCAAATTTTCGGCATGTTCGTGCTCATCGCGCTGATTCCCCAGGTGATCGGCCATACCAGTTTCAATTGGGCGCTGAAACATCTTTCCGCGCCGACGGTTTCGGTGCTGCTGCTGGGCGAGCCGATTGGCGCCAGCCTGCTTGCCTATCTGTTGCTCGGTGAACGCCTCGGCGGTTGGACAATCTTTGGCGGCGTGATGACGCTCGTTGGGGTTGGCATTGTGCTGCTTACAGAAGTTAGAGAAGCCGCGAGTCGAGGGTGAAGATCGATTCGCCGCTTCGCAATCATTAAAAAACGCGGAGCCTTTGTGAAACCAATCTTGCTCGTATCAAATCCTTCCTCGGCGATGGGCCGCAGCAAAGCGGTGTTGGAACGAACGGTGGCCTGGTTGCAGCAAAATGGGGTGGCGCCGCATCAGCTCATTTCGCAATGTGCCGGCCAGTTGTTTGAAACGCTGCCGCCGTTGCTCAAAGAGGACTGGCAGGCGATCGCCGTGCTGGGCGGCGACGGCACGCTCTTCGAGGTGATCAATATTTGTCTCGAAACCAACGGCGGTGCGTTTGCCACGCCGTTGGCGTTGATTCCCGGCGGCACCGGCAATTCCTTTTCAAAAGATTTACCGAACGCCAAACTGGAAAATTTTTGGCAGAAAATGACGCACGGCACGCCGCAGCCGGTCGACGTGGCGCGCTGCCAATTCGACCATCAAGACGATTTGGGCCGGCGCTGGCACAAAAACGAGTTTTATTTCATTAACGTGCTCGGCACCGGCTTCGTCGCCGAGGTGAATCATCGCTCCTTCAGTTTTAAAAATCTTGGCATGTTCGGTTACGCCGTCAGCGTTTTTGCCACTTTGCGGAAAATGCGCTATTATCAAATGCTATTGGAGATCGATGATCAAGTCATTGAAAAATCAAATACGTTTGTGACGATTTGCAATTCCCGCGTCATCGGCGGGAACATGTTGATCGCGCCGGACGCGAGTATTCGCGACGGCTGGCTCGACGTGGTGGTGGCAAGCAACATTTCGCGGTGGGAGTTACTCAAAACCTTTCCGAAAATTTTTTCCGGCACGCACACGGCGCATCCTGCCGTGGAAATCTGGCGCGCCAAACGGCTGCGGCTCGAAACCGATCCGCCGTCGCTGCTGACGCCAGATGGCGAAACGCTCGGCTCCACGCCGATCGACGTCGAGATTCTGCCGGGCAAGCTGAAATTCATGTTTTAAGCCGTAACGAAAATTTTAAAAACTAATCATTGCTTTTTTCAAAATAGTTCCGTAAGTTGACTCTACGTATCATAAACGGGCTGCATCATCAAAGTGAACGCAGCGGTATTGACAACCGATACGTGAGGTGGCCGTCCTCCCCGAGTGTACTGCTCGCCTCAAAATTAGTGGCTTTTGCCGAAATTCTTTTCATTTCTCAATGCCGCTTGTCCTGCCTCGCGAATACGAGCAACCAAGCAAAAAAATAAATAATCGAGATTTGACCAAAAGACAAAGAGATTCCCGGGCCACCAGAGTTTTTTGATTTCGCAAGAGGGTGAACTCTTTGCACGTTCTCTCCGCGACAGTTTAAAGGATTTTATGTCATTTTCACAATTCGAGCTGCACCCTGATCTGCTTAAAGCGGTTCAACACATGGGCTATAAAGAACCGACTCCGATTCAGCAGCAAGCCATTCCCATTGCCATGAGCGGCCGTGATCTGATCGGCTGCGCGCAAACCGGCACCGGCAAAACCGCGGCGTTTGCGTTGCCGATTTTGCACAAGTTGCATCCGACCCGGCGCGCGCAAATTCGGGCGTTGATTCTCACGCCGACGCGCGAGTTGGCCGCACAAATTTATGAGGTGCTGCAAGGCCTCACCGCGTATACCAAAATTTACACCGCTGCCATCTATGGCGGCGTCGGCATGCCGCCGCAAGAACGCGCGCTCCGGCTCGGCACCGATGTGATAGTCGCGACGCCGGGACGCTTGCTCGATTTGATCAAGCGCGGCATCGGGCGTTTTGACGGGCTGGAAGTACTCGTGCTGGACGAAGCTGATCGCATGCTCGATATGGGTTTCTTGCCAGATGTCAAACGCATCATTTCGCATCTGCCGTCGCAGCGGCAAACCATGTTGTTCTCCGCCACCATGCCTGCCGAAATTCTCCAACTCAGCGGACAAATTTTACAAAATCCGGCCACCGTGCAAATCGGCCGCCAATCAAAGCCGGCCGAAGGCATCACGCAATCGGCGTATCCGGTGGCGCAACATCTCAAAACCGATTTATTGCTGACGCTGCTGGAAGCGGAGGCGATGGAATCCGTGTTGGTCTTTGCGCGCACGAAAATTCGCACCGAACGCCTGGCGCGCCATTTGAAGGAAAGCGGCCACAAAGCGGCGCTCATTCACGGTGACCGCACACAAGGCCAGCGCCTGGCGGCGCTCGAAGGTTTCCGCGAGCGCAGCTACCGCATTTTGGTGGCAACCGATATTGCGGCGCGCGGCCTCGACATCGACGGGATTTCCCACGTCATCAATTACGACGTGCCGATGACCCCGGAAGATTACGTGCATCGCATCGGACGCACGGCGCGCGCCAAAGCGATTGGGGAAGCGCTGACGCTCGTGGCGCCGGGGGAAGAAGAATTCCTCTCCGCCATTCAAAGACTGACGAAAATCGAAATTCCACGCCAAACCGTGCCGGAATTTGACTACCATCGCGCCTTAAAGCCGCGTCCGCAGCATGACGGCCGGCGGCACAAACGCTTCAACGGCAGGGCCAAACGCCGTAACGCCTATGCCGCGTATTAGACCCTTTGTTAATCCCTTAATCATGTTGTTCACTTTTTATCTCAGGATGTTTAGCCATGAAAATTTTCGTAGGCAATCTCTCCCGTCGTGTTACGCAGGATGCGTTGCAGCAACTGTTTGAAACGTTCGGCCAGGTCGATTCGGTTGAAATCATCAAAGACAAATTCAGCGGCGAGGCCAAAGGTTTTGGATTCGTTGAAATGGCCTCCAAAGATGAGGCCCAGGCGGCGATGGCCGGCCTCAACGGCCGTGATGTCGACGGCAAGGCGCTCACCGTGAATGAAGCGCGTCCTCGCACCAGCGGTCCCCGCGGTGGCGGTGAACGTCGTTTCGGCGGTGGTGGTGGCGGCGAGCGGCGTTTTGGTGGTGGCGGTGGCGGCGAGCGACGCTTCGGTGGTGGTGGCGGTGGGGAACGTCGCGGCGGCGACCGTGGCGGCAATCGACGCTCGTGGTAAGCTCTGTGTAGAGACTTACTTTAAAATTGAAAAGGAGAGCCCTGCGTGGCTCTCCTTTTTTATTTTCTACCCCATTAGCAATGGCATCTGGTCATCAGCTCCCGCTTTGCCGCCGGTAGAGCCGGCTGCTGAGAAGCGCCCGGAGCCACCGGCTGATTACCACATGCTGACGCTGATTAGAGCTTCGGAATTCTCAATTGCTGGCCCGGATAAATCAGGTCCGGATTCTTGATCACTTCCTTGTTCGCCTCAAAGATTTTCGGCCACTTGTTGGCGTCACCCCAGTGCGCCTTAGCGATCTTCGACAGCGAATCTCCTTTCTTGACGGTATAGAAGACGGTCGGTTCCACCACCGGCGGGGAGGTCAGCATATCATTCACCCGGCTGACCCCCTGAATATTGCCCGCCAAAAGCACCGCCTTTTCGCGCGTGGCGAACGAATCGCAAGCGCCGGTCAGCGTCGCTGTGCCGTCTTTGAATTCAACCTTCAGGCCTTGTATCTTCCCCGCCAGATCCTTGTTCAACAATTTCTCGATCTCTTCGGCCTCATTTCCGCCTTTGCCGAACAGCTTGGCCCCAATGTCGCCTAAAAAGTCAAACATTCCCATGATGTTTTGCTCCTTTCTTGGTGAAAACAGCTTTCAGTAAAAAATGCAGACGAGCTTCCACCTCGTCTTTGTAAGATTAAAAAAATAGAGCTTGTCGCGGACACGTCCATTCCTTTCCACTTTTTCGCGCTGGAGATTTCTGCTGATCATCTTCAGCCGCTTTTCACAACCCGCTTCCAAACAAAAGCCCAAACTCCACGGACCTCGTCTTGCGCACCGGCATCAAGCCGGCGCCGCCTCGTCCGTCGAATTTGGGCTTCAGCATCACAACATTTTTACTCGCGACGTCCTTTCTT
>JAJVHT010000045.1:0-5193 GCA_022072515.1 bacterium
AAATTTGTCGATCAGCATCAGCCGGTAGCGTGCAGCTACATTTATATCCGGCCGGATTTCAATGTCGAGTTTCTGCTGCAAGGTTTGCGAGGTGTGTTGCAGCAATATCCCCGACTTGGCCTCATTTTCATGGGCGCCTATGGAGAAACTGCAAGGCTCGATCAATTGTTGCGCGAGCACGGTTTGGCGCAAAACAGTTTCGTCGCAAGTGATTTGGATCACGGTGAATTTCTCGCCACACTGGCGGCCTCGAAAGTTTACATTCGCACCCCGGTGGTCGATGGCGTTTCCTCGAGTGTGTTGGAAGCGTTGGGTTTGGGAATAGGTGTCGTGGCGAGTGAAAACGGGGCGCGACCGGAGGGCGTGATGACTTATGAAGATGGCAATGTCACGGAGTTTATGCAAAAAGTGAAAGCGGCGCTGGATCATACAAATGGCTCGGTTCCGCGCCGGAAATTGGAAACGCGCGACACGCTGCAGGAAGAGATCGCCCTGCTGGTAAACGAAGCGTGAAATCGAGATCACCTCAACCGGATCATCCTCGCCGGCAGTGCGGCGGCGATGTCCGCAAAATATTAGAAAGCTGGTAAATGACTGAAAATGCTTTTACAGAAACTGAAGCGCCGTTGACTCGTCTCTTCGACAAGGTTGTGGCCTCGCGCTCGGATGCGATCGCGTTGATCTATGAGGATCGCCGCATTACATTCTTCGAGCTGCAGCTTTATGTCGAATGGATGTCAGGCTATTTTCAGTCAATCAATTTACGGCCCGGCCAGCGCGTGGCGCTGCTGTTGCCCAATTCACCCAAGTTTGTCATCGGTTTTTTCGGTTTGCTGCGCGCCGGCGGCGTTGCCGTGCCGCTCGATATTTCGCGCGATGAACAAGAACTGCGTCTCATGCTGTTACGCACGAAAGTCAGCGCCATCATGACGACACCGGAATACAAGCCGTTACTCGATAAAGCCCTGGCGAACGGCAGCGAGAATGGTGCGCCCTTGCCGCGTCTCACCATCGCCATCTTTGAAGAAGACAATATCGTCACGCTGATTAAGGGCGCGCGTGAACGGCAGGTGACAGGTGAACCGAGCAAGGGAACGCGGCCCGCAGGTGGCGAAAAAAATTTGCCAGCCGATGGCCCGCCACATTGGGAAGCGCCGAGCTCGTTCGTGGATCTTCCGGCTGTCGTCCACTTCAAAGATTTGTACGAATTTTACGTGCGGCCCCACGCCGAACTTGCGCGCGAGGCGGAGGCGATGATGGCGCAGACGCAATTGACGGCCAATGATCGCCTGGTTTGTCTTGCGCCTTTGTGCCAGCCGAATTGCCTCAGCCATTGTGTGGTTGCCGCCATTGCCGCCGGCGCCACGCTGGTGCTGTTGGAACCGGACAATTGGGAAAATATTTGGCAAGTTCTGGTCGATGAACGCGTCACGATTTTGGCCAGCTCGGCGGCGTTGCTGATGCGAGTGGCGGAAAACAAAACGGTGACGGATACTTCTTTGCGTTGGTATTTGTGTACCGACACCTCACTGTCGCCGGAGCTGGGCGAGCGCTTGCAACAAAAAATGGGTTTTAAGATTGGACAATTAACCGATACGATAAACACCGGCATTCCATCTCAACTCTGAACCCCAGGGGAGCCGGAAAATTCCCGTTTCTGCGATTTTTCTGATGGCGGGCGTTTCAGAGATTTTCGTCGAAGGGAAAAAGACCTTGTTAACGATCGAACAAAATTCTCGGCGCGCCGCGACCGACAAAAACAAAGCTCTCGAAGCGATGTTGCGGTCACATCAAACGCGCATTCGTGTCGTCGGTTGTGGCGGCGGCGGCAACAACACCATTTCGCGGCTGATGGAAAGTGAGGTTAATGGCATTGAGACACTGGCCATCAACACCGACGCGCAAGATTTGCTGGCCGCCACGGCGGATGATAAAATTCTCATTGGGCAAAATATCACCAAAGGCCTCGGCGCCGGCAGCAATCCGCAGATCGGCGAAGATGCCGCCCGGGAGAATCAGCCGGAAATCGAAGAAGCGCTGCTGAACAGCGATTTGGTTTTTGTCACGTGCGGTTTGGGCGGCGGCACGGGCACAGGTTCAGCGCCAGTGGTGGCGGAGATGGCGAAGAAAACCGGCGCGTTGACCATTTCAATTGTGACGCTGCCATTTACCGAAGAGGGAATCAGCCGGTGGGAAAATGCGAAGCTCGGTCTTGAGAAGCTGCGGCAAAATTCCGACACCGTCATCGTCATTCAAAATGATCGGCTGCTCGAAGTCGTTCCGGATTTGCCGCTCGGCACGGCTTTCAAAGTTGCCGATGAAATATTGGTGAATGCGGTGAAAGGCATCACCGAGCTGATAACGGAAAAGGGCTTGGTCAATCTGGATTTCGCCGACGTGCGGGCTATTATGCAAAATGGCGGCACGGCGATGATCGGCATCGGCGAAAGCGACGGGGCGGAGAGTGCACAGGCCGCTGTCGCGAGCGCCATGCAAAATAAGTTGCTCGACCTCGACATCACGGGCGCGAAAAGCGCGTTGATTAATATCACCGGCGGTGCGCAGATGCCGTTGAAAGACGCCAAAATGGTGATGAAATGCGTCGCGGAAAAACTTGATCCGTCGGCCAGAATTATTTGGGGCGCGCGCATCGATCAAAATCTTGGCAAAGCTGTTCGCGTTATGCTTATTGCAACGGGTGTGCATGAAAAACGCGAGCCCGCTGCTGGCCGTCCGGCTAAAAGCAAAGCCGGCGAATCCGCGAAGCCAGCGATGCCCGTGGAAGTGCGTGAGCCGCAAACGCCAAGCGCGTTGCTGGAAAATGCGGCGCGGGCGGACGTTTTTGATTTGGAAAGCGCTGCATCAGAAATTGCAGCCAGTGGGCGTGAGATGAATATCGGCGACCAAGATATCGTAGCGCCGCCGCCCGTCTCGCCGGCGCTACGCGAGGAAGAAGCCAGCGTGAACACACCCACAGCGCCGAAACGCAAACGCAAGTCCCCCGCGCTGAAAATCAAAAGGCCATTGGAAAACCTGATTACCGGCAAGCAAGTACTTCAGCTCGTGGAAGATTCTGAGCCAGCCCCAAGCCGTGACAACGTCGTTCGGGTCACGTATGCGGATGCGCTGGCGCTGCCGGAAAACCATCGCCAGGCGCCAGCGCCCGTGGCTGGCGAGAGTTCACCGACGACAAAAATTAATGACGAATTACGAACACAATTAAATATTGAAAAACCGGTTTCGCCCCGCGCGGTAAATGACAGCCCGGCGCAACCGGCAAAAGCGCAGGAGCCGCCTGCCCAGCGGCATGAGCCGGCGCCTCGGGGTAATATGCAAACCCCGGCCACCACCCCGGCAGCGAACGGAATGAGACCGCCTGCCCCCGGCCAGCCGAATGACCGGCTCAATCCGGCAGCGAAAAGAACCGCACCGTTACCGGGCAAAACGGGAGTTTACAATAAAATTTTTGCCGAACAGAGCCGGATGCATCTGCAAATTATCCGCGAAACAATCGGCCATCTCTTTAGTGATCCGACGCGCCAAGAGACCTTGCGCCGCATCAAACACGCCGCCAATGCCGTCGGCAATTTGGCAAAACGTTTTGTTTTCGACGTGGTGGTGGCGTACGCGGCGACGATCGAAGAAATTTGCGATCGGGTTTTGGACGGCGAGATCAATATGAACAAAAAGCTGGTGAATGCTTTTACGGAAATTCCGGCGATTTTTGACAGCATGGTGCACGGTGACCTGGATGCTTTGCATGAAGCCAAGCGGCATCAAGAACGCTTGCAGCGTTTGGCTGATTCGTTTGGCGACAGCGAGATGCCGCATGTTCGAATGGAAAATAAAAGAGGCGCACCGGCGCCTGCGCCCCAGCGGCCGCAAGCGCCAGTGAACCCGGGCCCGACGCCTGCATCCCGGCCAGCGCCAATGCCGGCAACAAAAATCAGTTCGCCGGCCGATCGCCGTCCGCGGCCGGCAACAGAAGTGATGGAATACCTCGATGATCTTTTTGTCGATAGAAAAAAATCGTAGGAACGTTTGTCAATGAGCAGTCCGCGTCGTCAGCCGATGAAATGGGTTTTCATCGCTTTTGTCGTTCTCACTTTGAATAGCGGTTATCTCGCAGCTTTTTCCGAGCCGGCGCTATTTCACATGCTCAATGTGTTGCTCCACGCCATCTTGGGAGTGGCATTGGTCATCCCGTTTTTTATTTTTTCCCGGCGTTATCTCGATAACGACGCGCCCAAGGGCAGTGAGCTGGCGATTTACATGGGCCGGCTGGGATACTGGTGTTTATCACCTTGCGTGCTTACCGGCTTGTATCTGGTTGCGGTGAATGCCACACATTTGCATCAATGGATTTTATATTTTCATATTGCCGCCGGTTTTGCCGGCGTTGCATTTTTTCAGAAATCCATTCGCAGCGTTGCTCACAAAGTCAGCGTCAAGAACCCTTACGATGTCGCCGGCCGGTTGGCATGGGTGGTCGTCGTGATTTCAGTCTTGATGCCATTGTCCGTTCATCTTTATAAGTGGATTCTTTCCGATGAAGACGCGCGGATTATGAATCCAGCGCTGCCGGCGGAATATGTCGAGCAGGCGCCGGCGAGCCCGTTTGCGCCCTCGGCGGCTTCCACCCCCACGCAAAAAAATCTCGCCGCACAGCCATTTTTGAATTCCGCCAGTTGCGGCCGTTCGGGCTGCCATCCGGACGTTTACCAACAATGGCAAAGCTCAGCGCATCATTATTCATCTTTGAATAATCCGTGGTATCGTCAAACGATTAAACAATTGTTGGCCGATACAAAGGCCGTTCATGTCGATAGCATTACTCATGTGGTAAAGGCCAATCCGGCCAAATGGTGCGCCGGCTGTCATGATCCGGCGTTGCTGGTGAGTGGTAAATTTGAGCAAGCGCTGGAAGAATTGGACAAAGCACCGGAAGCGCAGGTCGGGATTTCGTGCACGGCCTGTCATTCCATTACGCGGGTGAGAAGCACGGTCGGGCAAGCCGATTATGTTGTCGAAGCGATGCCGCTGAATGAGTGGGCGACGAGTGAGAATAAGCTTTGGCGGGGATTGTATGATTATCTGGTGCGGCTCAATCCAGAGCCGCATCGTAAAAGCATGAACAAGCCGTTTCACTATAGTGATGATGCGGAGTTTTGTTCGGCTTGCCACAAAGCGCAT
>JAJVHT010000045.1:5293-15197 GCA_022072515.1 bacterium
CGGTCGATTCCAGCGCGCATTTCTATCGCTCTTACCTCGTCGATCACGAGGGCAGGCACCTCGACAAAAATAATCTCTGGGCGGCGCGGGAAGCGGCTTATGTCAATCTCATTCCGCCCGGCGGCGCCGATGTGGTGCATTATCGCTTGAAAATTCCGGCTGATTGCGGCGACAAAATTTATCTCACGGCGAAATTGAATTATCGCAAATTTACGCCGGCCTTTACCCAATGGGTTTTCGCTGATTATTTCCGTTTCCCGGCCCGTTATTTCGGAGATCATGACGCCCTGCAAAAGGATACGGAAGCGGCTTGGCCGGAAATTCCAATCGTTGAAATGGCGCGTGATTCGGCGACCCTTGCTGTTGGCATGCCGGAAACAAACAAACCGGCGCGGACAAGCAAAGCGGATCCGCGGATTTGGGAACGCTGGAACGACTATGGCCTGGGCCTGCTGGCACAAGGCGATTTGAAAAGCGCGGAAGCCGCCTTTCTCCTGGTGGCGCAAAATGCTCCGACACCTGCCGACGCTTGGATTAATGCCGGCATCGCCCGTTTACACGCCGGAGATTTCTCGCGCGCCCAACAAGCGTTGGAAACGGCGCTGAATATGGAATCCGTGCCTTTCCGCGCGCATTTTTATTATGGTGTAACGCTGAAGGCGCGAGGCCACTACGATGAAGCGCTCAAATCGTTGAAACGAACGGTCACCAGGTTTCCGCGCGACCGCGTCGCCAAAATCGAGCGCGGCGAACTTTATTTGCAGATCAAAGATTACAATCGGGCGATTATTGATTTTGAAAAGGTGTTAAGCATCGATCCGGAAAACGTCGAAGCTTATTATTATCTCCAACAAGCTTATCGGGCTGTGGGCGACACTGAAAAGGCCCAAAGAGCCGAGAAGCTTTATGAGCGCTTCAAGGCGAGTGGCCGCTCATGGTTTGAGGATCCGCAGGCAACGTTGGCGCCTCAAGTTTGGCGTGAACGCCAGCCGATTCACGAACATGTTTCGGCCATTTTACCCGCGAACACGCCACCACCAGAAACCAACGGCGAAACTTTCTCAGGGAAGCGATAATTTCATTTGCAATGGATGGCGGAGAACGATGATGAAATTTTTTGAAACGAAGCATGCCAAAAATTATATTTATTTCCTGGGCGGAAAATTGCAGTCGCAGCGATCATCTGGCGCGGTTGCTCGGCGGCAAATCGTATATGGTGTATGCCGGCTGGCTCGGTAGCCGGCCGGCCACGGTCTGGTTGAAATATATTATTCAAACTTTTCAAACACTTTGGTTGTTGCTGCGCGAACGCCCTGATGTCGTGCTGGTCATGGTGCCGCCCATCTTTGCGGTGTTGCCGGTTTATTTCTATTGCAAGCTCACCGGCAGCCGCTTTGCCACCGATAATCACACCGCCGGTTTCACGATGAAACGCTGGCAGCGGCTGAAGGTTTTGCATGGCTGGCTGGAAAAACGCGCCGCCTGCAACATCGTTACGAACGAACCGCTCCAGCAATTGCAACAAAGCTGGGGAGTGCCGGCGCAGCGCGTTTTTCGCATTGGCGATTTGCCGGTGCAATTTGCCAAAATTGAAACGCCGCCGTTTTTAAAGCAAAACGGGGGCGCCTCAAACGGCAAAACCCCCAACGGTTTTTTCGCCGTCACGGCCGTTTGCAGTTTTAACCCTGACGAGCCACTGGCTGAAATTTTGCAAGCCGCGCATGAGTTGCCGGAAGTCAATTTTTATTGTACCGGAAAATTGAAGGATGCACCGGCGGGAATTTTGGCGCGCAAGCCCAAGAACGTGACGTTTACGGATTTTCTTTCCGTGCCGCATTATGCCGGTTTGTTAAAAGCGTCGCACGGGGTGATGGTGTTGACGACGCGTGACTTCACCATGCAACGCGGCGCTTATGAAGCGATGGCGCTCGGCACGCCCATCATTACCTCGGATTGGCCGCTATTGCGGCAAACCTTCGCCCAGGGCAGCCTCTTTGTCGACAATTCGCCGCAAAGCATTGTGCAAGCCGTGCAACAATTGCGGACGGATTGGCCCCAATTCAAAGCGTCGATACAGACGCAGCGCGCGCAACGGCACGCCGCGTGGGCGGAGAAAGAAAAAAATTTGCGCCGGATTTTAGCATTGCCGGTGCAAGAATGAAAACTTGGCATGCTGCCGCGCTGGAGGTTTTTCTCCCGCCTGCAAAGGCGATTTTCCCATTCACCCAAGAGAAATTTTCATGAGTTCCACCAGCTCTGCCGCCGGTGTCGGCGAACAATTTCAGGCGCTTTATCGCCGCCTCTCCCGCCATCAGGCGAATGCCCTGCTCAACGATTGCATTTATGAGTTGTCGGCGGCGTGGAAATTTCTCACCGCCTTGCGCGTGGACCTGCCGATCTTGGTCGTGTTGCACGGCTTCAGTGGCGTACCGCTCGCTTTTGCACGCCATCTGTGCCGCGTCGACATCTGGGGTTTCAATCAAAATGAAACCGCCTTGTTTCGCGAGCTGGCACAATTTAAAAATTTATCCAACTATCGCGTTTGCCGCGATGTGCATGAACTCAAGGGACCGTATGGCTTGATTCTGTGGTTGCCCACGCGCAGCGCCGTCGATCAGCGCCACGAAGATGATTGGCTGATCCAGGCGCTGACGCACTTGCATCCAGAAGGCGAACTCTGGTTGACGCATTGTCACAAGCCGGATTGGAGCAACCCGTTGAGCCGTTTGCGCCGTCTCATGCGCCGCTTAAGATCGCGCGAGCACGAAGCGTTGCCGGCCACGATTCGTCTGCTGACCTTGGCGGAACCGATTCCGCATCAATCTTTGCTGGAAACATTAACCGCAAAAATTGCCGCCCATTCGAAAGAGGGAACCAGAGTGCAGCAAAGAAGCCATCTCGGCATTATGCCGCATTGGTCGGCGCCCACGCTGATCGCGCCGCTGCCATCGTTTCCTCAACCCCGCGGCAAGTCCGCTGAACATAAACCGTTCTTGCGCACGCTGGAACAAAAAAAACTTTTAGAAACGTATCACGCCCTGGCACATTTTGGTGCGTCGGCCTTTTCGCCATTCATGTCACGGCTGCTGCGGGAATTGGCGCGCCACGAGCCCGGCTCGGAGTTTCAACTGAATCATTATCGTGTTCTCGCCGGCGGCAAAGTGCAAATCGATGCGCGCTGGAAAAAACGCCGCAGCGAACAAAGCTTGTTTATCAAACTGCCGTTGGTGCCTTTTGCCGAAGCGCGGTTGCGCAAACAAAGCGAGACCCTGCATTACTTGCATCGGCATGAACGCTTGCGCCGTTTCGAGGTCGCCGGGATGGCGCCGCCTAAAATTTTTCCCCAAATTCTGGCGCAGGGTGAATTTGAAAAGCAGGCGTATTTTCTCGAAAGCCGCGTCAAAGGTGCGCCTTTGAGTCGCTTGTATATGCCGAATGAAGCTTTTCGTCAGGTTTGTGATCGGTTGTTTGCTTTTTGGCATGAAGTGCAAACCCGCTGTGGCGCCACAGTTGCCATCGATCAAAATAAATTCGACCGGATCTTCGGACGCCCATTGCAGCAAGTTCGGCAGTGGGCGCTGTTGCCACATTCCGCTGACGCCGTTTTGCAGCGGCTGGAGAATTTTTTTGCCGAGCACTGGCTCGGGCAACGCGTTTTTTTGAGCCCCGTGCACGGCGATTTTTCGACGAAAAATATTCTCGCCCACCCGAAGACGTTTGAGGTGAGCGGCATCATTGATTGGGATATCACGACGCGCGAATCCTTTCCGCTGCTCGATGTGTTGCATTTTTTCGTGCGGTTAGATCCCGGTTCGTTCCGTGAAGCGCCGCCCAAAATCGCCATGCGTTTGATCGCGACGGATTCCCCGGCGTTGCATTGGACTTATATGCAAAATGCCTTAACCCGCTTTGGATATGAGAAAAAAGTATTGCCGGCCATGGTGGCTTATTACTGGGTGCAGCGCCTGCAAGTTTATCTGGATTCGCCGAAGTATTTGGACACGCAATTCATGCAACGGCATATTTACGATATTCTCGACTTTTTTGCCGAAACGATTCTAAAGAAATGACGATTTTTACCGAGTTGCTCAACGATCTCAATGCCGGCGGCATTGCTTACGTGCTGTTGCGGGATAGGCCGGATACGCCCGGCATGCATGATTTGGACGTGCTCATCGCAGAAAAGCAATCGCGTGAATTTTTAGTAATCTGCCGGCAACACGGATTTCGTTTGATTCGCAATGGTCATTTGAATCCCGGCAAACTATTATTGCTGCGTTGGCATACGGACGGCCCTCTGTTGCTCGATGTGCATCAACGTTTGGTCGTGCGCGGCGTGGAATATCTCGACGCTCGGCGCGTGTTGGCGCGGCGGCAAGCGGAAAACGGTTATTTTTTTCCGGGCCGGGAAGATCATTTGCTCACCCTGCTTTTTCATAATCTTCTCGGCAAAGGCGAGATTCAAACCAAACATCGGGCGCAATTGGCGGATTTGTTGGCGCAACCGCTGAATGAAACGTATCTCGCCCAACATACCGCCGATTATGGTTTGCAGGAAACCTGGTCGCGCGTGCGCAAAGAATTTGCGGCACTGGAACGCGACCCGAAATTGGCGCAGCATCTAAGCGCCTGGAGTTATCGCCGGCTTTTTCAACAGCGGCCGGGCGAGCGGTTGCGGCGTTGGTCGTTGTCAATTAAAGCCGTCCTGCAAAAATGGTTTGGCGCCCGCCGCGGCATGCTGATTGTCTTGCTCGGGCCGGACGGTTGCGGCAAGAGCACGCTCTTGCAAATTTTGCGGCAAAGATTGCGCGCCGCCGCGTTGACGACGGATACGGTTTATCTCGGGCCGTGGGGCCAGAGTGTTTTACCGCTGCAAAAAATTCTCAGTTATTTTCACATTACGCCGTATCGCGCCGAGGACAAAGCGTTTTATTCCGGCAAAACCGCGATCCGCCAAACGCCGCAAGGATTTTCCCGATGGCAACAAAATTTGAAAGCCTGGCTTTATTACGCCGCCGTCGCGATTGAATTGTGGTTTCGTTATTTCAAAATGGTGTTGCCAAAGCTGCGGCAGGGCCGGATCGTGTTGGCGGATCGCTATATTTACGATTTGCTCGTGGGCTACAAAAGCCGGACAATGGATTATCATTGGGGCATACGGCATTGGCTCTGCCGCCATTATGCCCGGCCCGATTTGACGCTTCTCTTGGATGCGCCGCCGGAAATCATTCATGAGCGCAAGCCGCAATTGTCGTTGGCGCAGCTCGCCGAAGTTCGCGCGGCTTACGCCGCTTTTCGTGAGGCGTATGGTTTAAAAATTTTGGATACAAGCGTGAGTGTGGAGAAAACGTTGGCAGATTTTGAACAACAGCATCTGGAATTGATTCTCACGCAAATTGAAAAATATGCCCAAAGCAAAAATTGACCAGCAGGCCGCGACAGACGCCTCTGTTGCAACGGCGGAGGAAAAAGATGCCCGCGATAACTCACAAAAAAGCGTCTCGCAGTTAGCCAAAGAAGGCGTTTTTTATAATGTCATCGTCCGGCTTGGTAACACCTTTACGCAAGCCATCGGCGGCATTATTTTGGCCCGTTTGCTTGCCCCCAGCGATTTCGGCATTCTCCAATATGGCTGGCTGGTCATCGGTTTCGCCACCAAATTTGGCGAGTTCGGTTTCAATATGGGCCTCATTCAGCGCAACCAGGAAGTACGGTCCGAGCATGTCAATACGCTGTTCGTTCTTGATCTTAGCTTTAAAGTGACCTTGTGGATTTTGGTGCTCGTGGGGACGCCGTTTATCGCCGATTTTTTTCATGAGCCGATACTGAGGACGTTTTTGCCGGTGTTCAGTTTCTACATGGTGCTTGAATGTTTTTCCACTTCGCCGGTCACGGTGCTGCAGCGGAACATGAACTTTAAAGCCTACTCACAGGTGCAGGCGATTGACCGCACGGTGCAACTTGTCGGCGCCCTGTCTTTTGCTGCTTTGGGTTTCGGCGTGTGGAGTCTGGTTATCGGCGAGTTTCTCGGCTTGGGTTGGTCGGCGATTCGCGCCATTCAACTCTCCGGCTGGCGGCCGCGCTTGCAATTTGACCGTGAAGCCAGCCGCGAGCTTTTTGGATATGGCAACTGGGTTTTTCTGCGCAATTTATTTCGCTATATGTCCGACAACGTCGATTATCTGATCATCGGACGCGTTCTCGATTCGCAGCAGCTCGGTTATTACACCAAAGCCTTTGAGCTGATGAAAACGCCGCGAAAGCGCATTTCGCGCGCGTTGAGCGCCGTCGTTTTTCCGGCCTTTGCGAAAGTGCAAAACCAGCCGGAAAAAGTCAAGCGCGGTTTTGAGAAATTGGTGCTCTCGGTTTCATTGGTCGCCTATCCGATCCAAGTTGCCATGCTAATGGCTGCGCCGGCCTTTGTTTATGTGGTGCTGGGCGAAAAGTGGGTGCCGACTATCACCTGTTTGCAAATCATGTGCATCGCCGGCATTCTGCGTGCGCTCGATCCGTTTTTGAATTCTGTTATTACCACTGGCGGATTCGTTCGACATTCGGCCCTGCGTCGTTTCATCGAATTCGCCATTCTTGCCGCGGCCGTTTATATCGGCGTGCATTGGGGCATTAACGGCGTGTCCGTGGCTGTAACATTCACCTCCATCGTCGTGATGGTGTTGATGATTAATTTGCTTCGGCGCGTAAGCTTGATCGGCTGGCGCGCCTACTTTGCGCCGCAATGGCCGGCTATCGTCGGCAGTCTTTTTATGGCCCTGGCGATGTGGGGCGTCAACACCGGGCTGGCAGAATTTCTTGGCGTGCATTCGCTGCCGATTTTGATTCTTTCCACCGCGAGCGGTTGCGCGGTTTATATTGGCGTGCTGCTGATCTGGCGCCCCGCGCGCGTTGTCGATTTGTATCAAGAATTGTCCGGTGATGCCAAAAGTGTAGTCGCCAAAGCAAAAACGAAAATCGCGAGTTTGAAGCAGCGGTTGGGATTGCGGCAGGATTCTTCGCCGGCGACGTGAGTCAGAGTTTTGTTTTGCGAATATTGAGATTTTTATTATAACCAGCAACCAGCGCATGTTCATCACGTTTTCTGGAATCGTCGGCAGCGGCAAAAGCACCAATGCCAAGCAGGCGTACCGTTTTTTGCAAGAATCGGCGTATCCCGTCGTTTATCTGCGCTTTCGCCATTTAACCGCGCGAAAAATTTTGCGCGCCTGGTTTAAGAAAAAAAAGGAACCGGCGGTAGCAGCCGCGCCGGGAAAGCCCCCCAAACGCCGGAGCGAGACCTCTTTGCGGCAGCAGGCGATGATCAAGCTGACGCTGGCGCGAACGATGGGTTATCTTTGGCGCATTATCATGCTCCGCCTTTTTCTCGCCGCCCGGCTGCGCCGCAAAATCGTCATCATCGACCGCTTTTATTATGATAGTTTCGTGCATTACACCCTCAGTGGTTACCGCGAACGCTTTTATTTGTCGGTTCTCAAAAGAGCATTGCCCACGCCGAATTTGGCGTTGTTGCTGATTGCCCGCCCGCAAACGATTTTACGCCGGCGGCCCAATTATGATGAAACCTATGTGCTGCAGCTTTACAGCCATTATAAGAAAATCATCCAGAGCTTTCCCCATCTGGTTGTGATTAAAACCGATAATTTGAAAGAACTTTCCGCCACCATCACCGCGCATATCCGCCAAACTTTGGCTCGTGCAGGGGAGGCCGCTCCGCGACCGCGGAAAATGTTGCAATAATGAAAAGCCTTCCGCGTTCCGAGGTGAACGCTGCTACAATATAATTTTGGAAGAAATTCGTTGGCCGGTTTTGGTACAGCCCTGACTTTGCAGTAAACAATTAGCTGCCGCTGCCGGCCGATCTTCGTTTCGACTTTCATTGCGATCAAGAGGACACCTCATGTCGATTCGTGCAGGCATCGCCCTGGTGCTGTTGGTCATCGGATGTTTCTGGACTTTGCGCCGGCCATTGATTGGCGTTTGCCTCGTCATCATCTTGTTTCACCTGAACCCTCGCATCTTTGGCGCGGGTTTGCAGGATATCCGTTTTCAATTTTATGCAACGATTGCTTTGGTGCTTTCCTATTTGATCAATCGCGAAGAATTGTTGAAAGTCGATAACTCGGCGCCGCCGATGCGCTGGTTGTTTGCTTTTCTTGGCGTCTGCGTCCTCACCAGTATTTGGGCTGCCGCTTCGCCCGGCTTGGCTTTTGCAGACACCTTCGAGTTCTCTAAAATCATTCTGTTTTCCTGGTTGATGATGAAAATCATTCAGACCGAGAAAGATTTGCGAATTGTCATCTGGGTCACATTGATTGCGATCTGGTATACCGCATTTATGGCCCGCTGGGGCGTGGATTGGGGTTGGATCAAAGAAAGTGAGATGGGCATCGCCACCGGCGGTACGGGAACACACATGATGATGTTTCTGCCGATGCTCATCATTATGGCGATTTTTGGCAGCAAATGGGAAAAGCTCGGCGCGTATTTTATCATTCCGTTCGTTCTCGATTTCATGCCGATTACGCCGGAAGGCCATCGCGCGACTTTTTTGGCGATGTGCACCGCGGTTGTTTTCCTTTTCGTCTTTTCCCCCAATCGGGTGCGCAAGAAAAGTATCGTGCCGATTTTGGCCGGGGCGGCATTATTCGTTTTCAAGCTCGCGCCCGACGATTATTGGGATGACATGGCGACGATTCTCGATCCCAGCACGGAGAGTTCTTCGGCCTCGCGCGCGGTGATCAATCAAGCGAGCTGGGAAATTATCCAGGATTATCCTTGGGGCATCGGCTATAACAATTATTCTTTGGTTTCCCTGCCTTACATTCCAGACGAATACCTGTCGAATCTCGGCACGCGCGATGCGCACAACAGCTATTTGAAAGTCGCTTGTGAATACGGCGTCTTGGGGTTTATGATTTGGATTGGCGGTTTTTTTACGACCTGGCTGTATTTTCGCAAGGTCAGAAAAACCATGGGCAAGGATCAGCCGCCGACGAATTTGCAGCTTTATGCCCTGGCTTTTGAGTTGGGGCTGATGGGCATCACATTGAGCATTTATACGCACAACTACAATGATCTCGACACACTGTATTGGTTTGTCGCCTTCAGTTGCATTCTCTTCAATATTCACTCGCGCGAGCAGAAAATAGACGAGCCGCCGCCAGCGGTGCCGGTAAAAGCGCCGCATGTAATTGTTCTCGAAAAGATTTTCGCCAAGAAGCGCGCCACCGAAAGTGTGCTGGCTGTAAGATCGCGGGCTTCGGCTTCGTAATAATTCAACCCTTGCCGGTAAAATTCTCATGATCGTGTTTAAAAAAACTTTGTTAAGCTATTTGGCCATTTCGTTCGCCGTTTTTTTTATGGAAACGGACACTGAGTTATTTGGGCAAGACCTGCCAACCTACACGCCGCCTGCCGGCAGCCCGCTCGCGCGCAAAGTGCATCCGCGGCTGTATTTTACCGCGGAAACGGTGCCGGCCATGCGCCAGCGTTTGAATACACTTTACGCGAGCGAGTTTCAGAGTTTTATTACGGCGATGGATGGCTTCTACAACGAGGCCATCGACAATATTCAGCAGAACTACAAATTTCATGACGCGCGCAATTTTGCTTTTCTTTATTTGATGGATCCCGGCCAGATGCCGAATTTTCGCTTTGGCCACAGCCGCGAAGAGTATGGCCGCCGCGCCATTGACCTTGCCCTGCGCATCACGCTGGTGCACGGCTACGTCGATGGCCACGATTCGCCGGCGCTGCGCAGCTTTTCCGGCGGCTATATCAACCTGGCGCTCGGCTGTGTGTACGATTGGTGTTTTCCGTTATTAAAGCTGAGTGAAAAACAAAAAATTGCGCAGGGTTTGATTGATCTGTACGCCAATCGCGAGAAAGA
>JAJVHT010000045.1:15297-22071 GCA_022072515.1 bacterium
GACGTTCCGGCGAAATCGCCGCAACAGCTTAATTTGCCGCTGACGCAAAAACTTGCTCTCGGCCAAATCGTGATGCGTTCGAGTTGGGATGACGCCGCCACGCGTCTCACCTTTTGGGCGCAAAAATGGTGGCTGGCGCCGCATTCTCACCTCGATCAAGCCAGTTTCACCATTGAGAAGTTTGGCCCCCTGGCGCTCGACGGCGGCGTTGATAAAGGCGGCGGTTTCGATATGGGAAAATCGAAATACAGTCGCGCCACCATCAATCACAACGTGATCGGTGTGCGCAATCCGCTGGAAAAAGGCAACGATTTATTGGATTACCAAATGGACGTGAACGGCGACGCGGATGTTTATACCGATCCGAGTTATCAACCCGGCGGTAAAAATCACGTTGGTGAAATCGAGGCCTTTGAATCCGTGCCGGGCCAGTACGATTATATCAATTACAATTACTCGCGTTCCTATCGCGGTGGCCAGTCCGTCAACCTCGCACGCCGTGAGATGGTTTATTTGCGGGCGCCCAATCCAACGGCGCCGAACGATCAAGAATATGTCGTCATCACGGATAAAGTCAATACGCTGAAAGCGGAATACGAAAAACGGTTCATGCTGCACGTGTCTTTTCAACCGGACTTGAGCGACGGCACGTGGACAGCGATCAACGAAGGCGTTGCGGAATCGGCCAACGGCCGCACGCTGCGCGTCACGAATACCTTCAACAACTGTCACGGTCGCCTGTTCATGAAATCAATTTTTCCCGGCGCCGCGAAGTTGGTGCAAGTTGGCGGCCCGGCGCCCTATTGGTTTACGAATGCCGATTACAAAGACATCTCTTTGCGCCCGCCTTTCAACGAATTGACCGCCTTGTGGGGCGGCAGCTATCGCCTCGAGATCAAGCCCGTGGTGCCGCGCACTTACGACGTTTTTCTCACCGTGCTGCAAATCGGCGATGCCAATACGTTGCAGCAAATGGCCGACGCCACCGACTTGCGTGGGCCACAATTTTGTGGAACATATATCAAAGACGCGCACGTGGTTTTATTCGCCAATGAAGAGAAATTTCTCAATGAAGCCGAGTGGACAATTGCCGGCAGCACCGGCGTTGAGCATTTGCTCGTCGATATGAAACCTGGCACCCCCTTTACGGTTACTCGCAACGGCGTTCCGCTCTGCAATGGGCAAGTGAGTGCCAATGGTGCAGTGTGGTTTTGGGATAATCCACGCGGCAAAGCCACGTATCGCTTAACTGTTGGCGAAGCTAAATTTGCAGAAAATGATTAATCAACAATTTTACCAATGACGAATATAAGTCGGACTTGACTTCGGACTTTAGACCTTAAGAGGATTAGAATGGACATTCGTTCTGCCGTACGCAATTTTTTGAAAACTGCCGCGCCGAAAGGCGTTCATTTCGGCGATGCCGATAATTTATTGACGAAAGGCGTTATCGACTCACTACGCATGTTGGATTTGATCAGCTTTTTGGAAAGCCAGTATCGCCTCAAAGTCGATGAGGAGGAATTGATGCCGGAAAATTTTGAATCGGTTGAAGCGATTACGAGATTTGTCGAACAACGCGTGAAGGAATAATGCGTGAAGCGTAAGATTGAATTTACGCATTTACGGCAGAATTATGTTGCAATCTTTTGCTTTGCCTTGGCGCGCCTGGTTTGGCGACGAGCAGATATCCCTTACGTTTCCGGAGCATTGGCCTGTCGAAATGTTTGCGATGGCCGAGGCGCCAGCGATGTCCCCAGCGGCAATCGTCACGGCGCTGAGGGGCTCCATTGACGCGCCGTCGATTTACCAACTTGGCGAGGAAAAAAAAAGCGTCGCCATCGCCATCGACGATCTTAGCCGGCCCACGCCGGCTGGTTTAATTTTGCCGGCGCTGTTAGAAATGCTTCAAGCCTGCGGTTTACGCGATGAGCAAATCACGATCATTATCAGTCTCGGCTCACATACCGCTTTGAAACCGGAAGAGATCAAGCTCAAAGTCGGCAAAGAAATCGCGCAGCGCATTCGCGTGGAAAACCATGATTGCCGGGAAAAGCTGATTGATATTGGCGTCAAAGTCGGGCAGACACCGGTGCTGATCAATCGCACTTTTGCCGAAGCGGATCTAAAAATTTTGCTCGGCAGTGTCGTGCCGCATGCGTTTGCCGGATTCAGCGGCGGCGCGAAAATGGTTCTCCCCGGACTCTCCAATATCGAGAGCATCGAGTGGACGCATAAAGCCGTGCTCATGGGCTTGCGCGGCAAAGCTGGAACGCTGGCAGGCAATCGCTTTCGCGCCGAGTTCGAGCGTGTGGCGCGGCACGTCGGCGTGCAATTGAGCATCAATGTCGTGGTTAACAGCCGCCGCGAGATTGCCGGCCTTTTTGCCGGTGATCTCGAAGCGGCGCATCGCCAGGCAGCCGAGTTGGCGCGGCAAATTTACATCACACCGTTGCCGGCTGCGCCGCTGGATGTGGCGATTTACAATGCCTACCCCAAGGATGATGAATTGTTGCAAGCCGAAAATGCGTTCATGTTTCATCACACAGCGCCGGCGAATTTGCTAAAAGATGATGGACTCGTTTTGCTCACCAGCCCGTGTTCACTCGGAATGGGGCAGCACGGCCTTTTCGGCCCGCAGCAAAGATTGTATCGCCAACCAATGCGAAAGGGCTTTTTAGGCAATCGCCATCTCGCGGCATTTATGCCCGGCGTTAGCGCGGATGAATTTCACCAAATTTATTGGGACGGTTATCCGCATTTTCGCACCTGGGAAGCGGCGCTCGACTTTTTGCAACAACGTTATCCCGAAGGTGGCGCGCGGGTGGGTATTTTTCCGTGCAGCAGCATTCAAATTTCCGGTTGAAATGAGAAAATTTTTAATACTCGCGTCCATGGGGAGCTTGTGGCTAACGCTAATTGGGATTACGTCTATTCACGCGCAGAGTCGGTCTCGCCATGCGTTCGTTGCTTCGCGCGGGGCAGATCATACTTGGCATCGGCATCGCCTCGAAACGGCGGCATACAATCCGGCGCCAAACGCACCGCCGAGTTTGGCTCATGTTTTAATGGATAAATTTATTTCAACCGGTTTTAACAAAGAAAATTCTGTTAACGCTGGAAGATTTTTTCAGAAGAAAGAAGAAACTGCAAATTCGCGCCATTTTTTTTCCGGCGGCGTGCAGGCAGCTTGGGTGAAACAATATGGCTCGCAGCTTTTGCCAAATGATGAGGTGGCAACCGATATTGTTACTGACCGCGCCGGCAATGCTTATGTCACCGGTTTTCAGACCCACCAACCTTTCGGCAAAGACTATTTTACCGTAAAGTATAACACTGCCGGTGATAAACAATGGGAAGCGCGCTATAATGGTGAAAACGAGGGCGACGAGGTGGCGGCCGCCATCGTCGTCGATGCCCTTGGGAATGTTTACATCACCGGCGGCAGCGAAGGAAATGGCGCAGCGGCGGATTATGTCACAATCAAATATAATTCCGCTGGAGCAGAGCTGTGGGTGGCGCGTTATGATTGGAAGCGCGGCGGTGCTGAATCGTATGATATTGCCACGGCATTGACTGTTGATGACGGCGGCAACGTGTATGTGACCGGCTGGAGCGAAAATAGTTTGGCCACGATAAAATATAATGCCACCGGCATCGCGCAATGGTCGGCGCGCCATCAGGGCAGCAACAACAATGCGGCCAACGCGATTGTCGTGGACCAGCGCGGCAATGTTTTCGTTACCGGGCAATGCGACGGCAAGTTTGTGGCGATCAAGTATAATGCGGCCGGACGGGAAGAATGGCATAGCGGTTTTACCGGGGCGAATACTTCTCATGGCCTCGCCACCGCGGTGGCGCTCGATGATTCTGATAATGTTTACGTGACGGGAATGTATGAAGGCCTCGGCTATCCGGAGTTTCTCACGGTCAAATATAATTCGGCCGGGACGCGCGAGTGGGAAGCATTTTACCAGGGCTCGGAACAATATAATTGGAATATTGCTACGGCATTGGCGGTCGATGATTCCGGCAATGTTTATGTGACCGGTGAAAGCGGCTTTTATTACGAAGAAAATGAGTTAATGCGCGAGGATATTGATTTCGCCACGATCAAATACAGCCACACCGGCGCGGTGCAATGGATCGCGCGCTACGGACCGGCTTATGATGGCAGTTATGCCACGGCAGTTCAAGTTGACCGCGCCGGCAATGTGTTTGTCACTGGGCAGGATCGCCATGATTACGCCACTGTGAAATACGACGCCGCCGGCCGCCAACAATGGGTCACGTATTACAACGGCACCGGCGACACTGATGATGTCGCAACGAATTTGGCCATTGACGAAGCCGGAAATGTTTTGGTCACTGGTTGGAGCACTGGCGAGCGATATGATAAAGATTATGTCACGGTGAAATATAATAGCGCCGGTTTCGAGCAATGGACCAGGCGTGAAAGCCATCCTTCCAACTCGTTTGATGTTGCTGCCTCGCTCGCGCTGGATGAGAACGGAAATGTTTATGTGACGGGCAGCAGCCAAAACACTGGGAATGCGGCGCGGCCTCCGGCGGAGTGGGCGACGCTGATGTACAATGCCGCCGGCGCGATAAAATGGGTCGCCCGCGATCAACAAGCCGCAAATTTTCAAAATGCGGCATCGAAGCTTGCCGTGGATGCCGCCGGCAATGTTTATGTCATCGGCTCGCGTTATGATTTAACGCGCCAATTCCATCAGTACGGCATGCTCGCCAAATACGATCACAATGGCAGCGCGCTATGGCGCGTCGCGTTCGATAGCACCAGCGCGGAAGGATACAGCGTACCAACCGTGCTCACTTGCGATCGTTTCGGCAATGTTTATGTCACCGGCACGAGCCACGGTGCGAACTTCGTCACGATCAAATATGAGGCAACTGGCGACGTACGGTGGGTGGCGCGTGAAAATATGAACAGTAATTCTTTGTCAGGCGCTGCCGCGCTCGCGCTCGATGACTCCGGCAATGTTTATGTCGCCGGCCACCACGATGACGAGGGCGTGACGGTGAAATATGATGCAAACGGCCTCAGCCGATGGCGCACGCTGTATCACCCGCCGGATGGCGTCAACCGAATTGTAGCGCTGGCAATTGAACCCTTGAAAATTGGCGGCAATATTGTGGTGTTAGCCGAAGCCGGTCATGATGCGGATTACGTCACGATCAAATACAATCGCGCCGGTGCGCAACAGTGGGAAGCTCGCTACAGTCGCACGGAAAATTCTTTCGATCATCCTGCTGCCCTTACGCTGGATGCGACGGGAAATGTTTACGTAACGGGCGACGCAGGCACGATCAAATATACCTCTGCGGGCGCCGCGTCTTGGATTGTTCCAACTGCTGCCATCGCGATGGCCGTCGATGCCTCGGGAAATCTTTATACGACCGGATGTTTGGCTGATTCACTTGGCGGCGATTTTTTTACCATGAAATATAATTCATCCGGGGCGGCGGAGTGGAGCGCGCGCTATGATGGCCCGGGAAATTCTGATGATTGTCCCGTCGCTCTGGCACTGGACAATTCCGGCAATGTTTATGTGGCCGGCCAAAGCCGTGCGGCGATTTCGCGACAGTGGAGTTATTTTACCACGATCAAATACACCCAAACGGCGGTTTCCGTCAGAAATGAATCACCGCACTTGCCGGCGAAGTTTGAACTGGCGCAAAATTATCCCAATCCGTTTTCTGCCAGCGGAACCTTCGGGCATCCATCGACGGTGATTCGGTATAACCTTGCGCAGTCAAGTTATGTGACCTTGGAAATTTTTGATATTCTTGGCAGGGAGGTGGCTACACTGGTAAATGAAATAAAGCCGGCGGGAGAATATGATGTACAGTGGACGCCAATAGAGTTGTCGAGTGGAGTTTATATTTATCGTCTGCAAGTCGCAGATCCCGCACTGGGCAGGGCCGGAGGGGCTTCCGTACGCTCAGGGCAAAGTTTTGTTGAAAGCAAAAAGCTGGTGATTATACCATGACACCTTATCTCATTCATCACTTCCTTGAAATTCACGCCCAGGCCAGACCCGAGCAAATGGCTTGTATTCACGGCGAAGAAATCGTAACTTATGGTGAAATTGAGCGCCAGGCCAATCGCGTCGCGTGCACGTTGCGCGAGCTTGGCGTTCGCCACGGCGATCGTGTGGCGTTGCTCATTGAAAACTCCAGCGCGTACATTGCGGCTTATTATGGTGTTTTGAAATGCGGCGCCGTCACTGTCGCCATGTTTACCACGACGACCACAAAAACCTTGTCATTCATTCTTAATGACTGTGACGTGCAGGTGGTCATCACGCAGAGCAAGCAGTTGGCGTTGTTGGAGGAAGCGCGCGAAAAGCTTCCCAAGTTGCGCACGATTGTTTTGTTGGATGAAAGTGCGGCCAGCACCGCAGACTTGCCGTGGCAGATGATCACTTCGACGGAGGTTAGGCAGCAGCCGGATACCGCGCTCAATTTGCCGCAGATCGATTTGAACCTGGCTTCGATCATTTACACTTCCGGCAGCACCGGCGATCCGCGCGGCGCCACGCTCAGTCATCTCAACATCATGACCAACACGCGCAGCATCGTGAACTATCTTGGTTTGACTGCGCAAGATCGCATCATGGTGGTGCTGCCATTTCCGTATGTTTACGGCAAGTCACTGCTCAACACACACTTTGCCGTGGGCGGAACCGTGATCATCGACAACCAGTTTGTTTTTCCGAATGTGGTGTTGAAAACGATGCAAGAAAAGGG
>JAJVHT010000107.1 GCA_022072515.1 bacterium
GTTAGAAGATTTATCTTTGTCCGGTTTCTTCACTTGCAGACTTTCGCCGGTAAATATTATCATTTATTATTTACGTTTAAATAGAACTGACCGGACACCTCAACGCGGCGGGAATACAAACTATCCCAGGCACCGCAAGTGTCCGGTCAGTCATTTTTCCACCCCGCTTAGCTGAGTTACGGAGAATCTGATGTTAGGCAAAAAAGAAGTCGTGGAGAACGACCGTCCCGGCGAGCTGAACACGGTGATCGGCAAGGGTTCGATCATCGAAGGATTGCTCACGGTGCAAAACAGCTTGCGCGTTGATGGCCGCGTGCAAGGCCAGGTGCAAGCGAGCGATTCGCTTGTCGTCGGCAAAGATGGCGAAATCGAAGGTGAAATCAAAGCCCGCAATGCGATTATTGGCGGGCGCGTAAAAAACCGAATTTTGGCAACCGGCAAAGTTGTGCTCGAAGCGCATGCGATCGTGCACGGCGAAATCAAAACCAGCAAGATCGTGATCGACGAGGGGGCGGTTTTTGACGGCAATTGCGCGATGAACGAGAATGGCCGGCCGCTGGCGGCACCGGAAAACGGCAAAGCTGAAGAACGCGGCCGCGTTTTCGATTTTCGCTCGCGACCCGAGGCGGTCGCCGCGCGCTGACCAGTGCGGCTATATTGTCACTCCGGCTGTGACAAAACGATTTGGATTTTCTCAAAGGCTCGACGACACCCGTCGAGCCTTTTTTATTTGCTTGACATTCTGCGCGCTTTTTTTTAACATGAACTGCGGCGATTCATTCAAAATTAACCTGGCCTTTGATTTTATTCTGGAGACAAAGCATGTTACGATTTATTCAACCCCTCTGGCGCGGCAAGGTGATCGCGCCGTTGTTGCTCATGAGTTTGGCGCTGGCTTGCCAATCAACCAAAACCCAGCCGGTTGATCTTGGTGTGGTGACTTTGCAGGCCGATGCCGGCTGGAAAGCGACCACGCCAAACTCGATGATGCGAAAAGCGCAGCTCACGCTGCCGCGCGTGGCCAATGATCCTGAAGATGCTGAGCTGGTGGTTTATTATTTTGGCGCGGATCAGGGCGGCTCCGCCGAAGCCAATTTGAATCGCTGGTACACCCAATTTGCCCAACCCGACAGCACGCCTTCGGCGGAAAAGGCCAAAGTCACCCGTGACACGGTGGATGGGATGAATTTGACGAGTGTTGACATCAGCGGCACGTATGTCGCGCCGGTCATGCCGGGAATGGCGGAGAGCCACAACAAGCCGAATTTTCGCATGCTCGCCGCAGTGTTGGAAACGGAGGAGGGTCCGTACTTTTTTAAGCTGGTCGGGCCGGAGCAAACCGTGGCGAAGTGGGCGGCCAGTTTCAGCCAATTTATGAAAAGCGCCAAACGGACGGGAAAGGCCTAAACTGCCGGCTCCACAGAAAATAAATGAAGTTTATTCCGGAGCGCACGTGTCTGGCTTGCGGGCGCAAGGCCAACAAAGCGGATTTGCTGCGGCTCACCCGTGATCAAAGCGGCAATATTGCGCTGGACTTGCGCCAACGCCTTCCCGGGCGCGGCGCCTATGTCTGCCGTACCCTGGCGTGCGCGGCATTGTTGCAGAAAAAAAAAGGATTGCATCACGGCTTTCACCAGCCGGTGCCCAATGCGGTTTATGAGAACGTCCTAAAATTTTTGCGCGAACATGCTTCCCCCTGAAATCATCGGTTTGTTGGGTCTGGCGCAACGCGCCGGCAAAATCGTTATCGGCACGACAGCGGTGGCGCATGAAATTCGCCGCGGGCGCGAAGATTTGCTGCTGATTTTTGCCAAAGATTTTTCGCCGGCGACCAAAGAAAAAATGCTTTTCCCCGCCGCTGGCCGTGTGCAGGTGGCGGAGATCGGCACGATGCAAGAATGGGGCAAACATTTTGGCCGGCAACAAGTCGGCGTGATCGCGGTGGTGGATAAAAATTTTGCCGCCGGTATTTTACAAAAGCTGCCGGCGTGAGTGCGCTTGCTGAAAAAGCCTGGTGGCGGGCGCGCATACGCGAGCAGCGGCGCCTACTCGATCCGGCGTGGCGCGACCGCGCCAGCGCGCAAATTTTGGCGCATGTGGAAGCGCTCCCTGTCTTCCGGTCGGCGCGTATCATTCACACCTATGTGGCGCTGCCGCATGAAGTCGACACGCTCGCATTGATTCGGCGGCTGTTAAGCCGTGGCCACCAGGTGGCGGTGCCCAAGGTTGAAAGTGACAACACTTTACAGCATTTCTATATCACTGACTTTTCCGCCCTGCAAGCCGGTGTGCTTGGCATTCTCGAGCCGGCGCCGGAGAAAAGCCGGCGCGCGCCGCCGGCGCAATTCGATCTTGTGATCGTGCCGGGTCTCGCCTTTGATCACGCCGGCAATCGCCTCGGCGCCGGGAAGGGCTATTATGATCGTTTTCTAACGGAAGTCACCGCCCCCAAGATTGCGCTGGCCTTCGCTTTTCAAATCATCGATAAAGTCCCCATCGCGCCGCATGATCAGCGGGTAGATATGATTATGACCGAGGACGGGTTGATTGTCTGTTCATAAGCGCGCCCCCGGCTTGTTTTCCTTTTTCTTTTTTATTATTTTCGGCCGCCACTGAAACCGTACCAAATCAATACGCTCTGCCGAGTCGAATTTGACGCCTTCTTTGACGAGCAAGGCGCGCTGCAATTCGTAGCCGCCGTAACGTGGTAATGAAATGCTGCCCTGACTGTTGATGACGCGCTGCCAGGGTAAGTTTTCTTTGTCGGCAGCCGAATGCAACACCCACGCCACTTGCCGTGCCGCGCGGGGGTTGCCCGCCAGTGCCGCAATTTGTCCGTAAGTCGCCACTTGACCGCGCGGGATTTTTTTGATGATGACGACGACGCGGCGAAAGAAGGTGAGAGATTTTTGGGGTTGAGGCATGACTTCGGTAAATCCGTGTAATTCGCGAAATCTGTTTTTGGACCTGAATCGAATACATTCGTTAATTTATAATGAAGCGAGGAAAAATGAAACGTATTTTTTTTCTATCTTATAGCCTCCTGTTTGCCAGCCTTTTTCAAATACAAAATCTTCTCGCGCAGCCGGACAGCGCCGATGTCACATTTTTTTACAAACCGGCCGGCAATCTTTCCGCCGTCTTTCTTCCGGGTGAGTTTAATAGCTGGGGGCCGAACAGCAATGGTGTCATTGCGCAAAATGCGCCGTCGCGTATGAGTTTTGATGCCGTGAACGGGCTTTGGGTGAAAACCGTGCGGTTGCGTGTGGGCGGCCAGCCGAACGGCGGCGTGGCAGGGGCCTATCAATACAAGTTTAACGAGAATGGCGCCAACACCGGCTGGAAAAGCGATCCTTTGAATCCGCGCAAAAACAGCCGGGACAACGACAACTCGTATTTATTTGTCCGGAATCCGACGATTCATTATCTGTTGCCCAATTCACTTTCCAGCCTCGTCAAAACGCGCCGGCCGTTGATCTCGGCATATATTTTTCCTTCGACCAAAACGCAAGTGGATACCGGGGCCATCGTCGTCAAACTCGATAACGTCGAATACACGCATGTCGGCGCGGGCTATGATGCGACGACGAAAAAATTCACTTTCACGCCGGCGCAACCATTGGCGAATGGCCAGCATCAGCTCATTCTGCTCACGCGGACTTTGGCGAACACGATCAGCTCGGATACCACCCATTTTACCGTGCAAGCCGACCCCGTACAGATTCTCACCCAACCGGCGGAAACCTGGAAAACGAGCTGGCCGCTCCGAGGCGAAATATTGCAAGCCAATGGCGCGCCGGACAGCACGTTGCGCACGGCCACATTGCTGCGCGGCGCGGCGAGTTGGAACATTACGGTAAAAAACGGCAAGTTTGATACGACGATGACGTTGCTCGAGGGCAACAATGACTTCAGCGTGCGCGCGCTGGCCGGCGGCGTGGCGGAAACGTCGCAGCCGATTCGCATTATCCGCAAAGTCAATCACAATCCTTTGGCGGTGATCACCATCGATACGGCGTCAACGCAAATCAAATTGCGCGCGGCGAAAAGCAGTGATCCCGATGGGCAATCTCTGACGTTTAGCTGGCAGGAAGAGGCGAGTAATCCGCAAATGCTCGGCGTGAATGGCGCCGCCGATTCCGTGGTGACCGTGAATAAACCGGCCACGCCGGGTGAGTATTATTTCATTTTGACCGCGCGCGACCCCGACGGCAATAGCGACCGCACCCGCCAGTATTTTACTTTGACGGCGAACGGTCAGGTGATGCCGGCGACGATCAAGAGCAATCCGGCTTGGGTGAAACAGGCGCGCGTCTATGAAATTTTCATCGACGCTTTTACACCCGAGGGCACGCTGAAAGCGGCAACGGCAAAATTAAATTACATCAAGGCCATGGGCTTTAATGTGATTTGGCTGATGCCGATTATGGACAACAATTTTCGTATCGACGGCGTCGGCGCCGGCTACGATATTGTCGATTTTTATCGCGTCGCCCCGGAGTTTGGCACCAACGCTGATTTTCTCGCTTTTGTCGATCGCGCCCATCAACTTGGCATCCGGGTCGTGCTCGACATCACGCCGAATCACACCAGCCAGGCGCATCCGTTCGCGGCCGATGTCCGGCAATATCGGGAGCATTCGCGGTACTGGAATTTTTATCAGCACAATCTCATCAACAACGGGAATTATCGCCCGAATCTGCCGGAGCGTCGCAGCAACAACGGGCTGTTCGTTTATTACGACGGCTTCAGCGAAGAAATCATCAATTACAATTGGGCCGATCTCGACGCGCGTTTGTACATGATCGACGTTTTTAAATTTTGGATCAATGAGATGGGCGCGGACGGTTTCCGGTTTGACGTGTATTGGGGGCCGGCGCGGCGCGCCAACAACGGCAACGGCGGCGAAAATGAAATGGGGGTTCCCGTGCGCGAAGCGTTGAAACATATCAAACCCGACATTTGGCTGTTGGCGGAAGACAGCGGCGTCGGCTTCGGAACGGAACGCATTTACGCCGATGGCAACGGCGGCGTGGATTCGGGATACGATTGGCCGTTGTATTTTGACGGTTTTCGCAGCGGCACGGTGTTGACCAGCAGCGCCTCGCGCGTGCATGACAAAATTTTCAATAACAATTTCTATCCCGGTCCGAACAGTTCTTTTTTTCGTTTTTTGGAAAATCACGATGAATGGCGTTTGGCTTATCTTGCTAGCAATATTCAGCAAACGCTTCCGTTTGCGGCAACGCTGTTCACGATTCCCGGCATTCCGCTTGTATATGCCGGGCAGGAAGTCGGCTTCGGCAACGGCCTCAACGAATTTACCGGCCGGCGTGGGAAAGTCAATTTCGATGATCCCGACAAAACCGTTGTACAAAAGCTGTATCAAAAACTCGCTTATATTCGTGAAAAGTTTCCGGCGTTTTGGACGCAGCGGCTCATCCGGCTCAATCAAACTGACGGCGACGTTTATGTTTTCTCGCGCCCGTTCGTCGATGCAAACGCCGTCGTTGCCGTTAATTTCGGCAACGCCACGCGCAATGTCGCCATAACGCTCAATGCAACAACGGTTGAGTTTAGCGGCGGCATTCAACCCAATATGCGTTATGTGTTGAGCGAACTGCTGGCCGGAACGTCGACGGTGGTGTCTGGAGATGCGAGCGGCACATTTAGTTTCGGAACGGCTCTCCCGCCTTACGGCGTGGCTATCTATATGGTCGCGACGGAACCCAAATCAATCAGTGTGCCCGATATTCCGACGGGAGTTGACGAGCCGCATCATCTCGAGATGCCCCAAGCTTTTGCTTTGCACCAGAATTACCCGAATCCATTTTCCGCCAGCGGAGAAGCCTTCGGCAATCGGGAGACGACAATTCGCTTCGATATACCGCGATCAGCCGAAGTCACGTTGCGCGTTTACAACTTGCTCGGCGAAGAAGTTGTGACTATAATAAAGGAAAGAATGCCGGCGGGAATCCACACCCGCCAATGGGACGGAAAAAATGCCAGCGGTCAGCCGGCTGGCAGCGGCTTATATTTGCTCAGATTAGAGGCAGAAAATGAAGTGGCGGTGAGAAAGTTATTGCTCGTCAGATAAAAATGGGTCTGGCCGGCCACTTAAATTCGTGGATTTTGGAATATTTCATGCGCAAAGTGGCCGGTCAGCGATTGTTCCAACAGGTTTTCGCAATTTATCGGTTCTTACAATTTTGTAACTTGCTTTTATGATTTGTCATGCGTATATTCTCAGTGGTTTTGAAATGAATGGAGTATATTTAAATATTTGTTTTTACTGGGTGTCGTTGGAAGCCGCTGTTCTTTAGGAAATTTTCAGTAAGGATGAAGGATATGGCAACCGAAGCGGAGTTCTTGCCACCAAAAGTTTTGGTGGTAGATGCCAATGTTCGGCATTGTTTGTTGTACAGGATGGAAATGGAAGCCTTGGGCTTCGAAGTCGTCTGCGCCCACAACGGTCGCGAAGCCCTGCACCAATTGCAACACCGCCGTTTTAACGTCGCCGTCATCGATGTCACCCTCCCCGATATCAACGGCAGCGAACTTCTCCAGAAAATTTCGACCACACGCAGTCACTTCTACAAGAATCGCCTTCCCGTTATCATCAACACCGCCTATCCCTACCCCAAAAAGCAAAGACAACGCTGGACGGCTGACGCCTTCATTCTGAAGTCATCCAATCTTGATGAGTTAATGGGCAAAGTCACACTGTTTACCAAGCCATGAACAGTGGCAAACTTCTTCATTCGCCACACGGCTCCCAAGTCACTGAGTTATGCCAAGCTTTTTTCACGCAGCGCTAAACTCTTTTCACTTATTCTAGTTCGGGGAACTCGCAGCCTTTTTTGCCGTAAGAATGTATATTTTCGTCCCTTTGCGGCGGTTTTATTGTTTTAAATAAACTTACGAATGAACCAAGATTTAATTTTTAAGCCGAAACGCCTCCAAAAAAAAATTAGTCAGGGGGATTGATTCGAATGCTTGGGAGTGTTATATTATGTTCAGCAGTGGTCGTGGTCATTTAAGTTTTAATCTTAAATAAACAATAATTTAGATTTCCCGGCAAAACGGGTTAGAAGTATGGGACTCACCAAACAACCGGACGAATATAGCTGCGGTCCCACGTGTGTGTCAAATGCGCTGTATTTGCTTGGCAACGCGGAAGTGTCGTTTGAACAAATCAAGCAAGCCTGTGGCACACGCTGGTGGAACGGAACCGATGAGTCGGGTTTGCGGCGGGCTTTGCGGCGACTGGGCTATGAGGGCTTGGAAGCGCAATGGCCGCACAAAGCCGATCGCAAAGCGGCTTTGGCTTGGCTGCGGGAGCAGCACGGCCTAAACCACCCGGTGATTCTTTGTGTGGATAATTTTGATCATTGGGTGCTGGCCGCCGGCTCGACCGAGAAAGCGATTATTGTGCTTGATCCCTATGGCGGTCACCGCGGCGCGACGACCTCGAGTTATTCGCGGACTAAGTTAGCCGACCGGTGGTGGAGTGTCGACAAAGAAAAGAAAGAGGGGGGGTATTACGGCATGGCCGTAATTCCGCGCACGAAGAACGCCAAGCGCCTCGCGGTGAGCGCCATCCCACTAACGAGCCCGGAAGTGTTGAATCGTTTGAAAGACACATCCAATGATTTGTTGCCAGTGTCGCACTCGTTGATCGACGTTTTTGGCCGTGTTCGGAAAGGCAAACAGCTTGCGGAATTGCTGTCGGAATATTCGCCGTATCTTGTCGATCGCATCGATTATTGGTGGGCGGGCATCGATCGCGCCCGCATTCGCCAGGAGTTGCGCAATTTCGTCGCGTTTGCGCGGGGCCGGCAATTGCGTTATGTGCCGGCGCGCCGCGAGCAAGTGCTGATGGACATTGCGGTTTTGCTGGTTTTGCACACGTATTACAAGCCGGAAGAGCTGATGGCGCAGACGGAGAACTAATCGTTCCTGCCGAAATAAAATCCAAAAAATTTGTGTAACTATTCAGTACCGCCCGGGCGTTCAAATCTGTGTGCAAAAATAAATGGCGCGATATAACAAATCTCAAAAACAAGCGCTCCAATAGCTGAATAGATACAAATTTGTTTTTGACGGCCCGGAGGTGGGAGTCAATTCCGGTGGAGATTAAAGCGAGGCGGCGAGCTGCAGTTTTTTCGCTTTTCTGGTTTTGCGCGCGGCGAGACGGCGGCGCAGACGCATGGCGGCCAGCGCCAAAATGCGCAAGGCCATGCTGCCGTAATTCAGGCCCATGGTTTCTGCGGCTGCCGGAAAAACCGAGGTCGGATCCAAATCCGGATTGGGGTTCACATCCAAAATCATCGGTTTACCTTTATATAGTCGCAGGTCGAAGCGCGCATAATCGCGGCAGCGCACCGCGCGAAATGCCGCCATGGCGATGCGGCCCAATTCTTCCCGCAACTCTTCATTGATCGGCGCGGGGCAATGCCATTTGATGCCGGACCACCCCGGTGAATTCGGATCGAATTTCGAATCAAAAGTATAGAGCCGATCCTGCAGGGCGGTGAATTCGGAATAATCCAGTTCCATCGGGGGCAACACTTGCAATTTGTGGTTTCCCCATACCGCCACTTGAAATTCCCGATCATTTAAAAACGGCTCAACGAGCGAAGGGCTGGAAAAAGTTTTCTTGATCCAATTGACCTGCCGTTGTAACTCGGCTGGCGATTCGACCACAGAGTCTTTCGTGACGCCAAAGCTGCCGTGCTGGTTGACCGGCTTGACCAGCGCGGGAAAAATCTTCCATGCGCTGATGGGTGTGGTCTCATCCAGCACCATGCCGGCGGGGGTCGGCACGCCGGCGTCATGCAGAATTTGTTTGACGCGCCATTTATCCTGCGCGACGATCATCGTTTTGGCGTCGGAGCCGGTAAAGGTGAAGCCGCGCGCTTCCAGAGCCTTGGCGACCAGCGCGTCGGACCATGGCATGCCTTCGAATCCCTCACACCAATTGAACACCAGCCATTGCCGCGGGTCGTAACGATCCAGCACGCTTAAATCTTGGCGCACCACGACAGTGTGGACGGTAAAACCGTAACTGGCAATGCCGGCTTGCATACGATCAACGAGCTGCTTGACATACTTTTGATCGTTCTCGGGCCAAGTGGTATCGATATTGTAAAGTAAAATAATTTGGCGAGTACAAAACTCGCTGATCATATGCATCATGTTCAATGATAAAAAGGGCGCGCGACAATTGCAAGACAAATCTTGCAGCGTGTTGAAAAATTGTTGATGCGGGTCGCATGAAAATAAATTGTACGGCATCATGAGTGAAAGGTACGTTCGGATGAAAGAGTTTGCGGAAGCCGGCGCGTACCGGGGCCGGCCGGCGGGAAAGAAAATCATTGCGAATGCGTCGGGAGAGTGTTATATTTTTTCAAAGCAACCGTGGCATGCAGGAGGAGCGCACGAACTCACACAAGAGAATCGGCCGTTTCCTCAAATCAAACTTGCCCCGTAACTGCTCGGTGCCATTCGGGCGGTGCAGCAGAGAGATTGTTGGCTTGCCCCTTTGTTTGACTTGATCTATTTTGTTAACTCTGACCCCACAGCGCCAGCGCGGCGTCAGAGCCAAATAATAAAATTCAACTTGTGAAGCAATCCATAAAAGGAGATTGAACCATGGAAATGAATCCCAAAAAAGTTGTGGATATTCTCGGTGACGAGGCCAGTTATTTTTTACAGCATAAGAGTGCAACGATTTCCAAAGACCTGCTGCACCTGCCGGGACCGGATTTTGTCGACCGTGTTTTTGTGCCTTCCGATCGCCCGGATGCGGTTTTGCGAAATTTGCAATTGATTTTCAACCATGGCCGGTTGGCGGGCACGGGCTATCTTTCCATCCTGCCGGTCGATCAAGGCATCGAGCATTCCGCCGGCGCTTCCTTTGCGCCCAATCCGATTTATTTTGACCCGGAAAACATCGTCAAGCTGGGAATCGAAGGCGGCTGCAACGCGGTGGCGAGCACGCTCGGCGTTTTGGGCGCGGTCTCGCGCAAATATGCCCACAAAATTCCGTTCATTTTGAAAATCAATCACAATGAGTTCTTGTCGTATCCCAATAAATATGACCAGATTTTGTTTGCCAACATCAAACAAGCCTTCAATATGGGGGCGGTGGCGATCGGCGCCACGGTTTATTTTGGTTCGGATGAATCTTCGCGCCAGATTCAGGAGATCTCGGCGGCGTTTGCCCACGCGCATGAGCTGGGGCTGGTGACCATTCTGTGGTGTTATCTCCGAAATTCCGCCTTCAATGTCAAGGGCGACAAGGATTATCATGTCTCGGCGGATTTGACCGGCCAGGCGAATCATCTCGGCGTCACCATTGCGGCGGACATTATCAAACAAAAATTGCCGGAAAACAATGGCGGCTACAACGCGTTGAAATTCGGCAAAACGCACAAAGCCGTGTACGAGAAATTATCTTCCGATCACCCCATTGATCTCACCCGCTATCAGGTGGCCAATTGCTACATGGGCCGGGCCGGATTGATCAATTCCGGCGGCGCCTCCACCGGCAAGGGCGAGTCGGACTTGAAAGAAGCGGTGAAGACGGCAGTCATCAATAAACGCGCCGGCGGCATGGGTTTGATTTCCGGCCGCAAAGCTTTTCAAAAACCCATGAGCGAGGGCGTGGAGTTGTTGAATGCGATTCAAAGCGTTTATCTGAATAAGGATATCACGATCGCTTAAGGCGTATCCAAACAGAAACTGCGACTGGCCGGTCACTGTAATTTGTTGAAATCCCGAAATTTAATGTGCAAAAAGTGGCCGGTCAGCGACTGCAAAGAATCGCCCACAGCAATGGCATCCCGCAGAAATTAGAATTTAGAATTCAATTCAGTGGGATTTCTAATTCTGTGGGCGAGAACTTGAGTGTTTTTAGCGACTGAACTGTTATTTTACGGAAGATTATTTATGCTCACGGACGAATTGATTGACGGTTTTATAAAAGGAGAGTCGCTCGCCGTCGCGGTGGAGGCCATCACCAGCCAGTTGGATCAACTTTGGCAAGGCGCCGCCGCTAAAAATCCGGCGCTCACCCGCCGTGGTGATTTTACGTTGCTCGTGTATTCTCCTCATGAAGGCGCGTATGAGGCCGCCGCCGGCGTTCTGACCGATTTCACGCGCCGCCATCCGTGCCGTATCATCGCCGTCATTGCGGCGCCGGAGGCCGAAGAAAACGAAATTTCCGTCTATCTTTCGGCGCATGTTCATGCCGCGGAGGGGAAGGCGGTGGGAAGCGAACAAATCACCCTCTTCGCCAAAGGTCATACCGTCGAACAACTGGCCGCGAGCGTTACCCCATTGGTGCTTGACACGTTGCCGGCGATTTTATGGTGGCAAGGCGATCTGGTCGAAGAAAATATTTTGTTTGAGAAGCTGCTCGCGGCCAGCCGGCGTTTGATTTTTGATTCGGCGGATGGACACGATGTGGGCACGACGCTGTCACAAGCGCGCGCGGTAAATTTTAATTGGAAAGACGTTTTGAGCGCCGATCTCAATTGGCGGCGCTTGTCGCCATGGCGCGATCTTCTCACGCAGTTTTTGGACACAACGGCGTTGCTTGAGCATATTGTAGCGGTCGATCTCGAGGTCGCCGCAGTTGTCGAAGGGGATGCGCATTTTGCCAAACCCTTTCTGTTGCTCGGCTGGTTGGCCAACCGGCTGAACTGGAAACTCAATGAGCCGTTGACGCCGCTGGCTGCCGCGCCCGTTGACGCCGGTGAGAGTGTTTTTCAAACGGCCTGGCAGAATCAGGATAAGGAAGTCATCGGCAAAATCACCTTGCGCAAAGCCGCCGCCGAAACGGAAGAGATAACGGCAGCGGGCGGCATTCTAACGGCGAAAATCCGGTTACAACAGGAGGGAGACGTTGTGGTTTTTTCGGCGCAGAGCGATTGGAGTCCAACACAAATAAGATGGCAAGTTGTCCAAGGCGAAAAAACCCTCACCGAATCCACCGTAAAATTTTCCCATGCGGCGATTGCCGATTTGCTGGCGCAGGAAATGGAAAGCACGAGCCGTGACGCCGATTATGAAAAGGCGTTGCGCTTTGCAACGCAGCTTATTTGAGTTTTATGAAATTTATCTACTCGCCGCACTACTATGCCGATATCGGCATTCACGTTTTTCCGATTCAGAAATATCATCTCGTGGCCACGGCGTTGCGCCAGCAGCATCACATTCCCGCCGAAGCGTTTGTCGAACCCGTGGCGGCGACGACGGAACAGCTTTTGGCGGTGCACACCCAGCGCTATCTGGACGAGTTGTATCAGTGCCAGTGGACGCCCCGTACGGCATACTCCGAACTGCCGCTGACCCGCGAGATTGTCGATATGTTTGTGCTGGCTTGCGGCGGAACGATTCTCGCGGCGAAGTTGGCGCTGCAAGAAGGTGCCGCCATGCATATCGGCGGCGGCTTTCACCATGCCTTTGCAGAAAAGGCGGAAGGCTTTTGTTATTTGAATGATCTTGCCGTCGCCGTTCGCGTGATGCAGCAAGCCCCGACTTCGATAAATTCTAAGAAAAGTGCGGGACAAATTCAAAAAGCGATGGTGATTGACTGCGATTTGCACCAGGGCAATGGCACGGCCAAAATTTTTGAGCAAGATCCCACTGTGTTTACCTTCTCCATTCATCAACAAGAGCTTTATCCCGTTAAAGAAAAAAGTGATTGGGATATTCACCTGCCGAACGCGGTATCGGATGCAGCGTATTTGCAGCACTTGCAGGCCCACATTCCGAAAATTCTCGACGAGTTTCACCCGGAGCTGATTTTGTATCAAGCCGGCGCTGATCCCTACGAGCATGATCAGCTCGGTGATTTGCGGCTGACGATATCTGGTTTGGCGGAAAGGGATCGTCTCATCTTTGGATGGGCGCAAGAGCGAAACATTCCGATTGCCGCCACACTTGGCGGTGGGTATGCTTATGACACGAACGACACGGTGAAAATCCACACGAACACCGGTATAGCCGCATGGGAAAAATGGCGGAACATCTGACAATGTGACAAAAATTCGTTTTTTGAACCACCCTGTCTGATCCATTTCCAAAATAACAAGCCTTGATAAGGTTTTCCCCACCAAATTTTCTAGCTTCCGACCTACTTTTGCGACAGTACTCATGCTCTTGTGGTAAAAAATCGACAGTACGACATGTTGTATTTTATTGCTTTATGCCTACCAAATGAAGCCATTTATAGTGGTTTTAGTTAGATTTTTTTACTTTTTAGCCTCAGATGGTCAAAATCCGCCATCAGGCAAAAGCATAAGTGACTCACTCCCGAACAGTTTGTCAACTTTTGGTTCGCTTTTGAACGTCAGGGCAAGCCTGTTCAGGCATGATGAGTTACTGGCATATCCTTTGCTTTAGAATAGCTCGTGCTGAGAGAAGAGAACGGTTGTGTGATTTTAATTTTAATGAAAACAAAATCTTAAATCTAAGAAATGCACCCGAGAGTCATAAAAACGCAACTTTTTTAGTTATTGCAACGTTGTAATAAAGCTCCGGTTGGCCAATTTCAAAAGATAAAACGATAATAGGCGATTGGTTTATAAAAGTTGTGAGTAGGGGCTGGTCAACTTTTACGCGACTCTTAAGCAACTTGAACAGCCTGTGAACGACTTAAATACTAAACTAACTTATTCGTGGAGGTTCAGATGATCAAAGGGGAAAGCTACGGGGAGAAAATCGCAAAGCTGCGCCCGGCGAAGATCATGAAGATCGTCTCTGTCGTGGCTCTCTGCGCTGGTGTGATCGGATTCAGCTTCCGGTACCTGCGCATTTACAACGCCCAGGAGACCAAGATCGATCAACTGGAGCGCGCTTTGCAAGACCTGCGTTCGGCAATGAACGTTGATAGTGTGCGCCAATACAGCATCCAAAAAGTGCTCGCCATTATCTCGCGTTTCAATCCGAACATGGACTCCGCCAAGAAATATGAAATTGCGAACACGATCTACGAAATGAGCGTGAAATATCCGAAACTTGATATCGATTTGATTTGTGCGACGATTACGCATGAAAGCGGTCGTACCTGGAATCCGGAAACGGTTTCGCAAGCCGGCGCGATGGGCCTCATGCAACTCATGCCCCCCACCGCCATGTATATCGCGAAATACGAGGATATTAGTTGGAGCTCGCCGGAAGACGTTCTGTTCAATCCGGTCTATAATATTCGCATCGGCTGCCGTTATCTTTCGACGTTGGTCAACGAATACAATGTCGACGGCGGCTTGGCGGCGTACAACGGCGGCGAGAAACGCGCCGCGTTGTGGATCAAGAACGGCCAAGCGGCCGGCATCCTGTGGGATGAAACGTCCAAGTACGTTCCCTTGGTGATGGGCATCTACAAGCAGTACCGCGAAATGAACTGGAGCAACCCCCAGCTCTAAGAAAAGGATACGTGACAGGAAGTTGACGGACGACGTTAGGACACGTTAATACCTTTGAAGGTCTCAACTCACAGGCCGTGAGTTGAGACCTTCGTTTTTTTGGCCCCATATTTTATCAAAAAAGGGGCTTGAATATTTCCGCAGAAATGCTTAACATGTAGGCGTGAATTTAGGCTGAGTGAGGGAGCGCTCACAAGAGGGCACGAAGCCGTGCTTTTAAGATGAACCCTTGCTGGAAGGAAATTCACGATGGATGCTTTGGCGGCGCCTTTCCCTACGGTTAATTCCTCTCCTCTCGCTAAAACCGGGGCTACCAAAATTTTAATTGTCGATGATGAACGCGTGGTGCGTCACATTTGTCAATTGAGTTTGGAGCCGGAGTCTTACGCCATCTTCACGGCAGAAAACGGCATTAAAGCCATGGAGTGGCTGCGCAGTGAGCCGGAAATCGCCATCGTGCTCTCGGATTTGAAAATGCCCGGCATGACCGGCCTCGAGCTGCTCAATGTCATCAAGCGCGATTTTCCGCATGTCGAAGTCATTATTATGACCGGGTTCGCGACGATTGAGAATGCCATCGCGGCCATGAAGCTGGGCGCGCATGATTTTCTCTTGAAGCCGCTGAAGGCCGAGCAGATTCGTCTCGTCATCAACAAATGCCGCGAAAAAATCGCGTTGAGCCAGGAAAATCTCGCCCTCAAGCGCGCCAACGAAAAACTGCGCGAGCTGCAAACGGCCAAAGACAAATTCATTGCCATCACCTCACACGAGCTGCGCACGCCGGTGAGCCATTTGAAAGGCTATCTTGCGATTGTGAATGGCGACGACTTTGGCGCCCTGTCGCCGGCGGAAAAGCATGAGTGCATGAGCGTGATCAACTCCGCCGTGCTGGATTTGGAACAAATCGTCACCGATATGGTCGATTTGATTGCGCTGGAACAGGGGACGCTGGCGTTGCGACGTGAAGAAATTCCGCTCCGGGAATTGCTGGAACAAATCGTGCACGAGTTCCGGCTGGCAGTGCAGGAACGCCGGCAGACGATGGCGCTGCATACCGACGGCGAAGCCTGTGTGGTTTATGCGGATCGCCTACAGGTCAAAATCATGGTAGCGGAATTGGTGCAGAACGCCATCAAATTCACCCCGGATTATGGGCGCATTGATTTATCTTTGCAGCAGGAAGGCGAGTTTGGCGTGATCGCCGTCAGCGACACCGGCGTGGGTATCAGCCCCGAAAATTTGGGCCGGATTTTTGAAAAATTTTTTGAAGTACAAAACAGCGATCATCACAGCACGAGTAAAACCGGTTTTATGGGCGGCGGGCTGGGGCTGGGGCTCTCTTTGGCGCGCGCCATTGCCGAGGCGCATGATGGCGGCATCAAAGTCAGCAGCCAGCTTGGCCGCGGCGCGAAGTTTCAAATCTATCTGCCGCTAAAGCCGGCGGTATAAAATTTTCAATTTCAGTGAGTGGGCTTGCCGCATGCCGTCATTTTTTGCGCTGACATTGACTCCAATGCGGTTTTCCTCAAAAAACCTCTTGCCTTTCTCTTCGTCATTGTGTAATTTCAAGAGTTGCAAATGGTTGCAAAAAATGAGAGTCATCGCCAGCTGGTGGGCGGTTTAGCATAAATCTGTCCGGGCGCCTTTGCCAAACAAACGCCGGACGATGAACGATAAAGCATTGGCCAAGGCCCGCGCAATCGGCGCATGCCCAACCCCGCCAGGGCCGGAAGGCAGCAACGGTAAGCGTTGCAATGATGTGCCGTGGGGTACCTTGGCCAATTTATAAAATTGCAATATTAAATTTTCAATTTAAACTTTTAAATTGAAAATTGATTGTGGAGCGGAATGAGCTACCTCGTGTTGGCGCGCAAATGGCGGCCACGACAATTTGCTGAGGTGGTGGCGCAAGAGCACGTCACCCGCACGCTGGAAAATGCGATTACGCAAAGCCGGCTGGCTTCCGCTTATTTATTTACCGGCCCGCGCGGCGTCGGCAAAACCACCATGGCGCGGCTGCTCGCCAAAGCGGTGAATTGCGAAACCGGCCCGACCATCACGCCCTGTGACGCCTGCTCGATCTGCCAGGAAATTACTGAAGGCCGCTGCCTCGACGTGTTGGAAATCGACGGCGCCTCGAATCGCGGCATCGATGAAGTGCGCAACTTGCGTGAGAACGCACGTTACTCCCCGGCCCAGGGCAAGCGCAAGATTTACATCATCGACGAAGTTCACATGCTCACCGAGCCGGCGTTCAACGCGCTGCTGAAAACGCTCGAAGAACCGCCGCCGCATGTGTTGTTCATCTTCGCCACCACGGAAGTCCACAAAGTGCCGGCCACGATTCTTTCCCGCTGTCAACGTTTTGATTTTCGCCGTGTGCCGCTGCCGGAAATTGTCGCGCAACTGCGCAATATTTGTGGCAAAGAAGGCGTCCAGATCGACGATCCGGCGCTGCTGATTATCGCCAAAAAGGCCGAAGGCAGCATGCGTGACAGCCAAAGCTTGCTGGATCAAGTCATTGCCTATTGCGGGCAGCAAGTGAAGGGCGAAGAGGTGGCGCAGCTCTTTGGCATTATCGACCAAGAGATTTTTTTTGCTTGCACCGATGCGATGGCGCAGCGGGAGGCGAGTAAAGGCCTGGAGCTGAGCGAGCGCATTTACACGACGGGTTATCATCTCGGCGAATTTCTGGAGCGGCTCGCCGAACATTTCAGCGATATTTTGACGACGCGCGTGACGAACAGCACGGCGCATTTGTTCGGCCTCGATGGTTACGTCGAACGTTACCAGCAGGCCGCGGCGCGCTTTTCCGAGCTGGAGGTGATGCGCTGCATTCAGATGATCACGGAGATGCAGCTCAAGCTCAACCGCGTCAACAATCCGCGCGTGATGCTGGAAATGCTGCTGCTCAAAATGATTCAGCCGGCGGCAAGCGCCCATACCGAGGCGCCACCCGCGCCTGCACACAGCGAGGATGCGTTAAAAAAAAAGTTTCAACCGGAACTAAACCGGGGTGAAGCAGCGCCGGTTGATGTTGCCGAGCCGGGTGTCGCGGTCATCCCGCAAGTCGTACCGGCAACCGCTGCCGCTCCCCAGCATCTCGCCCCGGCGCGACCGCGCGCCAGTTTGTTTGATATGATTTCCTCGGCGCAGAAAGTGCCGGTGTTGCAGACCAAAGAAGCCGCGCTGCCCACCAACACGAATGTCGCCGACCACGGGGCCGCGCTGGAAAAAATTCAGCAAAGCTGGCGGCGCATCATCGAGCAGGTGACGGCGCAGCGCATCTCGCTGGGCGCCTTTTTGGAGTTGGGCGTGCCGGCGCATTTGATCGAGGGCACGCTGGAAATTGGTTTTGATCAAGGCAACGGTTTTCAAATCAACTCGGTCAATAATCAGAAGACGTTTATTCAGGAAATCATCACGCGCGAAACCGGTTATCGCGTGCGCCTGGTTTGCCGAAAAGATGAAAGCAACACGCTGAACGCGGTGCGCGCAAGGATTCAGCACCTGGCGGCGCCGAGCGCCGCCCCTCCCGAGGTGGCCGTAGCGCCGGAGGGAATTCCCAAAAGTACGGTGGTGATTGCCAACGGCAGCAATGCTGTTAAAGCGGAGACCGTGGTAACGCCGCCGGCGAATGGCGCGGCCAAGCCGGCGAATGGTGAAGCGCCGAGCCCGCCAGTCGCGCCAGTGCCAGCGACTTTGAATGATTTGTACCAGGTTTATCCGGCAATTAAAAAACTGGTCGAAGCGCTGGATGGCGAGTTGATCTGAAATAATTTTGTTTTATAACGATCAGCGTCACAAAAATTTTTGCATTGTGGTGGAAGGCGAAATTGCCAATTTTAAATTGAAAAATTGCGATTTGAAATTGGGTTGTGATGGTGACGAAGCGAAGTTTTAGAGGAGACGATGATGGGCCGTATCGGCTTTACAGACATGTTGAAACAAGCGCAAAAGCTGCAAGAGCAATTTCAGCAAGCGCAAGAGGGTTTGGTGAAGGTGCGTGCCGAAGGCTCAGCGGGCGGCGGCATGGTCACGGCGGTGGCGAATGGCAAGCAAGAGATTCTGCAAATCCGCCTCGACAAGTCCGTCGTCGATCCCAACGATTTGGAAATGCTGGAAGATTTGATTGTGGCAGCGGTAAATCAGGCGCTGGCGAAAGCGCAAGAAACCGCGAGCGCGGAAATGAGCAAAGCGGCGGGCGGGTTGTTGTCGAATTTACCGGGCAATCTGAAAATCCCCGGCCTGGAGTAATTCGTATCATTTATATAACTATTCTCGAACGACCGTCCGAACGCCGGTTTTTAAAAGGATCAAAGCGCATAAAAACCGCGCACACGTCCGGACGGTGAGATGAGCCGTGATGCCTTATTCCTCCAACGCCGTCGAAGTCGCGATTGACGCCCTCACCAAATTGCCGGGTATTGGACGCAAATCAGCGCAGCGGCTGGTGTTCTTCCTGCTCAAAGTCCCGCGCGCTGAAGTTGAAGCGTTGGCCGCCGCCTTAGTCGCGCTCAAAGAAAAGGTTCGCAGTTGTTCGCGTTGTTTTAATATTACGGAAGTTGATCCGTGCCCCCTCTGCACCAATCCACAGCGCGAGAGCCGCGTTATCTGCGTGGTTGAAGAAGCGAACGATGTGTTGGCGCTCGAAAAAACCGGCGAGTTTCGCGGTTTGTATCATGTGTTGGGCGGCGCGCTCTCGCCGCTGGATGGCATCGGCCCGGATAATTTAAAAGTGCGCGAATTGGTGGCGCGGTTGCAGACCGGTGTTGACGAAGTTATTCTCGCCACCAATCCCACCGCCGAGGGCGAAGCCACGGCGATTTATCTGGCGAATTTATTGCGCCCGCTGGGCTTGCGTTTGAGCCGCATCGCCCGCGGCATTCCGGTGGGCGGCGATTTGGAATACACCGATGAAATTACTTTGATGCGGGCGCTCCAAGGGCGGGTGCAATGGTAGCGCCGGCGGCTCGGCTGCCAAGCCGGGGCAGCCGTAGCCGGACAAGCTGTTGACGTTTTACCAACGCCGCCGCATGTGGCCGGTAAGGCACAATGAGGGTGTTCATAATCAAATCATGTTGCAACTGGCATTTACGCTGCGCTTGAGATGAAGTATGGGACTTCCCAATCAACTCACAGTTTTGCGAATGGTGCTGACGCCGCTGGTCGGGTATTTTTTGCTGCGTGAAAGCCTGGCCGACCGTTATCTCGCGCTGGTGGTGTTTTTGCTCGCCTCGTTGACGGATTGGTATGACGGCTACATCGCGCGCAAAATGGGCGTTATGACACGCTGGGGAAAGTTTCTCGATCCGTTGGCTGACAAGATTTTGGTGATCACCACGTTTTGCATTTTTGTCTGGCTCGGCGTGGTGAAAGCCTGGATGGTGGTGGTCATCGCCGGGCGCGATATTTTTATGACCCTGCTGCGAGTGTATGGCGATTGGAAGCGCGAGCCCGTCGTGACCAGCATGTCGGCCAAATGGAAAACCGCCGGTCAAATGGCGGCGATTTATATTATTTTGCTGTATTTGGTTTTGCAGGGCCATACGCTGGCGGCCGGTGCGAACCCGGCCTGGCTGGTTTGGCTGCAGCAAACGAAGGCACTCGATAAAATGATGCTCGTCGTCACCTTCATCACGCTCGCCACCGGCATTCAATACCTGCTTGAAAATTGGCGGCTCGTGCGGCATTTTATTCTCGCCTGTTTCCGCGTGTTCGCCCCGGGAAATCTGGCGAAATGAAGCCGTCTCCCCAGATGCCTTTGATCCCCCGACTGATTGCGACGGTTGGCTGCATCGGTTATTCTCCCCTGGCGCCCGGCACGATGGGGAGCTTGGCCGGCGCGCTTGTTTTTTTTCTTTTGCCGCCGTACCCTGCACCAGGGCCTTTTGCCATAGTTTTGCTGGCGTTGTTCGCCATTGCCGTTTGGTCGGCGCAACAAATGGCGGCCGCGCGCCGTTCCGATAGCGGCAAGATCGATCCGCAGGAAGTGGTGATCGATGAAGTGATGGGCATGGCGGTGACGCTGGCGTTTCTGCCGTTGAGCTGGAAAACCATCGGCCTTGGATTTTTGCTCTTCCGGCTTTTCGATGTGACCAAGCCGTTTCCCGTGCGTCGTTTTGAAAAGCTGTCCGGCGGCTGGGGCATCGTGATGGACGACGTGATGGCGGGAGTTTATGCGAATGTGAGTTTGAGAATAATTTTAAGAATATTTTTTTCATAGTATTTAATGTACAGTCACCAGCAACCCGCATCGAGTCGCCAGCAAGCATGACCGCAGAAATCATTTCCATTGGTGACGAACTGCTCATTGGCCAAATCGTCAACACCAACGCGGCGTGGATGAGCCGCCAGCTCAATTTGGCCAACGTGCAGGTCCGGCATGTGAGTGTTGTCGGGGATGAGGTCAATGCTATTCGGCATAGCCTCGATTTGGCGTTATCGCGCGCTGATATTGTGCTGTTGACCGGCGGCTTGGGGCCAACGCATGATGACATCACCAAGAAAGTTGTTGCCGAATATTTTGATTCCGCGGAAATGGTCATGGATGAAAAAGTGCGCGGCCACCTCCAGGCGCTTTTTCAACGCCGCAATCTGCGTTTAACACCAACAAGTGAAGCGCAAGCCTTGGTGCCGAAAAAGGCGACGGTGTTGTGGAATGATTTCGGTTCGGCGCCCGGTTTGTTGTTCGAGCGCGATGGCCGTTACTGCGTCATCATGCCCGGCGTGCCGGCGGAAATGCAGCACATTATGCGCGAACGCGTGCTGCCGTTTCTAGAAAGTAAAACGCCAAACGTAACGATTCGCCACCGTACGATTCGGACGGCCGGCATTGGTGAATCTGTGCTCTTTGAAAAATTGGCGCCGATTGCGGAATTGGAGAAATTTGGCAAAATTGCGTTTTTGCCGCATTATTCCGCCGTCGATGTGCGCATTTCGGTTTATGCCGCCGAGGCTGCTGCAGCGGAAAAAAATATTCGCGCCGCGGAAGAATATATTCTTGCGCGCGCCGGAAAATATGTTTACGGTTTTGATGATGATACAATTGAAGCCGTGATTGGCCGGCTGCTCATCGCGAAAAATGCTACACTTGCCGTGGCTGAATCTTGCACGGGCGGGTTGGTGGCGCATCGCCTCACCAATGTTTCCGGCAGCTCGCAATATTTCGATCGCGGCATCGTGACTTACAGCAATGCCGCGAAGATACAAACTCTCGGTGTGCCGGAAGAAATTATTGTGCAACACGGCGCGGTGAGTGAAGAATGCGCCCAAGCGATGGCCGCGGGCGTGCGCCGGATCAGTGGCACGACTTACGGCCTTGCCACGACCGGCATCGCCGGCCCCACCGGCGGCACCGCAGATAAACCTGTCGGACTCGTTTGGGTTGGCGTCGCTACGCCGGCGCAGGTCTTTGCGAAAAA
>JAJVHT010000148.1:0-3490 GCA_022072515.1 bacterium
ACCAAAGAACTCGAGTTTATCTCACAAGCAACTGGAATCGCCAAACATGTGGTCAAGCAGTACATCGAAATTATCAACGAACTACAACAAAACTCTTGACTCGCCATTTGGCGTTAGCTTGTGGGGCGCTGTCACATGCACGATTCCAATTTGGGCGCAATGAACATCGTGCTCGCCCCACTCGCCCACAAGGGGCGAAGGCTACGTGAGAACGCGCCACCGCAGTTCGCTGCGCAAATACGAGACATCGCGCAAAGCCTGCAATCACCCGAAGCGCCGCCAGAAATGCACGCCCTCGGCCGCGTCCTCGCCGCCCTTCTCACCGGCGAGCGCCACCCCGATCTCTCCGCCCTCCCGCCGGAGCTGGCGAGCAAGATTCGGGAGTATTTACAATCGTAGCCCCGCCCCCTTGTGGGGCGCTGTCACATGCACAATTTGGATTCGGTTACGACGAACGCCGTGCTCGCCACATTCGCCCACAAGGGGCGAGGGCTACGTGAATGCGTCGTAATCCTGGCCCCTTGTGGGGCGATGTCACATGCACGATTCCAATTTGTGGGAAATGAACATCGTGCTCACACCATTCGCCCACAAGGGGCGAGGGCTACGTCAAACCATTACGATGTTTTTTATCAAACACCAAAACCCGGAGGGCAATATGCGCGAACGTCCCAAATGGTTCCCGATGAAACCGCGCACCAAACGGCTGCCGCGCGAAACGTACGAACAACCCAACATCGTTTGGTTTTTCACCATTCGCGCTTATCTGTTTCAAACACCCTTTGTGCGTGACGATCTAAATCGCATGGTGATCGATACCCTCCGCGAAACCCGTGAAACTTATCGCTGCAATGTTTTTGTCTACTGTCTGATGCCGGATCATCTGCACCTGCTCACCAGTCCACGCGAACCCGGCGCTTCGGTTTTGACATTTACGGAACGATTCAAAGGCAAAACCACTAATCAAAGTTGGCCTCTCGGTTGGAAAGGAACCTTATGGCAACCCGGCTCGTATGATCACGGCCTGCGCAAAGAAGACGATTTCCGTGAGATCGCAGAATACATTTTAGAGAATCCGGTTCGCAAGTATTTATGCGATACCCCGGAAGAGTGGCCGTGGAGCGGCATGATGGAGCCGTGGCCGGTGGGTTTATAATTTCGTGTCAATAATCGTAGTCCCGGCCCCTTGTGGGTCGCTTTTGCAAAAAAACGGAATCACGTTGATGATTTGACGGCGTCGTTTCCAACAGCCGTCCACAAGGGGCGGGGGCTACATTTCTCACCTCACATCATACCGCAAAAACCTCACAAACGCTCCCGCAAACGCGGCGAGGGTGAATAATCCCAACAACCCAAAATCAACCAGCGTCGGTGCAAGCGAAGCAGCGTAAGTGTGTTCCGGCGGGGTGAATTTCGGCATGTCGGATAAATCCAGCGTGCCTTTGTCGCGGTCGCCGCCGATCTTGACGCCGGTGTTGCTGTTGAATTCAATGCGGAAGCCGCCCATGCCGCCCGATTCTTTTTGCTTCTTGTCGGCATATTCGGTGAATGCGGTGCGATAATTTTGCATAGCGTCTTCGTAGCGCGTTTTCAATCCCGCGTCGGTGCCGGCTAAATTCAGCGCCGCAAGTTGATAAGCCGAGGCCGGCGAGAAACGCGACAGCGAGAATGCCAGCCGTTGCTGCTCGGCTTTGCGATTGCGCGCGGTTTCCTGCAATTGTTGCGTGAAAGCATTGATGTCTTTCTGCATCTGCTTGCGGTCTTTGTCATCTTCTTCCAGCCATTCCCATTCGTGGTCGTCGCGATAAGCTTCGCGCTCTTTCTCATTCATCCCTTGCATGGCCGCCTCGCGTTGGCGCCATTTTGCCTGAATGCCTTCCCGATGTTTTTCCCACTGTGCTTTTTCAAAGCCATCCTGTTGCGCTTCGATTTCTGCGACCGTCGGCACAGAGACGAACTGGCCGGCGGCCATCACGCCGGCGCGCGGCACGATCAACACAAATGCCACCCATGCGACTAACGAGATCAAAAATGAAACCGCGGATTGCCGCGTCAACGTCGAGACCAAAATTCCGAAGGCCATGAAAAAAGTGAAGAACAAAATCGAAACGCCGAGCAAAGTCCCGAACCTGGCCCAATGCACGCCCAGCATCGGCACGCGATACAGCATCACCAATAAAACGCCCAGCATGATGGGAATGAGCAACGGCACCACCAGCCCGAGCCACGAGCCGAAGAATTTTGCCAGAATATACTGCGCCCGCGGCACGGCATTGGAAAAAGTCAATTGCAGCGTGCCGCCCTCCCGCTCGCCGTTCACCGCATCGTAGGTGAACAAAATCGCAAAAAGCGAGAGCACGACTTGCACGATGAAAACAAAATCGACGTAGCGAAAAACCGCGAAGATGGTGTCGGTGGAGTAAATGCTGCTCCGCAGCTTGATCCCGTCAAAATTGCTGACTGACGACAGCCGCCCGATGTCGTTGTTGACACCCGAAACGAAAATTTGCATCGGATCGGGCTTGCGATAAACTTTATTGTTGAGTCCCATCCACGATGACGCTTCACGCAAGTCTTGCTCGACGATTTGCACCGCCGCCTCGTATTGTTTCATCGCGGCGTTGTATTCTTGAATGCCGACGAAAACGCTGAGCAGAATCAGCACGGCGCACGTCGCAAACGTCGCCACAAATTTGGGGCTGAGCAGAATGGCTTTCAGCTCTTTTTGGATCAATGTTCCCAACATAAATTTTTCCTTGTTTAGAAATTTGCAACGAAATTTGTTCGTAGTTACGCCTTCAGGCGTCGAATGGTTGAACTGAGGAAATGTATCAAAAAAGCAAACGTTTTCTCGATTCCAAACTTTCCATGCCTAATGAGATTTGACAATCAAAATCGGTAATAAATTGTAGTCCTGCCCCCTTGTGAGGCATTGTTGCAACCGTGAATTTCATGGCTTCGGCAGCCGCCCACAAGGGGCGGGGACTACGAAAGATTACCGAATTTGAACGTCAAAACGCATAAGGCAACACTACGAACTTTTACCTCACATCATACCTCAAAAATACCACATACGCCCCTGAAAAAAATATGAGGTTGAATAAAGCCAGAATCCCCAAGTCAACCAGCGCCGCGCCGAAAACATCTTGCAGCGGAACGGTTTTGAAAACAAATGGCGGAATCTCGCGCGGGTTGATGGGATCTTTCTTGGCTTCCTGGCCGTCGCCGCTGCGAAACGCCATGATGCGAAAACCACCGAGCAGCATGCCGGTTTTTTCTTTCATGAATTTCGCATAAGCCTGTTGGTAATCTGTGGCCGCGTTGAGATATTGCTGCTTCAATTCCAAAGAGGTGCCGACCAGATTGGTGGTGGCCAGGGAGAAGGCAGCCGCCGGTGAAAGGCGCGCCATGCTGAAGGCCACCCGCTCGCGCACGGCCTCGCGGTTGCGGCGCTCTTCGTTGAGACGTTTGGACAGCGCCTGCATTTTTT
>JAJVHT010000148.1:3590-5923 GCA_022072515.1 bacterium
TTGGTGGTGGCCAGGGAGAAGGCAGCCGCCGGTGAAAGGCGCGCCATGCTGAAGGCCACCCGCTCGCGCACGGCCTCGCGGTTGCGGCGCTCTTCGTTGAGACGTTTGGACAGCGCCTGCATTTTTTGTTCGCGCTCGTCGCCGAGTTTCTGCATGAAGGAGTTGAATTCGCTGATCATCCGTTCGGGGTTTTCTCGCACACTTTCATCCGGCTTGAAGTTGCTCATTTTGCCGCGATCTTCCTGCCAGAGTTGCGCCGCCAAGCGCGCGCGTTGAGAAGCTTGCTCGTCGAGCGACGGCACTTTCACGGCGCGGCCGGCGAGCAGCACGGAAGTGCGCGGCACGATCAACACGGCAAAAATCCACACGACGAGCAACAGCAGAAAGGAGCTCGACGAACGTTCCGTCATCGCGGAAATGAAAACAGACAATGTCAGGAAGACGCCGAAATAAAGGAGGCCGGCGAGGATGACGAGCGCCAATCTTAACCAATCATTGCCTGTCATCGGCACGCCGAGCAAGGGCAGAATGAAACTGCCGAGCAAAATGGGTATGAGTAACGGAATGGCCAGCGCCAAAAACGTTCCGGTGATTTTGCCGAGAATGTATTTGTCGCGCGGGACGGCGTTGGCAAACGACAGGCGCAGCGTGCCGCGCTCTTTCTCGCCGCAAATCGCGTCATACGCAAAGAGAATCGCAAACAGCGAAAGCACGATTTGAAAGACGAAATCCAAATCGAGAAAACGGAAGACGGCGAAAATCGGATCGTCGCCGTAGCGGCTGTCTTCGGCGCCGACTTCGCCACGGCCGCGCACTTCGACGTTGCGGCCGATGTCGTTCGAGATGCCGGTGACCAGCGCCGCCAGCGGCTGGGGCGGTAGGAAGATGCGATGCTTTTGCACCATCAGCCAATCCGTCAAGCCTTCCATTTGCCGCAGATTTTCAGCGACGGCGGCTTCATATTGCCTTTGGCTGATTTGATAGTTGCGCGCCCCGACATAGAAGGTGAGCAGAATCAGCACGGCGCAGACGCCGAAGGTCAATGCGAATTTGGTCGAGCCGATGATTTCGCGGAGTTCTTTTTCGACGATCAATTTGAACATGCTTGCCTCTTTTTTGAGGTATCCGGATTTGGCGAATCGTCCGGGTGAGTTTTGTATAGATGCAACGATTGTCATTGCGAGTCCCGCGCTTTTCAGCGGGACGAAGCAATCTCTTGGTTTCACGAGGATTGCTTCGCTGAGAAACGCTGCAATGACAACTTGCCCTTTTTAAAGTATTCTGTTATGGCTTTGGCGCTTCGGTCGGGCGCACGCGAATGTCGGTGATGCCGTTGGGCGGCAGCGCGGCGACCGAGATGGCAAAACTCAGCCATCTCTCGTCGTTCTTCGCTTGCACCAACACTTCGATGGCATGCTCGCTGGAGTTGACGACGCTGTGAAGTTTTAGCCCGCCGCTTTGTTCGTAAAAACCAATATCTTGCTGCGCATTGTCCGGATCGCCGCCATGCGCTTCGTGAAATCGGCGCAACGTGGCGAGATCGCCGGTGTTGAAAGCGCGAATGAATTCTCCTAACGTCTTCCCTGCCGGCGTGTCGGGTAAGTTGATGCCGTCGTCCACCGGCGCGGTTATCTGCTGCGCCGCCGGAGATTTCAATTCATCCAATTCGTTTTGCGTTGTGGTAATCATGCGCTGCAATTCATTGACGCGTTGCTGATCGCCTGTTTTTGCAACGAGATTTTTAAGCGCGGCCAATTGCGCAACTTTCAAAGCCTGTTCAGCGGTTGTCTCAATATCCGGCGTGACGCCCGTGCCTTCCCAATTGGTTTTGGTAATCGGATTGATGGCGCGCGCAAAGGGCACGCCGATCATGAAATGATCCGTGATTCGATGCGGCCGCACCGGATGCGCCCCGCCGCCGGTGGTTTCACCAACGATGGTGGCGCGTTTCAGATTTTTGAGATTATACGCAAATTCTTCGGCGCCGGAAAACGTGCGGTTGCTGGTCAAAACGTAGACCGGCTTGCTTTCGCCGTAACGTTTGCCGGCAACGGTTTCGCTCGTCCAATATTCCTGCGTGCGATTATCAAAGCGGGAGTAAATATCATTGAGATGGGTGGGCTTGTCGAAAAGATAACTCGACAACAACGCCACCATCTCCGGCTGGCCGCCGCCATTGCGCCGCAAATCGATAATCAGCGCGTCGGTGTTGGCGAGAAAATTCATGGCGGTCGCGGCGGCTTCGCTGGCCATCGCCGCGTCCATGAAGCCGCGTAAATCCAGATAGCCGAGGTTGCCGTCCAAGCGTTCGACTTTTTCAAAACCGAAATTGC
>JAJVHT010000148.1:6023-21698 GCA_022072515.1 bacterium
TACAAATCTTCGAGACTCTCGCCGGCCAACTCTTCGGCCGTGCGCTGCATGACGAGCTGACCCTGTTTCATGATGCCGACGACATCAGCGATTTCTTTGGCGCGGAAAATATCGTGAGTGGACATCAAGATGGCTTTGCCTTCGTCGCGCAACGATTCCAGCAGATGAATGAATTCAAATCCGGCTTTGGGATCGAGGCCGGAGGTCGGCTCGTCGAGCAGAATTGCCGGCGCGTCTTTGAGAATGGCGATGGCGATGCCGCATTTTTGGCGCATGCCTTTGGAGAAGCCTTTCAGTCGCTTGTTGTGCGCCTCTTCCTGCAAACCGACGCGCAAGAGCACACGGCGATAATCCTCTTTGGTGTATTGGGTTTTGCCGCCGAGCCGCGCGAAGAAATCGAGATTTTGTATCGCGGTAAAGTTGGGATAGAGCATCACGTTCTCGGAGACGAAAGCGATTTTCTGTTTGGCGTGCAACGGTTCTTTATGCGTCACGATACCGTCGATGCGCGCTTCGCCCTCGGTCGGCTCGATGAAATTGAGAAACAAATTGATCGTCGTGGTTTTGCCCGCGCCGTTGGCGCCGAGCATGGCGTAAATCTGCTTCGGCTGCACCGCAAACGAAACGTGATCGAGTGCCAGCACGCCGTCTTCGTAGCGCTTGGTTAAATTCTCCGCCTCGAGCAAAGGCCGGCCATGATTCTGCATTTCCATAAATTTCCTCTTTTAAAAAATGATTGCAACGAAAATGGAACCGCAACGAAAAGAAAATCCGGGCGATTCGCAAAATCCGGATACCAAAAAAGTTTTGTCACCTTCGTGACAACCGGATGCCGAAGATGACGATACCAACCACCACTGCTAAAATGGAGGTGATGATAAACGCCATGCCCCAGATGTTGGCTTCGGATTGCACTTCGACGGTGATGGTTTTGTCTTCGCCGGTGATGGGCTTGTCTTCCGACAGCGCGGTGGTGCGGATGCGAAATTCGTAGCGGCCGGCAGACACATCATTGGGCGGTGTGAATTTGAACTGCACGCGTTTTTCTGCGGCGATGTCGAGCGCTTGAATGAGCGGTGGCTCGATTTGTTTGCTCCAATTCAGCGGCGGATCGACTTCGATAGCGACGTTGTCCATGCGGCGCGTGCCTTCGTTGACGACTTCGAGATTCGCCGTGACGACTTCGCTCGGCTTGATAGAGTAGAAAAGCTGCGGCGCGCGCACGAGCAATTTGCCGGCGCCGCGCGGCAACAGCTCCAACCGCACGTAGCCGACATTTAACGCGGCAATCTCCTCCGGGGTCCACTGCCTCGTGCGTATATCGCCCAGCGTTCCATCTTGATCGTTGGGAATAACCAGAACATAAAATGGCAGCGGCTTGTCGATGGTCACTTCCGGCGTCGGGCGATCCGGTAGGAAAACTTGCAGCGCGGCGCGGCGCGTGTTGGTGCTTTCGGTGAATTTGAATTGGCTCAACCGCGCGCGGCTAACCGGATCGCTGAATGAACGATTGATCTGCGGCGGCAAATTGACGACTTCTAATTTGAACGTGTTGGTCGTGCCGCTGAACAGCTCGAGCGTCAAATCAAACGTCGCCGAACCGCCGAGGTCGGCTTCCTGTGAAAATTGTTCGGATTGCACCAACACTTTGTTGACGCTGGCGTCTTTTTGCAAATAAATTTTCGGGCTGCGCTGGCTGCCGTTGCCGTAGACGATATTGACCATCACCGCGTCGAGATCCTGCAGCAGTGCGAAATCGATCTCCACCGGCTCGCCGAAACGAAGCTGCTCGATCTTCGCTTCGTAGGGCTGGCTGATAATGGCGTTCGCATCATTCAACAGGGAGATGTAGACATCGTTGACGACATCGGGCTGCAACGAGCGGAACAGTTCGTCGTCGAGATTGATCAGCTTTTTGAAATCCGCGCCGCCGCCGGAAGTATTTTCGAGACGCAGTCGCACGTGCTTGCGGCCATCTTTATTTTGATACTTCACCGCTTGGGCGACCGCGACGTACTGCTTTTCAAACAGCACGGCCAGCAACGATTGCTGATAGTTGACTTCGGCATCCGCAAAAAGATTGCGGCTGCGATCCAGCTCGAGCTTGGAGATGAGATTTTTCTCGAAAAGCTTTTGCTTCTGCTCAAATTCGGAGCGGGCATATTCGTAAGCCTCTTTGGCACGCTTGAGGCCGAGCAGGCGATATTGATCGTCGCGCTGGTTGTAATTGACCTGCGCCGCAGCATGATGCACTAACATGCCGGCGAGCAGCAAAACGATCTTAATAATTTTTTTGCGAGATAAATTGTTCAACATGGCTTTCAGTTACTCTGTTTGGGCAACCACGAACGAATTTGCCGGCCAACTTTTTCGGCGGACGGCGGATCATAATTGGAAAGCACGATCACGGTGTAGCCACTGGCAATGTCCATTTCCAAAATAGCGTTGATGCCGGGCGCGCCACCGGCAATTCCTAAACCGCCTTCCGTGATTTTTGTCGAAGCGGCTTTGCCGTTGGTTCGCGCTGGCGGCGCCGCGCCTCCGCCGGCAAGTATCCACGCCGAATATTCCGCATTGAGCAGTTTGCCGTTTTGCAGGGCCAGCGTGAATTTGAGCAGATCTTCGGCGTTCGAATATCCTCCGCCGGCGGAGCTGCCGCGCGCCGGCGCCGTATAAATGTTGCTTCGGCGCGTTGCCTCTTCGCGTCTATCCACGGCAGCGCGGCGCGTGTAGCCGGTCGCCACATTGGCCGGGAGCGCGTCCAATTCGTAAGAATCACTGTTTTCCATGCCGGCGGGTTTGAAAATATGCTCGCGTACATACGTGTAATAATTTTGGCCGGACAGCGCTTCGATAATCGCGCCGAGCACAATGTAGCCGCCATTGGAATAACGCCGCTGCTTGCCGGGTTCGAACTCAAGCGGATCGGTGGCAAACAACGGCAGATAATCTTTGAGGCGGCGAATTCTATTTTTCGGTGTATTCTCGTATTTCTCGTTAAAAAAATCACCGATGCCGGAAGACATGTTGAGCAAATGCTGGATCGTCACTTTCGCGGCGGCGTCGCGATTGGGATAATCGGGCAGATGTTTTTGAATGGGATCATCGAAGGCAAGCTTGCCGTGCTCGGCTAATTGCGCGATGGCGATCTTGGTGAAAATCTTGTTGATGGAGCCGAGATTGAATTTGGTGTCGAGTTGGTTCGGCGCGTTGTAAGTTTTGTTCGCGAGTCCGTAAACTTTATAAAAAATCGGCTTGTCATTTTTCGCCACCAGCACGACGCCGGAAAATTCATCCGCCTGCGCCTGCTTGGCAAGATAATCACTCGCCGTCGATATGAATGCCGCATCGGTAGTTGGTTTTGCTGCAGCGCTATCGATCTCGGGCGGCGGATTGGCATCGACTTCGAAGCCGATGCCGGTTATTTTCTGCGGCGGCTGCACTTCAAATTCAAAATTGAGCGTCGCCCACATTTGGGTTTTGGTGAAGAACAAAACTGTGATCGCGCTGTTCGTCACTTCCATTACACGCTTCAATTCCAAGCCGCCGAGATTGGCATAAAGTTGCTGATACATTTGCTGGTGCTCGGTCTCGGTGCGGTGTTGCAGCGCCGCCGCGGTCATATTGCTATTTTGGAATTCACGCATCACCGCGGCATCGCCGGAGTTAAACGCTTTGATGTACGCAGCAACGCGCTGGCCTGCCGGCGTGTCGGGGAGCTTGGCTTCCTGCGCGGTGACTGAGAGAACGGCGACGAAGAGAAATAGCAAAATTAAACCAGGTTTCATAACAATCCAAAGCGAGTAAGAGTAAGAGAATGAGTAAGAGCGTTAACGAATCATCACTTTGCCTTGCGCTTCCTTTTTGGTCAGCGAGGCCTGCATGGTTTTGTCGCCGCGCTTGTATTGCAGCTCGATCTTCGCGCCGACGGCGAGCTTCTCGTACAACTCGGAAAGCTGCTGGGTCGATTTAATTTTTTCGCCGTTGAAGCTCTCAATAATATCGTCTTGCTTGAAATCGCCCTGCGCCGCATTCGGCATAATGCCGACGACTTTGAAGGCCTTGTCTTTTTTGCCAATGATCAAGCCGATTCCGAGCAAGGGCGCCATGTCCCCGGCATCTTGGCCGGAGCCGCCGAAAGTGAAGCGCTGCATTTTGCCGCCGCCGCCGGAAGCCGGTCCGCCGGTCGCCGCCATTTGCATGACCATTTTCGGCAAATCTTTAGGATCGGCCTTGGCGAACGACACGAGGAAACGCTCTTCTTGGCGCCGGACGCCCATTTTGAATTCCGCGCCGACCGCGGTTTCATTGTAAGCCGCCTCCAATTCTTTGAGGGTTTTGAGACGCTTGCCGTTGCACATCAGCACCACGTCGTTGGCTTGCACATCGATTTCCTTGTAAGCTTTTGGCCGCATATCCGCCGGCGCGACGTGAAGGAATTTGATCTCCTTGCCGTCATCAACCACCACCGCCCCCAGCTCGCCTAAGTTGAAAGGCTGGCCGACAATGTTGAGCGCGGTAGAATCCCGGCGCGAGACGAACGTTTGGGCGTTTGCCGGCAGGGCTGAGATAGTACCCACGGCCGTTAAAGCGATCACTGCAAAAGCGCGCTCCATAATTTGCTCCTTGTAAAAGTGAAAAATTTTTCGTAGTAATGCCTTCAGGCATCGGTGTTTCAGATTTCTAGACGTTGGCCCCTGAAGGGGCCACTACGAACGCTTTTCTAATACGACGATTCAATATACGTCTTCGGTTTGATTCCGGATAGTTAAAGAGTGTTAGGGAATGTTAAAAAATGTTAAATCGCAAGCATTTTCGCCGCGAATCGCGTAAATTAGAAACATGAAATTGTCGAAGAAAATGGTCGGCACGATCGTCGCCCTCATGTCGCTGGCGTTGCTTGGCCTCATCGGCGTGCAGCTTTACTTGCTGGATCACGCGATGGAATTGAAGAAGCAGGCGTTTCGCCAAAACGTCAACGCCGCGATGAGCAGCATCGTGCAGCAGCTCGAGACCAAGGAGATGGCGACGAAAGTTTTTAATGTTGCTTTAAATGTGGCGCCGCGCGATCAAATGGCAGTTGTCGGCATGCATTTCGAGCACGACAACATGCTGCGCTCCGACAGTCTTCGCGTCACCGGGCGATTCATGGTCAAAGACCAGCCACAGTTCAAGATCGACAGCAATCGGGTTTGGTATGAGCTGCCGACGGCGCAACACGTGCGGCTCGCGTTGCTGGATTCGCTCGGGCAAAAATCCATTCAGATTCTCAACGAGTTTAAACCGGCGGGCAAGCATGAGCAGGTGTTGCACTCGCTGCCTTTTAAAAAAGGAGTCGTTTTTCTCAGCTTCACAACGGACAGCACGTCGTTCGTGACGAAGGTGCGCGCCGGAGAAACCAATGAAATTATTCCGCCGCCGATTTCGTCCGAAAAAAGGCAAATGATTATTCGCAAAGTTGTGGACGACATCACCACCGCCAAATTTGTTCCGTTCGAGGCCCGCGTCAAGCCGGCGATTTTGGATTCGCTCATCGACGCGACGCTAAATGAAAAAGGTATTGTCACCGCGTATGCGTATGGCGTGGTCTCGGCGCCGCGGGATTCGTTGTTTTTAGCCAAACCGGCGAAATTTGACGGCGAGCTGAAACGTTCGGAATTTCGCAGCCGTTTGTTTCCCAACGATATTTTTGCGGCGCCGGACGATTTGGTGCTGTATTTCCCGCAGCAGAATATTTATTTACTCAAACAAATGATTGGGCTGTTATCGTCATCCTTTATATTGCTGGGCGTCGTGGTTTGCGGCTTCGTTTATACGGTGCGCACCATTTACAAACAACGGCAGTTTGCCGGTTTGATGGTGGACTTTATCAATAACATGACGCATGAATTTAAAACGCCGATTTCCACCATTGCTTTGGCCAGCGAAGCGTTGGCCAATCCGGAGATTGGACGCGACGGAAACCGTTTGCTGCGATACAGTCGTATTATCCGTGACGAGAACACGCGCATGCGCAATCAGGTCGAAAAGATTCTCGAGATGGCGGCGCTGGAAGAGGGGGATTATGAGCTGAACATCGCAGCGGTCGATGCGCATAAAATCATTGCCGAGGCGGTCCAGAATATTGTGCTGCAAATTGAAAAACGAGGTGGAAAGATCGAGTGTCAATTGCGAGCGTCGGCGCCGATTATCGCCGCCGACGAGGTGCATTTGGCCAATATTATTCATAATCTGCTCGACAACGCCAACAAGTATTCGCCCGAAACGCCGGTGATTAAGATCGCCACGGAGAATGAGGGCACCGGTTTGCGCATTCGTATCTCTGACAATGGCATCGGCTTGCGGCCGGAAGATCAGAAACGCGTGTTTGAAAAATATTATCGCGTGCCGACCGGCAACGTGCATGACGTGAAAGGATTTGGCTTGGGATTGAGTTATGTTAAATTGATGGTGGAAGCGCATGGCGGGACGATTACGGTGCGAAGCGATTATCAAAAGGGTAGTGAGTTTGAGATTTGGCTGCCGTCAAAGCGTGATACATAAAACGTAAAGACGATTATGCATAAAATTTTGTTGATCGAAGACGATCCCAATTTGGGCTTTATCCTCAATGAGAATCTGGAACTGCAAGGCTTTAAAGTGAAACTTTGCGTTGACGGCGAGGAGGGCTTAACAGCATATCATCGCGACCATTTTGACTTGTGTCTCGTCGACGTCATGTTGCCAAAGAAAGATGGTTTTACGCTGGCGCGCGAGATTCGCAACGCGAATCGGGACATTCCGATCATTTTTTTGACAGCGAAATCTTTGAAGGACGATCGCATCGAAGGTTTTAAAATCGGCGGCGACGATTATATCACAAAGCCCTTCAGCATGGAAGAACTGGTGCTTAGAATTCAAGCCGTGCTCAAAAGAACCAAGCCGGCCGCCGAGCACAAAGGCAAAAATATTTTTGCGATTGGGAAGTATCGGTTTGATTATGAGCAGCAAAATTTGCAAAGCAGCGGCAAACTTCAGAAGCTGACGTCGAAAGAATCCGAGCTGCTGAAACTGCTTTGCCTGCACCTCAACGATACGTTGGAGCGGGAATTGGCTTTGAAGCTGGTGTGGGGCGAGGATAGTTATTTCAACGGCCGCAGCATGGACGTGTTCATCTCAAAGCTGCGAAAATATTTGCAGGAAGATAAAGCTATCGAAATCTTGAATGTGCACGGAAAAGGATTTAAGTTGATCGTCAAATGATCAGCGCGTTTCAGCCGGCCTTTCGCACGCGGCGCAATTTAGGCTCCGCCTTCATCATTTCTCTCTTGGGCGCCAGCGCTTTTTCATCCCTCCTGCTTGCAGGCACCTCTTTCCAGCGCGCAAAGAGCTGCAACATGATCAACGCATCATGCTGGCGTTCGTAGCTCTCAAAATCTTGCACCACGGCGCACGGCTCGCCATTGTGCGTGATAATGATGGGTTGCCGCGAGGCATGCATTTCGGCAATAATCTGATCGGCATGCGTCATTAAATAGCCCAGTGGCTTGGTGCAGTTATCCTCGAATTTCATCGCACGCTCCTTTTGTAGGTCAGTCAATACTCTTTTCCAACAGCCTGTACCGCCCAAGGTGATTTTCCTTTGTGTGAAAAGTAAAGATTTGTTTCGAAAGATGCAAATAAATTTTTAGCGCAAAGAAAAAGGGGCAGGCTGGGAGCATGCGGCCACATTTCCCCGGGCAAGAAAAATTTGCAGCTGGCTTAAAAATTCGACTTACACATTTGGGCGCTCCACCATTTTTTAATCGTTTGCCGAGGCAACGTTGGTTGGGGCGGCTGCGGTTTTTTTCTCGGCTTTGCGGTTGCGATGATGTGTGTAATCGGTTATATAAAAACCGCTGCCTTTGAAACTGAACCCAATTTCGGGGCTGAACAGTTTTTGCACGCCTTCGCTGCCGCAGCCTGGACAGGCAGTCAATGGCGGATCGGAAAATTTTTGCAACACTTCGTGGATGGTGTCGCAGTCAGCGCATTGATAAAGATAAATCGGCATATGAAGTTCTCAAACAGAAAAGCCGATGCTGGAAGCGCGGTCAGTATCTGCGCCTCCAGCATCTAATCCGCCAGTAGCTGAATTAACTGATCTTGATCGGGATTTCCTTCGGGCGCGCCTCTTCGGCTTTCGGCAACATCAGATGCAAAACCCCGTCTTTAAATTTCGCTTCGATCTTGTCGACGAGCACGCGCGAGGGCACGCGGAAGGAGCGCTCGAAAGCGCCGAAACTGCGCTCGACCCGGTGATAATTTTTGCGTTTCTCCTCCTTTTCTTGCTTCTTCTCGCCGCGAATCGACAGGATGCCATCCTCATAATTGATGCTGACATCATCTTTGGTCAGGCCCGGCAACTCCGCGCTGACCAGATAACTTTCCGGAGTTTCGCTGATGTCAACGACCGGCTCCCAGGCGCCGCGCGCGAATGAGGTTTCGAGAGCATCGCCAGGCAAAAAGCCGCTGAACAGGCGGTTCAAATCGTCGTGCATTTTGTTCAGCTCTCGTGCAGGGTTCCAACGAATGAGTGACATTTTGCACCTCCTTGAATGATTTGATGTTTATGACTTTTCAATATAGCAGGATTGCGTTTACCATCAGGAAAATTTGCAAGCAATATGCCAGAACTGCCCAAATGCACAAATGCCGATTTTTCAATTTTCTAATCCGGCAGCAAGCATATAGAAAATTTTTCAGGCTTTTGCAAAATTGACAAACTGTGCTGCCAACTTTATTGCCTGGTGGTCAACTTGACAAACACAATTCGTGGCACCTAAATTTTCGACATAATCTTTTCAAAACGGCTTGGGGCTTTGAAAAATTTTGCTTTTGCTTTCCTGCGCAATTGTTTACATTCTTATTATGTCAAAAAAGCTCGGAAAAATCCTCGTCATTGATGATGACGAAGACGTTTTGCTCGCGGCGCGGTTGTTTTTAAAGCAACATGTCGCGTTCGTGCAGACGGAGAAGAATCCGGAATTGATTCCGGCGCTGCTCCGCAACGAAACTTACGATGTGATTTTGCTCGACATGAATTTCACGCGCGACGTAAGCAGCGGCCGCGAGGGTTTTGCGTGGTTGGGTAAAATTCTCGAAATCGATCCAGCCGCGGTGGTGGTTTTGATTACGGCTTATGGCGATGTGGAAATGGCGGTGCGCGCTATCAAGGAAGGCGCGACGGATTTCGTGCTCAAACCGTGGCAAAATGAAAAATTGCTGGCGACGCTTTCAGCCGCGATGAATTTGCGGCAGTCGCGCCTGCAAGTGGATCAACTCCGCTCACGCCAGCAGCTTTTGAGCGCCGATATGGACCAGAATTTTCAAGGGTTCGTCGGCGCGTGCGCGGCCATGCAAAAAGTTTTTGGGACTATTGAAAAAGTTGCCAAGACCGAGGCCAATATTTTAATATTGGGGGAAAACGGGACGGGCAAAGAACTCGTCGCGCGCGAGCTGCATCGCCAGTCGCTGCGCGCCAAGGAAGTCTTCATCAGCGTCGATATGGGCGCGCTGAGCGAAACGCTGTTCGAAAGCGAATTGTTCGGCCATGCGAAAGGGGCGTTCACCGATGCGAAAGAAGAGCGCGCCGGCCGTTTTGAAGCGGCGTCCGGCGGCACGCTGTTTCTCGATGAAATCGGCAATCTCTCGCTGCCGCTGCAGGCGAAATTGCTCACTGCCTTGCAGAATAAACAAATCACCCGCCTCGGCTCCAACAAACCGCGTCCCATCGACCTCCGCCTGATTTGCGCGACCAATATTCCGATCTACGAAATGGTGAAGCATAAAGAATTTCGCCAGGATTTGCTCTATCGCATCAATACGGTCGAAATTCATCTGCCGCCATTGCGCGAGCGCGTCGAAGATATTGCCCTGCTCGTCGATCATTTTTTGGCGGCTAACGCCAAAAAATACCAGAAACCGGTGAAGCGTTTGAGTCCGGCAACCTTGAAGAAGTTGGAAAAATATTCCTGGCCGGGAAATGTGCGTGAGCTGCAACACGCGGTGGAAAGAGCCGTGATTATGAGCGAAGCGCCGATGTTGCAACCCACCGATTTCTTTTTCACGACGCCGGAAACGCGGGAAGACGCGCTGGTTTTTGAGGATTATAATTTAGAGGATGTCGAAAAAGTCGTCATTCAAAAAGCCTTGAGCAAGCACGGCGGCAACATCAGCCATGCGGCCAAAGAGTTGGGTTTGACCCGCGCCGCCTTGTATCGCCGTCTCGAAAAATATGGTTTATAAAAATTTCCGGCTGCATTGTATTTTGCGCGTCCTGCTCTTGGGCGCCACGATCTATCTGTTTTTTTATCTGCTCCTGCAAACGACTTTATACGCCACCATCGTCATCGTCGCCAGCATTATTGTCTATCAAATTTATTCGCTGATTCATTACGTCGAAAAGACCAATCGCGATCTCACCCGGTTTTTGGAAGCGATCAAGCACACCGATTTTTCGCAAAATTTCTCCGGCACCGGCCTCGGCTCGTCGTTCGAACCGCTGAAAATTGCGTTCAACGAAGTCATCGAACAATTCCGCCGCGCCCGTTCTGAAAAGGAAGAACATTTTCGTTACCTCCAAACCGTGGTACAACACGTCGGCATCGGTTTGATCGCCTTCAGCCGTGACGGCGAAGTGAGCTTGATCAATACCGCCGCGAAGCGCTTGCTGCGCGTTCCCCATCTCAAAAATCTCAAAGCGCTCGAAACCTTCAGCCGGCCGCTGGTGGCGACGTTGCTGCAATTGGAATCCGGCGGCAAGGCGCTAATCAAGATCGACGATAAAACCGAAATGCTGCACTTGGCGATTTATGCTACCGAGTTCAAGTTGCGCGAACAGCAATTTACGCTGGTTTCCCTGCAAAATATCCAAAGCGAGTTGGAAGAAAAGGAAATGGAAGCCTGGCAAAATTTAATTCGGGTGCTCACCCACGAAATTATGAACTCGGTCACGCCGATCGCCTCGCTGGCTTCGACGGTCAATGATTTGTTGGTCACCCAGAAAACCGGCAACGAAATCGGCGCGGATGCAATCACCGACATGCGCGGCGCGGTGCAGACGATTCAAAAGCGCAGTGAGGGCCTGCTGCACTTTGTCGATGCCTACCGGAGTTTGACGCGCATTCCGCGGCCGCATTTCAAAATTTTTCGCGTGGCCGAATTGTTCGGAGGCGTCGAGCAATTGCTGCGCGCTTCTTTCAAAGAAAAGACGGTTTTTCTCAAAATTGCCATTGAGCCGGAAAGCCTGGAATTAACTGCCGATCCGGAAATGGTCGAACAGGTGTTGATCAATTTGTTGTTGAATGCGATTCAGGCCCTGAATGGCAAAGCCGGCGCAAAAATCGAATTGCACTCGTGTCTGGATGAACGCGGCCGCGTGATCATTCAAGTGGCGGATAATGGCCCCGGCATTATTCCCGAAGTATTGGAAAAAATTTTTATTCCGTTTTTTACCACCAAACCGGAAGGCTCAGGCATCGGCCTGAGCCTTTCCCGCCAAATCATGCGCCTGCATCGCGGCACCATCACCGTGCGCTCTGAGCCGAATGTGGCCACTGTCTTTACCCTGCGGTTTTGAAAAGTGGGGCGCATTATTTTTTACATCATTCAGTGTCTGCTTTAACACGGAGGCGCGGAGAGCACGGCGTCTCACGGAGATCAAAATTTTTTAAAGCCTTCTCCGCGCCACGCTGTGAGCGCAGCGGCTCCGTGTTTAGAGACTTTAGCCGCGCCGTTTGCAGGGCCTCAGCTTTCAATTCGCCTGAACAGCCACAGGAGAAACTGTTCAGAAAATTTTTTGAAAAATATTTTTAAAAGCCTAATTTCAACATGCCGCGAATTTCCCGCCCCGGTAGCGGATAACCGTCGATGATGCTAAAATGTTTATCGAAAAGATTGCGCACTTCCGCGTGCAGCAGCGCGTTGAATTCACCGAAACGAAGAGACCGGCTGAGCGCGATTGTCGTGACCCGGTAAGCCGGCAAGGTTGCACTGTTGTCGGCTTTGTTAAAACGCTTGCCGGTGTATTGAAAACTGCCGCTAAAAGTAAAATCATGCCAATGACAATAGGCCTGCAAATCAAATTTGTCGCGCGGGCGATAAACCAAATCTTTGCCGTTCGTCAGCGGATCGTCGCCGTCGTTTTTTGCCACCAACCGCGTGTAATTCGCACGCCAGCCCAAACGGTCGCCATCGCTGCGCCAAGCCGTACTCAATTCGACGCCGTTGATTTTCGCATTCGCCAAATTCACCGGCATGTACCGAAAATTGACGTCACTGATCCACACGATCAATCCGTCGATTCTGGAATTAAAACCGGCAAGCTCAAGCTGCCAATTACCGGCGCGTGAAAATTCATACAACACGCCGCCTTCGATCTCGCGCCCGCGTTCCGGCGACAAATGCGGATTGCCCGCGAGATACGGCCCGGCCGGCCAAAACAAATCATTCATGCCCGGCACGCGAAAAGATTTTCCCACGCTGCCGTGCAGGTTCAGTTTTGTCAACGCCTGGCGATTGAGCGCAACGGCCAGCTTCGGACTCGTGCGCTGGCCGGCGTCCGAATAATCATCGTACCGCCACGAGGGAATGACTTGCAGTTGCCAAACGTTTTGCCGTTGCGCCGCCCAGGGCTTCCACTCGGCTTGCACGAAACCGCTGCGTTGCGTGCGCTCCGGTTTACCGAGATCCGTGCTATTGATGCGGAAATAGCCGATTTCAGCGCCAGCCAGCAGATCGAGTGTTTGATGCAACTGTGCGCGATTTTGTAAACTGCCGAAATCCGTCGCCACACGATGGCGGCTCGCCGCTGGAAAGAAAGGGTCGGGATCCGTGTAGCGTTCGTCGCGGCGCTCGGTGGAAAATTGTGCGTTAACCTGCCACCGTGAATTCTTGTTCCACTCCAGCGCCGCGCTGGTGAGATGATTCAAATCTCTTTGCCGCGCCGCCGGGCTGGGAAATTGCAAAGAGCCCGGCACGCCGAGCTCGGTCCTATTCGTGCGATGCCACAACTGCAAATGCAAATCGTCACGCGGGTTTCCGGCGAAACGCGCCAGAATCTCGCGGCGCTGCGAGTTGTTGTTTTGCCGCGTGTTGTGGCCGGTCGCGGTGATCGGAAAATCACCGTCACTCACCAAGCGATCCAACGTGACCGCGCCGTTCCAATTCTTGCGGCCATAACCGAATTGCACCCGGCTATTGAAGGTGCCGAAACTCCCGCCGCCGGTTTGAATGCTGCTCGCCCATCCCGCCGGCGGCTGGAAGCTGCGCAGATGAATGACGCCGCCGATGGCATCGCTGCCGTATTGCGCCGAAGCATTGCCGCGCACGATCTCGATTTTTTCGATGCCGGCGAGTGACAGCAAACTCGCATCGATGGCGCCCGTCTGCGGATTATTCAAACGCACGCCGTCGGCAAGCACCAAAATTTGTCCGTCGCTGGCGCCGCGCAGATTGATGGTTTTCAGCCCGCTCACACTGCCGTATTCTTTCACAAAGATCGACTGCGCGGCGGCGAGCGCTTCGCCGACATTTTGCCGCGCCAGGATTTGCGGCGAATTGATTTCCACTAACTCCGTTGCCGCCGGCGCTGCCGCGCGCACGGTGGCTTGCCGCGTCGCCGTCACAATCGTTTCGGCAAAAAGCACCGTCGTGGCAGTGAGCTTGATTTGCAACTCGGCATCGACGTCGCCAATGGCGATGGCAGCGGGGCGATATCCCATGAAACTGATGCGCAACGAATCGTTGGCCGCCACCCCAATTTTGAAACGAAAACGGCCGTTGGCATCGCTGTTCGTGCCGGCGCCGTTGATGAAAAAAACGTTCGCGCCCGGCAAGGGCCTGCCGGTTTGCGCATCCGTCACTTGCCCGCGAATGATTTTGCCGTTTTGGGCCATGGCCCCATGGCCCAGTAGCAAAAGCATGGCGGCAATTGCCAGAAAACGATTCAACATAATCTCCTCCGTAAAAATAAAAATGCGATGGGGAGACGAAGGCAGGCGGAAAATCTTGGCGAAGGGGGCAAAAAAATCAGCCCCACTTCGAGGAAATGAGGCTGCGGAAAAATCAAGGCATCACGACACAGCGCATTTGGCCTTACCCTCGAAGGCTCCATTCCCGATTCGATAGAAAATCGGGAAAACGGATTTAACGCACAGGCAGGTCTCCTGACTTGCAGCGATAAACTCACGGACTAATACGCACGCCGATGTGGTTCGCGTTTGTCTAAAAGTCCGCGGGCGTCAAGCCTTCCCCTCCCACGAGAGTGGCTCGACCGCGCCCCAAACAAGCTGCTTACAGTTGCGGGACAGTTGCCGATTTGCACGGCATTCCCTATTCTCCCCGCGTGGAACGCTAAATACCGTTTAACGTTCCGGACGGGGCACCTGTGTTGTGATCAATATAGCACTGAATCATAAAAATACCAAATGATTTTTTAATTGCGCCTGCAGGCTTTTTCCGCCCCGGATTTCTCACCTTGACCTTCGCGAAATTTTTCATTATCTTCATCACATATTTTAAAAGGGATAATGATTTTTTGCGCAACAATGCTTCCGGTAATTTTACCTTCAAATTAACTCAACAGGTGCCACCAGACGGTTGATATCGCACTGCGGACTAAAAAACAAAACGGCGAAGACGATTACTCGCCTTCGCCGTTCCAGGAAAGGAGGGGTGGATGGAAAACTCTGTTAAAATCTTTTGGGGTGATAAGGAAAGCCGGCGCACATATCCGAAAGTCACCAGCTTACCTTGTCTCTTCCAATCTTTTATCTTACAAGTCTCATGCCAACTTCAAAACGTTCTGGCCATCCCCACCCGAGGCCGCAATTACGCACAAAATCGCCGTTTTGGCTGCGAAAAGTTTCTTTCCTGGCACAACTCCGGGTGTGCTGTTTGTTCCAGGCTGAAACATGTTACTTACAAAAGTGGTGCGTGAGACAACTTTTAAGTTTATAAAGTTTGTCCGGGTAAAGCGCTTAGTTCTTTGGTCCTTTGCATGAATACACCTTGTCTCCAATTAAAAAATTTGACCAAACAGTATCGCCAGGTTGCCGCGTTGCGCAACGTCAGTTTAGCGGTCGCGCCGGGCGAGATTTTTGGCTACCTCGGCCCGAACGGCGCCGGCAAGACAACGACGCTGCGGCTCATTCTGGGTTTGGCGCCGCCGACAGCTGGCGAAGCCTGCCTCTTCGGCGAGCGGGTGGCGCCGCTTTCGCGGCAAAGCGTTACCATTCGGCAACGCCTGGGCTTTCTTCCCGGTGAATTGCGGCTTTATTCGGAAATGACCGGGCAGGCCCTGCTCGATTATTTTGCGCGCTTTCGGCCGCTGCGGCCGCCGCTTCTGAGAACACGCCTGCTGGAAGCTTTTGCGTTGGAAGCGGCCACTTTGCAGCGTCGCGTCAAGCTGCTCTCGCACGGCACGCGCCAAAAGCTCGGCTTGGTGATTGCCATGCAACATCAACCCGACCTGCTGCTGCTCGATGAGCCGACGCTCGGCCTCGATCCGCTCATGCAGCGCGCTTTCACCGAGGTGATCAAAGAATTGGCCCAAAACGGGGCGACGATTTTTTTCTCGTCGCACATTTTATCGGAAGTCGAGACCCTCTGCCAGCGCGTTGCCATTTTGCGCGCCGGCGAATTGATCACGCTGGA
>JAJVHT010000213.1:0-12029 GCA_022072515.1 bacterium
AAGAATTCGCGCGGCGCGATGAACCTTTCCCCCTCCATGAACGCCAACCTATTTCAAACCTGAAAAATTTCTTGTAAAATAGCGCCAGGAATCGTATTTTCTCTTTTGAACTTCGACAGCGATAGTTTCAAGGATTGCACCCACGATTTGCTTTTGAACACGCCATAAATTTACAACGATGGAAATTCAGCCCAAGAACAGTAAGCCATTTCGCCTCGGAGAAGGTAGAATCAGCGGTTACCTGTCGCTATTTCTGGGTGCACTCAGTCTTTTTGCCGTCGTCTGTTTTCTTTTTCCGGAGTTTTTTACTACACCGGAGATTCGCAAGTCCTATCCCATTGCGCTTTTTCGTCAGATTTTATTTTTTACACTGGTGCTTTCTTTTTCATTTGGGTTGCTGACTTTTATCTTGAACAAAAGAAAGCGTATGGGGGTTATCGGCATGCTGTGCTCAACCGTTGCCATTTTGTTGGGCGGCTGGCAGGTCCAGGTCAAGGAGTTTGACACCGGCTTGGTTTATATTGGCTTGGACTGGGCCATTCTCGATCTTTTGGTGTTGGCGCTGATCTTCATTCCGCTCGAAAAGATTTTTCCCAAAAGAGAACAGCAAATCATCCTGCGCCCGGAATGGCAAACGGATTTGATGTATTTCTGTATCGGCCATTTTTTCATCCAAATCATCGCGCTGGTTACCATCACCCCGTCTGCGGTATTGTTTGGCTGGGTAAATTTGGAACCGTTGCAGAATCGCGTTTCGACGTGGCCGTTTTTTCTCCAATTCTTCTGCGCCTTGCTGCTGACGGATTTGGCGCAGTATACGATGCACCGTTTTTTTCATCGCCATCGGGTGCTGTGGCGGTTCCATGCCATCCATCATTCGATCAAAGCGCTGGACTGGCTGGCGGCCTCGCGGCTGCATTTCATCGACATTTTTGTCACCAGAGCCTTTGGTTTTATTCCCATCTTTATCATGGGCTTTTCCCGGAACGTCGTGGTCGTTTATGTGATCTTCATCGCCTTTCAAACCGTCTTGATTCATTCCAACACCAAAATCAATTTCGGCTTTCTAAAATATATCTTTGTGACGCCGCAATACCATCACTGGCATCATTCCGACGACCCCAAAACCTTCAACAAAAATTTTGCGGTGCATTTGCCTTTGATTGATTTCATTTTCGGATCGTATTATCTCCCCGGCAACGAATGGCCGGCCAGTTATGGCATTCAAGAAAACCTTCCCGGAGGGTATCTGCGGCAACTCCTGCATCCGTTCATAAGGAAGGAAAAAGCCGGAGCAGCCGAGGCTTAAATTATTATTGAAAGCGTCAAAATGCGCCTGGCGATTTCAGGAACGCACGCTATTGGCAAAAGCACATTAGCCGAGGATTTTGTGGAAAAGCATCCGGAATTCGTTCTGGAATCGGAGCCGTATTATGTCTTGCAGGAACAATTCGGGATTAATTTCGCCGAAGAGCCGAGGCAAGACGACTTCATTACCCAATTGGAATACAGTTTGGAGCGCACCAATGCTTATGAAAAGAAGGACAACGTCATTTTTGACCGATGCCCAATTGATTATATCGCCTACCTGATGTACGTGTCTAAACGGGATTTCGGCAATACTGCGCTCGAGCCTTGGCGTGATTTATTGCGTCAAGTCGCCAAGAGCATCGAACGCCTGGAACTAATTGCCTTTTTGCCCATCGTCGAACGGCACAAAATAAGACTTGACGCTGACGAGGATGAGCGCTTTTGCTTCGAGGTCGATCGCTATTTCAAACAAATATATCGCGAAGATATCTATGGGCTGTTTTCCGGCCAACAGCCGGCAGTGGTCGAATTATGGGGTGATCGCAAAAGCCGGCTTGCACGTTTGGAATCCCAGCTTAAAACAATGCGATAAAATTCTTCCTGTGAAAGTAGAGGAGCTAAAAATGTACATTCTAAGGATCGAACACCCCGTTTCCAACTTTGACGGTTGGAAACAGGCCTTCGACAGCGATCCTATCGGCCGGGAAAAATCAGGCGTACGCCGTTATCAAATTTTGCGGCCGCTCGACGATGCCAACTACGTGATGATCGACTTGGAGTTCGACACGGTGAGCCAGGCCGAAGCGCTGCTCGCTGCCATGCGTGTCGTATGGGGCCGCGTCCAAGGCAAGATCATGATGAACCCGCAAGCGCGTATTGTCGAGGCGGTGGAAACCAAGGAGTATTGATTCCAATGAACGATCAAACAACAGCTTTTATCGAGGCCGCATGTGTTCCGCTTGACGCTTCGCATGGAGCGGGAACACTGGAGCGCGCTGACGCGATTCTCACCGCGCATCCCGAAGTGGCAAACGCCAGCATTCACACCGCCGCAATTCTCGGCGACGATGCCGCCGTGCGCCGGTTTCTCGCGCTCGATCCCGGCAACGCCACGGCGAAAGGAGGCCCGCGCGGGTGGGATGCACTCACGCATCTTTGTTTCTCGAAATATTTTCGGCTCGAGCGCAATCGTTCGGACGGTTTTGTGCGGGCGGCAACGGCGTTGCTTGACGCCGGCGCGAGCGCGAATAGCGGCTGGTTCGAGGAGAACCACCAGCCGCAGCCCGAGTGGGAGTCCGTGCTCTATGGCGCCGCCGGTATCGCGCATCATGCGGAGCTGACTCGCCTGCTGCTCGAACGCGGCGCGGAGCCGAACGACGGCGAAGTCGTGTATCATACGCCGGAAACCTACGACAACGCCGCCTTACAAGTTCTGGCGGAGAGTGGCAAGCTCAACGACGACAGCATGGCAATCATGCTGTTGCGCAAGGCGGATTGGCACGATTATGACGGTATCAAATATTTGCTCGAGCACGGCGCTGATCCCAATCGCATGACGCATTGGCGCTTCACGGCATTGCATCAAGCGCTGCGGCGCGACAATGATCTGAAGATTATCGAGGCGATGTTGGGCCACGGCGCCGATCCGGCGCTGCCGAACCGGTGGGACGGAAAGTCCGCGGTTGCAATTGCGGCGAGAAGAGGGCGGGGCGAGGTGCTTGCATTGTTCGCGCAACGCGGCATTCCCATTGAACTTCACGGCGTCGAGCGGCTGATTGCAGCATGCGCCAGAAACGACGCGGCAGCGGTCCGTTCTCTCGCAGCGCGTGAACCGCAACTCGTTGGCGAAATCCTTGCGGAAGGAGGCAAGCTGCTCGCGGAGTTTGCCGGCACCGCGAACAGCGACGGCGTTCGACACCTGCTCGATCTCGGCGTGAAAGCCGGGGCCTTGTATGAGGGCGACGGCTATTTCGATATCGCGCCGAACAGTACGGCGCTGCACGTTGCCGCCTGGCGCGCGTGGCCTACGACCGTGAAGCTTCTCATCGAACGAGGAGCGCCGATCGACGCGAGGGATGGGAAGGGACGCACTGCATTGGCTCTGGCGGTGAAAGCCTGCGTGGACTCCTACTGGACTTACAGGCGTTCGCCCGAGTCGGTAGAAGCGTTGCTTCGCGCGGGAGCGTCGGTGAACGGCGTCGCTTTTCCCTCCGGCTACGCAGAAGTTGACGAACTGCTTCGACGGCACGGCAAGATGGTGGGATAATCCAATGACGCCTGAAGCAAAGGTGCCGAAGTTCGAGAGCGCTAACCTTTTAGCAAAATAATTGTGGCTAGATGATTTAAAAGCTTTTCATTCATCTTAACAGTGCCAAAATGGAATGAATTATGGAACCAAACGTCAAGCAAGCTGTGCCGTTTTTCGCCGTGTCGAATATCGAAGCGTCCATCCGTTATTACAGCGACGGCCTTGGCTTTGAGATGGCCAACAAATGGATTGACGAGGGCAAGCTGCGCTGGTGCTGGCTGCAACGCGGCGGCGCGGCGTTGATGCTGCAAGAGTTCAAGAAGGAAGGGCACGACTCGTGGGTGCCGGAGGGAAAAGTCGGCGTGGGTGTCTCGATCTGCTTTATCTGCGCAGACGCGCTGGCGTTCTATCGTGAAGTCACCTCGCGTGGAATTAAGGCCTCACGACCCTTCGTCGGGAATGGGATGTGGGTCACCTCATTGCTGGACCCGGATGGTTACCGGATCGAATTCGAGAGCTATACGGATGTGCCGGAGGGGACAGCGTACTCTGAGGTGTAAAGTCTTTTTCGTCATCGCCCCAGGCGGAATTTGTAAAGATCAAGGAAAAGTCTATTACGACGGCTCGAGCAAACGGAACATTTGCAGGCAAGCGGAGCCTGCAAGCGCCGGATGATAAAGCCGCGGACGCGACTCTCGGCAGGATGGCAATCGACAAACAGTTTCACGGCAATCTCGAAGCGACCACCAAGAACAGAGGTTGAGCGCCGTCACGGCCACAAGCACTTCGACGGCTTCGAGTACAAGCTTGCCGAAACCGGATGAATCAATATGCGATCATCACGAGGCTTTTTCGCCGCTTTGTTTTTTTTATTAGGGATCCCGCTCGCCGTGTTGTGTCAAAAATTTTTGGGTATCGGCGTCGAGACCACGTTTCATTTGACGCTCGCGGCAGGTTTTGCCCTCATGGCATGCGCTGTTTTCGATTTTAAGATAACCCGATGGATAACCTGGATAGGATGTGTATCGGCGAGCGCGTTGGCGGTCATTTTCCTTTTGCAAGGAGTGAGTGCGCTGATACAAAACGAATCGCTCACTTATCTTGCCTATCAAGTATTGGGGCAGCGGTTGGAAAAATGGCTGGGTGATTTGCTTATATTTTGGTTGGTAGCGATGTTGCTCATTGATAGCCAGGGCAAGACGAGGATTTTAGGATTGCTGGCCATGTCAATCGTTGTATGTTTAGAAGTATATAGTTATAGTTCATCTTATCTTGGCGCCTCATTAAATGCGACAGCGGCAGACTTGAAAATCTTGTATCTCTTGCCGTTTGTTTGGGTTCTTTTTGAAAGCAAAAAGAAAATTTCACTTGCAATTGCGCCAGCTTATGAAAAATAAAGTCATGCATTAAAACCGAATTGAGGAAGCCAATCATGAAAAATGCCAGCGTGATCGGATTACGAGTGGTCTTGATCTTAGCGGGGATGGTTATCATTTTTACCGGCGTTAATACCGCCTTCGGCGGCATGCTCACTTTAGGATGGCAAGGCCCAAAAACGTTTTTTGAAATCACGGATCGGCATTCGTACTTGGTGCAAGACAGCCACATCCGTTTCCTCGGCGGACTTTGGACCGGGATCGGGCTTCTTTTTATCGTTGCCTCCACCAACGTCGAAAAATATCAAAGGGCGTTGAAATCTGCCCTGGCTTTAATTTTTCTCGGCGGATTGGCGCGCTTCAGTCAAATGCAGCCTGACATCACCTTTGGTAAAGATATTGTGGGTTCGTTGGCCGCAGAACTTGTTGGTATGCCACTGCTTTATTTCTGGTTATCCAGAACGATCAAGAAACCCCAAAATTAGGGTCGCACGTGAAAACTCGCGAGTGCAAAGCCGGCGGCAACAGAGGTTTGCAGAATTTGATACTGTTGAGATGTAGGCCGTGACATTGCCTCACGGCACGCCAAGGCAAGGGGCGCGGGTGAGAAAAATGAAGCAATATATTTGAAAGCAAAGATGTAGCCGGGCTTGAAAATGCGAAAGCCACCGCGAGAGAAACGCAGTGGCTTTTTTTATCCTGGCGTAAGTTGCTTACGACACTGTAATCGTCAACTGATTGTTGGCAAATTGCGCCTGATATTTGCGCAACGCGCTGCCCGCCGGGCCGCGCTTGACTTGACCGTTGGTGTCAAATTGTGAGCCGTGACAGGGACAGGTATAAACTTGATTGCCGTATCCCGTGATAGTGCAACCTTGATGCGTACAGACGGCGGTAACTGCTGCAAACGTATCCTGCGCCGTGCGGGCAACCAACAGCGTATTGCCGCCGTATTGCACCTGCGCCGCACTGCCGACGGTTGCCAATGGCGAATTTGCATCAATGTTGAGCGTGACGGTTCCATTGACGGCCGTAGCTTGTATTTTAGACAGGTTTTGTGCGTTCGATGAGAGAGGATCGTCCGATGAACAGCCTTGGAGAAGCGCCGAGAGCGCTCCGCTTATTGCAAACAATGATGCGGCCTGGCAGGCGTTAAGACAAAACTCGCGGCGGGTTTGAACTTCTGGGTTTTTCATGCTAAACTATCTCCTTAATTGATGAGTTACAGCATCACTTGTCACTCCTCCAGTACGCAAATTTCATCCCAAACTTAAACGGACGAGTCTGTGCCTGCCTCGGTATAAAAATAAAAAAGGCCCGAGTCTTACGACCCTGGGCCTCTTGGCTGTGAGGGGGAGCCACAATCATTGTCTTGCCAACTTTCCTGTCGGCGATTTTCTACTATTCTCTTGGTCTATTCTTATTACAAGTCACGTGCCACACAACCTCGAAAAATGCCTGGTTGAGTGTTATCTAAACTTTACGCGCCAACGTGTTGTACGGACTGAAGTTGGGTTGAGATGCTGAAATCCAAGATCGGCATGCTATGAGCGCTATGTTGTTCGCTGAAGCGGGTAAACTACAAATTCGAAATACGAATTGCAATTACGAAAAAGCGGCAGCGTTGAGAGTATGGCACTTAGAGCCGGCATTGAATCTTCGCCCTTGCCTTCAGCACCAAAATAAAAAAGGCCCGAGTCTTACGACCCTGGGCCTCTTGGCTGTGAGGGGGAGCCACAATCTTTTTTGTCCGACGTCCTGTCAGTACATTCCTAATTGTTCTCTTGCTCTTATTATCTTACAACTCACGTGCCAAAAATTCACATGACGCATTGATATTTTAAAGGAGCAATTTGATGAGCAGTAACATCCTGTCTTCATTGATGTTGAAGTGATCGCTTCGCCCGCCGCCAAACGAACATCGGTGCGGCGCGCAAGGTGTAAATTGTCTCACTCATACAAAATCGAAATTCAAGATTCCGTTTTGATACAAATTGGGAATGGATTTTGTGCAATTCTTCCCATTGCTTTTGTTGTATTCCTGCCATTGGTTAAGGCGCAATTGCAAGGCTATTCAGTGTTGCGCCATTGCCGAGGGCGCCAATTAACGTTGCCGCGCCCGTCGATAAATCGATGGCATAAAAGCTTGAACCACCCGCCGGATTTATCGTGAGTGAGGCAAAGGCCATGACATCTTTTCCGGAAATATCAAACCCCACCAAATCGTTCGTGTTGACGCCGAGCGACCCAATCGTTTGGAGTCTGCCGTTATTCGGAATGGGCAAAATCACAAGCACATCGAGATTCGAATCGATGGCGAACAGCGTGGTCGAAGCCGCACCCGGGACGCTGTTCGTATACGCCGTGCCGACAATATTCGGATTGACATTGAAATACGCATCGCCGGAATCGTATGCCAGCGTCGAATCGATGGCAAGACTGCCGATGTCCGGATCCAAGCGCAAATCTTGCTCGGCATTGCTGTGAATGCGAATTTTATCGGGAACGGGATTGAAACCAAATCCAAAGTAAGTTCCGCTGAGCAAGGTGGGTAAGGCCGACGGCCCGACGGGCACAGCCGTTCCGGATAACGTATCCAACACATACAACTGGCTGAAACTGCTAATGGCATAAAGGCGATTATCGACGGGTCGAAAATCGATGCCGGCGATCGTTTCGCCCGGATTGAGACCGGAAATTTTTTTGCGCATCACCGAGTCCGGGCGCTGGCTGCCAAAGCGAACAAGATTATTCGCCGTATCGACGCCGTAAATCGGCCGCCCTTGCACGCGCGGCGGCTTCATGAGGCGATCCTCGCAAGCCGTCAATAAAAGCGACAGACCGCAAAAAATGTATAGAACGAAGGTGGAAAATAAAAAAATGTTTGGCGCTCGCTTGCTTGGCGCTTGCATCATGATACTGCCTCCTGCATAAAAATGACGCCGGCTTGATCCTGGTGTAATTTCAAAATTGCGTCTCGCCCATTACAGTCGTGTCGTGAAGTGACGCGGCTGCTTCTCGTCCTGCAGGCGAATATGCGAGATTGTCAGAAACGACCACCGGCTTAAGCAGAATCATTGCGCAATTTGAATGCCAACGCTGTGGGTAAAATGCGTTCTTGTTATTGCCGAATCGCAACCACCAGTCCCACGATTAAAAGCGCCGGAATGAACACCCCATTCGTGTCCACCTCTTCTTGGTTTTCGAGGCGCGCTTTGCGGACATTGTCGAGCGCAATAACGATCGACTTGCCCGGTTCGGTGCGGCCAACGATCACGCGCGCTTTGTTTTTATAATGTTCGTAATACTGGCCGCCATTTTGATCGAACCGAATCACCTCGCCGTTCATCAACGTCACACTCAAGATTTTGGTTTCGGTAAAATAGGGAATGCTTTCTTTGTTGATGACGGTTTTGGCGGGGCCAGCACAGCCCATGAGGAAGCCAATCAACACCCCAAATCCAGCGGCCATCATGAAGCGACGAAACATAGCGCCACGCTCCTTTCTGAAAATATATAGAGCTGCAATGTTCATCTCTACCTTATTGAAGAATCAAGAAACGTGCCGGAACGTCCGCCACGGTGTAACGCTTCCAACGCCTTGTTTTCATTTAACCGCAATACTCCTGGGTTTCATTTAAATATGGAAATTATGTGTAAAATAACGACAGGATGAGTATTTAATTTAGGTGGAATTGTGGCCACACGTTTGAGTGAAGTGAGAACTCGGCACTCGCTTAGTACGACAACGTTAAGTTGCGTGTCGATATCTTGCATGCGCGTCTATAGAATCCCGAGAGGGACAATATGAAATTGGCCCCACAATTCATCGTGGGGAAAACTTAACGATGTTGTGTTAGCTCAAAACCAAATGCCGGAAAAACACCGCCGTGATACTTCAGCCGTATCCAAAGCAGCGCGCGACCTTTCACGCAAGCGTTGATAAAAATCCGGCGGACATAAACTGTGGAAGGAAAATTCCCTCGCTTCGAAATGCTAAGTTAAAAGTCACACGGTGCTTTTAAAAACCGCATGACGCTTTTGGGGCTTTTCCGAACTATCGCGATCATTTAAGAAATCCACCGTTCTCTAATCAAGAGACTTCGCACAAGCGACCTTGAACTGCAGATGACGTTCGAATCTAACAGCTCCGGAAATTCGCCTGCTGCTCTCAAAACTTTAATTGCAGAAAATTATTTTATCTCGGCGGAATTCGGTACTAATCTTGCGCAATCAGTCAGCGCAGGCCTGCTTCGACTTTAGATATCGCCTTTATTTTATTGGCCGGGCTTGGGCAAGGGGAAGGGAGTGCAACATTCGAAATACAATTTTTACTTACAGGTTTGTGAAAGATGGTGCGCCGAGGAATTTTTTATTTTATTAAAAAGCGTACGCGTTCATCCGCCGCGCGTTGGTTTATCGTGGCGGTAATCATTTGCAGCGCGGCATTTTTGTTGAACACGATTATTGCCGAGGTTCGCCCCGCCAATATTTGGGGGCTGACCTACGGCACGCTTGCCGCGATTTTAATGGTTGGCGCCGCGTTGTTGGGCGCGCGCCGGCGCATGACGAAACTCGCTTTGCGCAGCGGCATGGGTAAAGCGCAAACCTGGCTGCAATTTCATCTTTATGGCGGCACATTATGCCTGCTGTTGATCTTCATGCACACCGGCTTTCGCCAGCCGCACGGCCTTCTCACCTGGTGGCTCTGGTTTTTTAGCCTCTGGGTTTCGGTCAGCGGTGTGATCGGCGTTATCTTACAAAAATGGATTCCCAAGCTTTTGACCTCCGGCCTCGCCATCGAGGCGGTTTATGAAAGAATCCCCGAGCTGATTGCGGAAATTGGCGAGAAGGTCAATGCGTTGGTGGATACCTGCGCCGCGCCGGTAAAAGATTTCTATCAAAAAAGTATCGCGCTGGCGTTGGCGGCGCCGCGGCCGCGATTGATTTACTGCATTGACATCACCGGCGGCATTCAATCGCGCCTCAAACAGTTTGCTTATCTGCGCGGTTTTCTGCCGGCCGGCGAGAAGGAAAAGCTGAATCAGTTGGAAGCTTTTTATAAAACCAAGCTCGAAATCGACGCGCATTACACGCTGCAGCGCCTCCTGCGCCTGTGGCTTTACACGCACGTCCCGGCCTCGCTCGTACTGCTGGTTTTGCTCGGGATGCACTTATTCGCCGTGCTGTATTATTGAGGCTGGCTGCAACAATATTTACGTTTTACAATTTTACGTTTCAATACTTTCACCCTTTCAATCGCATACGCTTTGGCCGACAAAGAAAAAAAAACAAAGAACAAAGGCGCTTTCAGCGATCTCCGGCTTACGGTTTCGCGCAAATATATTTTTCCGGATTCGCGGCGCGCCATGCTGGTGGCCGGCGGCTTGCTGGGTCTTGGCATCTTGATATATGGTGTTGTTGATTTTTTCTTTCTCAAAAGCAGCTTCACCGCCAGCGGCCCGCTTTCCTCCAATCACGCCAAATTTGAGAAGGATTGTGCTTCGTGCCATGAACCCTTCGGTGAAGTGACCAGCGTCAAATGTTCGGTGTGCCACGAGAAAACGGGCGACCAACTCGGCGCCTATACTTTTGCATCGCATTATGTCTATCGCTCTGGCGAGAAACAACGCCTCAAAACTGCCGGGCACGACTTTGCGGCAAAAGAAACAGCTTGCGCCGTCTGCCATTTGGAACATCAAGGCCGCGAGGCGCAGGTGACCCAGGTGCCGGATTCCTATTGCACACAGTGCCACGCATATGGCTCGTTCAACAAAAATCATCCGCAATTTCAATTTGCCAGTCAAAAACTTACTGATGATTCGACGCTGGCGTTCACCCATATCAAGCACGTCAAGGAAGTCGTCAAACGCGAAAAATTGACGGATATAGAACGCGCCTGCTTGTACTGCCACAATCCGCAGCCTGACGGCAAACATTTCGCTGCGATTGATTTTGACACGCATTGCCAGGCCTGTCATTTGACCGGCACGATCGGAACACCGGCGCTCAAAATTAAAACTGCCGATGCGATTTTGGAACCCGGCGTCGAAACATTGGAAACGATTCGCAACCGGCGTGACCCCGGCACGCAGTGGGCCTTCAACACCAATCCCAATGAGTTTCAGCTCAAGCCGGGCAATCGTTTGGTGAAAGCGCCGGTTCACCATGAAGACCCCTGGGTTTTGGAAAATTTGCGCACAATTCGCGGCGCGCTTTATCCCAATGCCGGCTTTAGTGAATTGTTGAAAACGCGCGGCGAAACGGCCTCGCCAAACCGGCCAGTCGCGGCGACGGGGGTTTATTACGAAGCGATTCAAACTTTGCAGGATTATGCGGCCGGTTTGCGCGGCCGGCCCGAACCGGAGGTGCAGCGCGAGCTGGTTAAAATCGATTCCCTGTTGAAAGCAGCGCGCCATAAGTTGCAACGCCAACCGGGTCTGAATGGCGACGCCAAATTGCTCTGGCCGCCGGCCAAAGTGAATCCGAATTTGAGCGCCGAGCAAATCAGCGGGCTGCATGATTTGGTCATGTCATTGACGGAGCCGTGCCGTGAGTGTCACACCGTTGAACAAGCGGCGATTGGACGCGTGCAAAAAGATCAGCAGATTTTGCGGCGCGCCGAGTTCAATCACCGCGCGCATATCGTGCAACGGCGCTGCCTGGAATGCCACACAGAAATTCCGTTGCAGGCCGCCATCGCCGGCAAAACGGCGCTGAAGATCGAACAGGATCGCGCCGCCATTCAAAATATTCCCGGCATTGAAAATTGCCGCGCCTGTCACAATGCCAACGAAACCTCGAATCGTTGCGTAACATGCCATTATTTTCACCCGAACAAAACCAATCGGTCGAATTTGCTGTTGTATTTGGATTAACGGAATAAAAAAATTTTAGGACAATGCCTCTATGGGAGCGCAAGGATGAAAGCGAGACTTTTCTGCACCACCGGTTTATTTTCCGGCGCGAACTTCGAATTTTCCCAGGAAGCGACCATCGGAAAAAGCAAGGGCAATAGCATTATGCTCACGCCGCCGATCATTTCCAATCGGCATGCGCGCATTTATTTTGATGCCAAATGGCAATGCTATGTT